>JBBSGJ010000001.1:0-45556 GCA_038254195.1 Solirubrobacterales bacterium
GCCTTGATCACGCCGCGGGCGACGATGTCCACCCGGGTGTTCGAGACGATCGACATCATCACGGCGATCTTGTCCACGCCGGGCTTCTGGAGGACGAGCTTGGCCAGGCCACACGCCTTGGCGACCGACGGGTTGCCGCCGATCTCGCAGTAGTTCGCGGGCCTGCCGCCGTACTTGCGCACGGCGTCGAAGAGCGTGAGCGAGCCGCCGCCGGCGCCGATCACGAGCCCGAGGTCACCGTCGAACTCGGTGACGTTGCCGGCCACGCCGCGGTGGTCCTGGGCGTCGACCTCCTCGCCGGCGAGCTCGAAGGGCGTGGGCTCGCGCGCCTGGCGGGTCTCCTCGTCGCCCACGCCGAGATCCTGCAGAAGGCGCTTCTGCCGCGGCCGGCCCTCGTTCTCCATGTCCATGTGCGCGTCGAGGGCCACGAACGAGCCGTCCTCGAGCTCTCCGAGCGGGTTGATCTCCGCGAGCGTCATGTCGCGCCCGAGGAAGAGCCGGGCCAGCCGGGTGAGGATGGGGACCGTTCGCGTGAGCGCGCGGCCGGTGACCCCGGTGGAGGCGATGACCTCCTTGGCCATGAAGTCCGAGACGGGGTTGAGCGTCGAGAAGTGCCGCCGGCCGACCTTGTCGGGCTGCTCGGAGGCGACCTGCTCGATGTCGATCCCGCCGACCGGGGAGAAGATCATCACCGGCTGCTTGCTCAGTCCGTCCCACACCACGGCGGCGTAGTACTCCTGCTTGACCTGTGCCTTCGGGTCCACGAGGACCCCGCGGGGTATGTGCCCGTTGATCTCGAGGTCCAGGATCCGGGCGGCGTGGTCGGCGGCCTCGGCGGGTGTGTCGGCGAACGCCACCCCCCCCGCCTTCATCCGCCCTCCCGTGAGGACCTGGGACTTGACGACCGTCGGCCCCCCGATGCGCTGGGCGATCTCCCGCGCCTGGTCGGCGCTCGTGGCGAAGCCGAAGTCGGTGACGGGGATGCCCGCCCGCTTGACGACCTCGCGGGCCTCGTACTCGAAGAAGCGCACCTATGCGACCCTCCCGGGCGACCGCGCGGCGGGAGCGGAGGGGGACGAAGTACCGGCCATGCGGCGGCGCAGGCTATCGCCCGGGATGACTATGGCGACGGCAGGGTACGGAGAAGCCATGGCCTACCGCGGTGAGGTCGATCCGATGCTGGTCGAGGGGGTTCGCCGCCCGCTGCGGATGTTCGTGTTCGACGACGGGTGGGTGCTCGTGGGGCTGGCGAAGGTCGAGGGCACGCGCTGGAAGGCGGGCCGCGCGCTCGCATTCCAGGCCGGAGCGGCTGGAGGAGCGGCGGCGGGCGTGGCGCGGGCGCTCGCGAGGGCGCGGGCGATGAACGAGATCAAGGCGGCGATCGAGGCCGACGCCGACACGGTCACCGCGCGCGAGGCGGCCGGCCAGATCGAGGACGCGCTGCTCACTCCGCTCGACGCGGTCGCCTCCGCCCGCTTCGAGAAGGGTCGACTCAAGGCTCGCAAGCTGGTCGTGACCGCCGACGACGGAAGCGAGCATGTCCTGAAGTTCGGCCACAAGAGCAAGCTGCTCGAGCTCCTGCCGCCGCTGCTCGGCTCGCGGTGGGTCGACGCGACCTGACCGCGGAGCCCAGACCTGTGCGGGCTCCCCGGGGACCCGCTAGGCGGGCACCTCCGTGGCCTCGACGTGCGTGACCGGCAGCCCCAGGCCCCGGGCCTTGCTCACGAGGTCGACCCGCAGCCAGCGCGACACCCGCGCCGGCAGCGTCGAGACGATGATCTCGTCCGCGCCGTGGAGGTGCACCGCGTCGTGGATCGCCGCGAGGGGCTCGGGGACGCCCACTTCCCCGGTGACCTTGCGGCCCGCCGCCCCCGACAGCGCCTCGAGGGCGTCGGCGAGGACGGCCTCGGCCTCCACGTGATCGTCGTCCTCGGGGTCGACGAAGCGGTGGAGGCCGTGCGGCGTGGCGGGCACGACGAGGTGGAAGTCGACGTCGCCTGCGTGCGCCCGGGCGCGCACGGCCTCGAGGAGGGCCGGCGTGTGGGCGGTGCGGTTTGCGACAACGAGGACTCGTGCGGGCATTGGCAGCTCCTGGGGTTGTGCCGATCGGCACAAGAGACTACTCTCGGGCGGCGCTTCCGGCCAGCGCGGAGGAGTCCGCGCCCGTCGCTCCATTCGCGGCGCCATCGCCGGACAGCCCGTAGGCCGCGGCCAGCTCGGGATCCTTGGCCGCGAGCATCTCCGCGAGGTCGACCATGACCCGGCACTGCTTCCACGTCGCGTCGTCCTGCATCTTGCCGTCGATCATGTGCACGCCGCGCCCGTCGGGGATCGCCTCGATCACCTTCTTGGCGAACCTCACCTCGTCCGGGTCGGGCGAGAAGACCTTCTTCGCGATGTCGATCTGCACGGGGTGTAGGGACCAGGCACCCACGCAACCGAGCAGGAACGCGGCGCGGAACTGGACCTCACAGCCCGCGACGTCCTTGATGTCCCCGAACGGCCCGTAGAAGGGGAGGATCCCCGCCGCCGTGCACGCGTCGACCATGCGCGCGACCGTGTAGTGCCACGGGTCCTGCTGGGAGGAGGCGCGCGGGGCGTCCGGCGCGTCGGGAGACGGGTCCTCGATGGTCCGGTAGCCGGGATGCCCGCCGCCGACGCGCGTGGTCTTCATCCGCCGCGAGGCGGCGAGATCGGCCGGGCCGAGCGAGACGCCCTGCATGCGCGGTGAGGCGGTGGTGATCTCCTCGAGGTTCGCCACCCCCTGGGCGGTCTCGAGGATCGCGTGGACGAGGATGGGCTCCCGCACGCCGGCCTTGGCCTCGAGCTGGGCCAGGAGCCGATCCACGTAGTGGATGTCCCAGGCGCCCTGGACCGTGGGGATCATCACCACGTCGAGCCGGTCCCCGATCTCGGTGACGAGCGTCGTGAGGTCGTCGAGCGCCCACGGGGACTCGAGCGAGTTGACCCGTGTCCACAGCGCGGCCATGCCGAGGTCGAGCTCCTTCCCGACCCGTACGAGCCCGTCGCGCGCGGCCTCCTTGCTCTCCACCGCGATGGCGTCCTCGAGGTTGCCCAGGAGGATGTCCGCCTTGCCGGCGAGGTCGGGCAGCTTCGCGACGATCCGCTCGTTGGAGGGGTCGAAGAAGTGGATCATCCGCGACGGGCCGAACGGGATCTCGGCCGCGGGATCCGGGGCGCCGACGGCGAGGGGCTTGAGGAAGTCTCGGGGGTTGCGCATGAGGGTCGGCGAGGCTACCCGGGGGCGAGAGCGGAGGCTGTCCGGCCTTGTACTCGTCATGGGAGTACAAGTCAGGACGGCCGAGAAGGTCATCGGGGAGCTGGCGTCGGCGCAGTGGGGTGTGGCGACCCGGGCGCAGCTCATCGAGGAAGGTGTGACGTCCGCGGAGATCGAGCAGCGACTCGGCACGGGGACACTGCTGCCGCAGTACCGAGGCGTCTACCGCGTCGGCCACCGGGCGCGGAGCGTCGAGGCCACGTACCTGGCCGGGGTCCTGGCGTGTGGGGAGGGCGCGGTCCTCAGCGGCCGCGCGGCGGGGTACCTGCTCGGGCTGCTGAGGGGCGCCGCTCCGGCGCCGGAGGTCACCGCGCTCAAGGAGAGGAAGATCCCGCGCGTTCGCGTCCGGCGCGCCCGGCGGGGCGAGCCCCCGGAGGTCACGACCTGGCGCGGCGTCCCGATCACCACCGTCCCGCGCACCCTCGTCGACCTCGCCGCCTCCCTCTCCTTCGAAGACCTCGCTCGAGCCTGCCACGAGGCCGGAGTCCGCCACGGGACGACGCCCGCCCAGATCGACGCCGTCCTCGAAGACCGTCCCAACACACCGGGCGCGGAGCACCTTCGCCGCGTCCTCCACGGCGACGCGCGCGTCACCCTGTCGACCCTCGAGCGCCGATTCCTCGCCGTCCTGCGTCAGGCCGGCCTCCCGCTGCCGGAAACCAATCGTCGCGCCCACGGCCGACGCGTCGACTGCCGCTGGCCCGCCCATCGCCTCACCGTCGAGCTCGACGGCTACCGCTACCACTCCTCCCGCCACGCGTGGGAGCTCGACCGCCGTCGCGAGCGCGAGGCCCGGGCCCGAGGCGACGAGTTCCGCCGCTGGGACGTCTGCGAGCATCCTCCCCGTCCTCGAAGTCGTACGTCGTGATGACGTCGGTGACGATGAGCGCGGTGCGGGGCATTCCGGAGGCCGAAGCTAGCCTCCCGCGCTCCATGGGCACCGACACCAGCACGTTCACGACCCGGCAGGCCGAGCGCGAGGCGTCCGGCGCCCATCCCTACGGCCGCTACCTCGAGGAGTTCGAGGTCGGGGCGGTCTACCAGCACTGGCCCGCCAAGACTGTGACCGAGGCCGACGACCACCTGTTCTGCCTCATCACGATGAACCATCACCCCCTGCACATCAACGACGTCTACGCGGGGAGGTCCCAGCAGGGCCGCAACGTGGTGGTCGGGCCGCTCGTCTACTCGCTCGCCCTCGGGATGAGCGTCTCCGACGTCTCCGGCAAGGCGATCGCGAACCTCGCCACCGAGCAGCTCTCGCACCCCGCGCCCGTGTTCCATGGCGACACCCTCTTCGTCGAGACCGAGGTGCTCGAGAAGAGGGAATCGCGCTCCAAGCCCGACCGGGGGACGGTCAGGGTCCACACGCGGGTCTTCAACCAGGACGGCACGCTCGTGGCCGAGTTCAAGCGCCTCGTGCTCGTGCCCCGACGGGATGCGACCTCACCGGGCCGGCCATCCGCGGGGTAGGATCGGCCTCCTCCCGCACCGCCGACGAAGGAGCTTCCATCCCGTGAGCACGACCGCCCCCCCGACCACGAACGCCAAGCTCCGTGAGTGGGTCGACGAGGTCGCCGAGCTCACCACACCCGACGCGATCCACTGGTGCGACGGGTCGGCCGAGGAGTACGAGCAGCTCTGCTCGACCCTCGTGGAGGCGGGGACGTTCACGAAGCTCTCCGAGGCCAAGCGGCCAAACTCCTACCTCGCGCGCTCGGACCCCGGGGACGTCGCGCGCGTCGAGGATCGCACGTTCATCTGCCCGGAGGCCGAGGAGGACGCCGGTCCGACGAACCACTGGCGTGAGCCCGGCGAGATGCGCGAGACGCTCCGCGGGCTGTTCAAGGGCTCCATGCGGGGCCGGACGATGTACGTCGTGCCCTTCTCGATGGGCCCGCTCGGCTCGCCCATCGCCCACATCGGCGTGGAGCTCACCGACTCGGCCTACGTGGCGGTGTCCATGCGGATCATGACCCGGATGGGCAAGGGCGCGCTCGACGTCCTCGGGGAGGAGGGGGAGTGGGTTCCCTGCCTGCACTCCGTGGGCGCGCCGCTCGCCGACGGCGAGGCCGACGTGCCCTGGCCCTGCAACGCGGACAACAAGTACATCGTGCACTTCCCCGAGACGCGCGAGATCTGGTCCTACGGCTCGGGCTACGGCGGCAACGCCCTGCTCGGCAAGAAGTGCTTCGCGCTACGGATCGCCTCGATCATGGCCCGCGACGAGGGCTGGATGGCCGAGCACATGCTCATCCTCAAGCTCACCTCGCCCGAGGGGGAGGTCAAGTACATCACGGGCGCCTTCCCGTCCGCGTGCGGCAAGACCAACCTCGCCATGCTCATCCCCACGCTGGAGGGGTGGAAGGTCGAGACGGTGGGCGACGACATCGCCTGGATGAAGTGGGGGGAGGACGGCCGGCTCTACGCGATCAACCCCGAGGCGGGCTTCTTCGGCGTGGCCCCCGGCACCGGCGAGAAGACGAACCCCAACGCGGTCGCCACCGTCACCGAGAACTCGATCTTCACGAACTGCGCGCTGACCGACGACGGCGACGTGTGGTGGGAGGGCCTCTCCGCGGCCCCGTCGCACGTGATCGACTGGCACGGCGACGACTGGACGCCGGAGTCCGAGAAGCCCGCGGCGCACCCCAACGCGCGCTTCACGACCCCGGCCGCCCAGTGCCCGTCCATCGCTCCGAACTGGGAGGACCCGGGGGGAGTCCCGATCGACGCCTTCCTCTTCGGGGGCCGGCGCTCGAAGGTCGTGCCCCTCGTGTCCGAGGCCTTCGACTGGGAGCACGGCGTGTTCCTCGCCTCCCAGATGTCCTCCGAGACGACCGCCGCCGCGGCCGGCGCGGTGGGCCAGCTGCGCTTCGATCCCATGGCGATGCTGCCGTTCTGCGGCTACGACATGGCCGACTACTTCGAGCACTGGCTGGAGATGGGGTCCCGCGAGGGTGCGCAGCCTCCGCGCATCTTCTACGTGAACTGGTTCCGCAAGGACGACGACGGGAGGTTCCTGTGGCCCGGCTTCGGTGAGAACTCCCGCGTGCTCGCGTGGATCTTCCGCCGTTGTGAGGAAACGGCCACCACCCGGGAGACCTTGGTCGGCCTCGTCCCCGGCCCCGGCGAGATCGACCTCGCGGGCCTCGACATCAGCGAGGAGGCGATGGCCGAGCTCCTCGTTGTCGACCCCGAGGCCTGGAAGGCCCAGATCCCCCAGGTCCGCGAGCACTTCGCGCGGTTCGGCGACGACCTGCCCGCCGAGCTGCGCGACCAGCTCGACACCCTCGAGAAGCGACTGGGAGGCGTCTCGGCCGAGGCCGAGCGGGCGTGCCGGACGAGGAGCCGGACCTCGATCTTGCGGCGGCGTCCCTCCGGGCCGACCGGGGGGACCTGGACGCCTACGTCGAGGGCCTGGCCGCGCGGCTCGCGGATGCGCTGCCCGGACAGGTGGAGGTGGAGCGCCGCCGGACGCGGCTCTTCGGCGGCCCGCGCCGCGTGCACGCCCTGCGCGCCGCGCTCGGGGATACGACGTTCTCCCTCGCGCGCTCGGGACACCGGCTCGCGGGCCGGCGCGAGCAGGTCGTGCGGGGTGTGCGCATCAAGGGCGAGGACCTCGCGCTCGACGCCTGGATCGACGCGCTCGTGGCCGAGCTGGGCGAGGAGGCGCGCTCCTCGGCCCGGGCGCGCGAGGCGCTCGGGAGGCTGGTGGGCTGATGGGAGCAGACCACCCGCCCGCGCTGCCGGCGAGCGCGGAGCAGCGCCTGCGCGAGCTCGCGGGAACCGAGGGGGCGCTGTTCACGTCCACGCTCTCGGTGAACGAGTGGGCCATCGGCCACTCCGCCGGGGTCGAGCCCATCGCGCAGGTGATGGGCTCCTCCGTCTACCACGTGGGCTGGCAGAACCAGTGGTTCTCCTCGGGCTGGTCGCAGGGCGGGCGCACGGAGGAGCTCGCGGTGCTGTCCGAGGCGTGGAACGAGTCGCGCCGGCGCGCGCTGTCGCGCCTGGAGCAGGAGGCGCGGCTCGTCGGCGCGCACGCGGTGGTCGGGGTGGACGTCCGCCGCGGCGACCACGACTGGGCGCCCGACGCGGTGGAGTGGGTGGTGACGGGCACGGCGGTCCGCCTCCCGGGCGCGCTGCCGACCGACCGCCCCGTCCTCTCGGACCTCTCCGGGCAGGAGTTCTCCCTGCTCGCCCGCGCGGGCTGCCGCCCGGTGGGGATCGTCGCCGCCTCCACGGTGGTCTACGTGGTGTCCGGACGGTCCACCCGGAACGCGATGAGCGGCGGCCTCTTCGGGAGCGGCTGGCGCAACCAGGAGCTCACGGACTACACCCAGGGCGTCTACGACGCGCGCGAGCTCGCCCTGGGCCGGATCAACCTCCAGGCGCTGGAGCTCGGCGCGGGCGGCGTCGTCGGCGTGCACATCGACCAGCACCACCGCCTGCGCCGCGTCGGCTCGGACTCCAACGAGCGCATCGACCTCGTCATCACCTTCCACGTCCTCGGCACCGCGATCGAGGAGACCCCGGCGCGAGCACCGCTCGATGCCCTTCCCGTCCTCACCGTCACCGAGGTCTGAATGAGCTACGACCCCACCTCCCTGGAGGGCGTCCCCGAGCACGGCCGGCAGCGCCTCGAGCAGAACAAGCGCGGCCTGTTCACGTCCGACCTGTCGGTCAACGAGTTCCTGCTCGTACGCGACGCGGGCTTCGACCCGCTCGGGCTCGTGATCGGATCCTCGATCTACCACATCGGCGTCCAGCTCCGGGGCTGGAACCGCAACGCGGAGATGGACGTCCTCTCCAAGGCGATGTACGACGCCCGCGACCTGGCCATGACCCGGATGGAGGAGGAGGCCGACCAGCTCGGGGCCGACGGGATCGTCGGCGTCCGGCTCGAGGTCGGGCGCTACGAGTGGGGTGAGCACATGGCGGAGTTCATCGCCATGGGCACGGCGATCCGCCACCGCGAGGGCCGCGTCCACCGGGCGCCGAACGGCCGCCCGTTCACCTCCGACCTCTCGGGCCAGGACTTCTGGACGCTGCTGCGCACCGGCCACCGCCCGGTGGGGATGGTGATGGGCTCCTGCGTCTACCACGTCGCCCACCGCGGGATGCTCCAGACGATCGCCCAGGCGGGCCGGAACACCGAGCTCGAGAACTACACCCAGGCCCTCTACGACGCGCGCGAGCTCGCGATGGAGCGCATGCAGGCCGAGGCCGAGGCGCTCGAGGCGCGGGGGATCGTCGGCGTGCAGCTCCAGGAGGGCTCCCACGGCTGGGGCTCGCACGTCATCGAGTTCTTCTCGGTGGGAACCGCGATCGTGGAGGGTGACGCCCCGGGGCAGCTCGAGCCGCCCCGACCGGTGCTCGATCTGCGAGGCTGAGCGGCGTGGACGGACTCGCCCTCGAGGGCCTGACCAAGCGCTACGGCGACCGCGTCGCGCTGGACGATCTCTCCTTCGCCGTGGCGCCCGGGGCGATGTTCGGCTTCGTGGGGCCCAACGGGGCGGGGAAGACGACGACGATGCGCATCGTGCTCGGGGTTCTCGCCGCCGACTCGGGGCGGGTCGCCTGGCAGGGGGAGGAGCTCGACGTCGACGCCCGCCGGGCGATCGGCTACATGCCCGAGGAGCGCGGGCTCTACCCGAAGATGAAGGTCCGCGACCAGGTCGTCTTCTTCGCGCGCCTGCATGCCCTGGAGCGCGAGGAGGCCGAGCGGGCGACGGACAGCTGGCTCGAGCGCCTGGGGATCGCCGACCGCGCCGAGGACAAGGTGGAGAAGCTCTCGCTCGGCAACCAGCAGCGCGTCCAGCTCGCGGTGGCGCTCGTGCACGATCCCGTCCTGCTCGTGCTCGACGAGCCCTTCTCGGGGGTGGACCCGGTCGGCGTCGACGTCCTGAGCGAGGTCCTCGCCGAGCGGGCGCGGGTCGGCGTGCCCGTCGTGTTCTCCTCCCATCAGCTCGAGCTCGTCGAGCGTCTCTGCGACGCGGTGGCGATCGTCGCCGACGGCCGGCTCGTGGCCTCCGGCGAGGTGGAGGAGTTGCGGGAGAAGAGGGGCGGAAGGCGCCTGGAGGTCGAGGTCGGCGGCGGCGACCCGAGCTGGGCGCGCGGCGTGTCCGGGGTGCGGGCCGTCGAGGCGGACGGCGCCCTCGTCTCCCTCGAGCTCGAGGAGGGCGCCGACGAGCAGGTCGTGCTCGATGCGGCGCGGCGGGCGGGTCGCGTGGAGCGCTTCGGCTGGGCGCGCCCGAGCCTCACCGACCTCTTCCGTGAGGCGGTGGAGGACACCGCTGCCTCCACAGGAGCGGGGGTCGAATGAGCCGTCGCGAGGCGATCCGCCTCGTCGCCGCGCGGGAGCTCAACGTGCGGCTGCGCTCGCGCGCGTTCCTCGTGAGCACCGCGATCACCGCGGCGGTGCTCGTGGCCCTCGCCCTGCTCTCGGGCGGCAAGAGCGACACGAAGACGTGGAAGGTCGCCGGCGTCGGGCCCGAGGCGCACGCCGCGGTCGCGGCCGCGGGGGAGGTGGCCCCGGCGTTCAAGGGACGGATGCGCTCCCGCCCGGCGGGCGGCGACGGCGGTGCCCGCCGCGGGGTCCTCGCGGGTCAGCTCGACGCTGCGGTGCTCTCCTCGGGGGCGATCGCCGTCAAGGACGACCGCTCCTCCGACCTCGTCCGGGTGCTCCAGGCCGGCTCGGCGCGCGCCCGCGGGGTCGCCGTGCTCAAGCGGGCCGGCATCCCGGAGGCCCAGCGCACCCGGCTCCTCGCCCCGCCCCCGCTCAGGGTCGCCGCGCTCGACGACCGGCCGCGCTCCCGGGGCGACGCGGCCGTCGCCCTCGCCGGGGCGCTCGTGCTCTATCTCGCGCTGCTGAGCTACGGCATCGCCGTGGCCCACGGGGTGGTGGAGGAGAAGAGCTCGCGGGTGATCGAGATCGTGGTCTCCACGATCCGCTCGAGCGATCTCCTGGCCGGCAAGGTGCTCGGGGTCGGCCTGGCCGGGCTGCTCCAGCTCCTGGTGGTCGGCGGCGTGGGGGTGGCGGTCGGGGTGGGGACGGGGGCGCTCGCGGTGCCCCGCGGGACCGCTGGTGCGCTGGCGCTCGTGGTCGTGGAGTTCCTGCTCGGCTACGCGCTCTACTCCGCGCTCTTCGCGGCCTGCGCCGCGGTCGTCTCGCGCTCGGAGGACCTCCAATCGGTCACCGCGCCGGTCACCATCGTGCTCGTGGCGGGCTACATCGCCTCGAACTCCGCGCTCCAGGACCCGGGCAGCGGCGTGGCCAAGGTCTTGAGCATCCTGCCGTTCACGTCGCCGATCGTCCTTCCCGGCCGCGTGGCGCTGCACGTCGCCACCACCGCCGAGGTGGCGCTCTCGCTCGCGCTCTCGGTCGCCGCCATCCCCCTCGCGATCGCCTTCGCCGGTCGCCTCTACCGCGGCGCCGTGCTCTTCACGGGCGCCCGCGTGCCCTTCCGGGCCGCCTGGCGCGGCGGGTGAACGCGCTCTCGCGCACCGGAATGGAGTAGACCTACCAGGATCTCCTTCCGCCGCCTCGCCCGCGACACGCTCCACGGGTTCACCGAGCACGACCTGCTGACGTTCGCGAGCGCGATCGCCTTCCAGGTCATGACGGCGATCGTGCCGCTCGTCCTGTCCGTCCTGGCGCTGCTCGGCTTCCTGGACCTCAGTGGCGCGTGGTCGGACGACCTGGCCCCGCAGCTGCACTCTCACGTCTCGGGCGAGGTCTACTCGGTGGTGGACTCCTTCGTGCGCACCGCGCTGGGCTCCAAGCAGCTCTTCTGGCTCACCGCCGGCGGGGTGCTCTGCGTGTGGGAGGTCTCGGGGGCGATCCGGGCGATCATGAGCGCGCTCTCGCGCGTCTACGGCGACCAGGATTCGCGCACGCGACTGCGGCGCTACCTCATCTCCTTCGCGCTCGCGCAGGCGGCGATCGTCCTCGTGATCGGCGCGCTCGCCGTGATGCGCTTCTCGACCGACGTCTTCCCCGGTGCCCTGATCTCCGTCCTGCGCTGGCCGGTCGGGGTCGCCCTCCTGCTCTCCCTGGTGTGGCTGCTGCTGCGTTACGCCCCGGTCGAGTCCCACGCCGCGCACCTGGTCTCGTTCGGCTCGGGCCTGTGCGTCGTGGTCTGGCTCGTGACGTCGTCGGTCTACGGCCTCTACGTGAGCTACGTCGCCGACTACGGCTCGGTCTTCTCCTCGCTGGCCGCGGTCTTCCTGCTGCTCACCTACCTCTACCTCTCGGCCTGCGCGTTCCTGGCCGGCGCCCAGGTCGACGCGCTCATCCGCCGAGCTGCCTCCGGGGCCTCCCCCCCCGCGCCTGGCCCGCCGCCGCCCATCTCCGACGCTACTCGTGTGGCTCGTCGCCCGTCGCCTGGGGCGGCCGGGACTCCTCGGCGAGCGACGTGAGGGCCAGTGCCCCGCGCGCGGCCTCCTCGAGGACGTCCGTGGCCTCCTCCTGCGAGCGCGCGTAGAGCTCGACGAGGAGGTGGACGACGATCCTGTCCTCGTCGTGCTTGTGGAAGCGCACGTGGGTGAAGAACTCGCGGGTGCCGAATTCCCCGAACGCGGCGAAGGAGAGCGCGTCCCCGGCTTCGGGCCCCGCGCAGGTCTCGACCTCGTCGGCGTCGACCGTCACCGTGCAGGAGGCGACCCAGGGCGTGCCCATGACCAGGCGCTCCCACCGGTCTCCCACGGGCTCCACGCGACCGTTGGCAAAGCCGAGGTGGGGCTGGTCGTGCATGCATTCCAGGCACTGCACGACGGCCTCCTGCACCTCGTCCACGACGTCCGCACGCTCGCCCGTCTCGGGGTCGATCCGGTGGATCCCCTCGTAGTGCACCTGCACTTCGAGGTTCTGCGACCAGCAGCGGTAGCAGCGCAGCCAGGAGCGAGTGGTGGTGGACACATCGGGGATCTTATGCTCCCTCCGTGGAGACGATGCGTCACGCCGTCACGGGGCGGAACGCGCTTCCCCTCGGGGTCGTGCTCGCGGGGGGGGCGGCGCGCCGGGCGGGCGGGGACAAGATGCGCGCGCTGCACCACGGGCGCCCGCTCCTGCTCTGGGCGGTGGACGCGCTGCGCGCCGCCGTGCCCGAGGTGGTCGTGCTGGCCAAGGCCGACACCCTCCTGCCCGAGCTGCCCGTGCCGGTCTGGCACGAGCCACCCGCGCCGCGTCATCCGCTCGCGGGGGTGGCCCACGCGCTCGGGCACGCCCGGGGACGCGCCGTGCTCGTCTGTGCGGGCGACGTGCCCGAGCCGCCGCCCGAGCTCCTCGCACGCCTCGCCGCCGACCGCGGTGATGCTCCCGCTGTGGTCCCCCGCCACGCGGGCGGCGCCGAACCGCTCGTCGCGCTCTACCGCCCGGTCGCACTGGCTGCCCTGCTCGCGGCCGCGGCGGGGAGCCACCCCGCCCGCCGCGCCGTCGAGGAGCTCAACCCGACGTGGGTCTCCATCGCGCCGCTGCGCAACGTGAACTACCCGAACGTGAAGGCGTAGCCCGAGACGCCGTGCGGCAGCGCGAGCTCGAGGTCGTGACGCTCGGCGCGCGGAAGGGACACGAGCTCGTAGAGCTTCTGGGCACCGACGCGGACCTGCCGGTAGGGGCGCCCGTCGAGCAGGACGGTCACCGTGCGCCGACGGCCGCCGGCCGAGCTCATGACGAGGTACGCCTTCGCCGCCTGGATCGTCGCGCGGATGCTCGCGGTCGGGGCCGCCGGGGTGGCGGACTCGCCGGTCACCGTCCACACCCCGCCCAGGGCGAACGTCGCGAGGGGAAGGCCGTGCCGCGGGGCCCGGTAGTCGCGCGTCCCGACCTGGGGTGCCACGAGCCAGCCCCGCGCGCGGTCGGCGCCGAGGTAGGTCTCCGGCGTGGCGACCTGCGCGGCGGGCTCCTCGGCCCGGGCCGTCACGGGCGGGGGCAGCCGCTTCGCTCCCGCTCCGACGAGCAGCGCGCGGATCGCCGCCTCCTCCTCCTGGTATCCGCCCTCGCCGAAGTGCGCCCGGCGGACCTGCCCCTGCGCGTCGACGAGGTACGTGGCCGGCCAGTACTGGTTGCCCCACGCCGACCACGTCCCGTAGTCGTTGTCCTGCACGACCGGGTAGTGCAGGCCCTCGCGCCCGATCGCGCTCCGCACGTTGGACGCCGAGTGCTCGAAGGCGAACTCGGGCGTGTGGACGCCGACGATCGTCAGCCCGGCGCTGCGGTAGCGGTCGTCCAGCGCCCGGATGAACGGCAGCGTGCGCAGGCAGTTGATGCAGGTGTAGGTCCAGAAGTCCACGAGGACCACCCGCCCGTGCAGTCCGATCATGGAGAGCGGCGGCGAGTTGAACCAGCGTCCGGTCTGCGCGAACTGGGGGGCAGCGCCGATCCGGGGCAGGGAGGGGGTGCGCACGCCGCGCAGCGCGCCGCCCGGCGCGGGACGTGGCCGCAGGAGAGGCAGGAAGCCGGGCCGCGCGGCGGCGAGCTGCGCGCGCGCGGGGGTCTCCGCGAACCGCGAGGGCCCGCGCAGCGACGTGAGCTCGCGCGCGACCGACGAGGAGCGCTCCAGGCTCCGGGTGGGGTTGATCAGGGCCGTGGGCGCGTGCTCGGCCAGCGCCTGGGTGAAGCGGAGGTCCAGCCCCGTGAGCATCGCCACGGCGGTGAGCGCGAGCACGGCGCCGAGGGTGCGCTGGAGCGTGGGGCCGCGACCCGCCCGGCGGACGCGCTCGGCGATCCGGCGCGAGCCCAGGGCGAGGGCGAGGAGTACGAGCGACGTGCCCGCCGCGTAGGCGAGAGCGACGAACAGGAGCGAGACCGACGCGCCACGGGTGGCGCTGACCGACACCACCGCCGCGAGGATCGGGCCGGCGCACGGCGCGTAGACGAACCCGAGCGCGCCGCCGAGGAGCAGGCCGCCGGTGAAGCCGTCGTCGGTGCTCGAGCGGCGCGGGGCGAGCCGGGCCAGCGGCGCGAGCACGGTCTCGACTCGCGCTCCAACGGCGGGCAGGAGCAGCGCGATCCCCGCGGCCAGCAGGACCGCGATCGCGAGCGCCCGGGCGGCCTCGCCGGCGACCCCGACGCCCTGGACGACGGAGGCGAGCGCCACCACCGCCAGGGTGTAGGTGGCGGCCAGCCCGGCGACTACCCCGAGCGGACGCCGGCGGCCGCCGGCCGCGCCTGCCGACAGTACCGCGGGCAGGACGGGCAGCACGCAGGGCGACAGCGCGGTGCCCGCGCCCGCGAGCACGGCGAAGAGGAGCAGGAGGACCATCGGTCACGAACGTTGTCGCAGTGGGCTTGCCGGTGGATTAACCCGGGCGGAGATGCGAGCGGGCGCTGGTTGAATGGGCAACGATGCTTCCGCGCGGACTCCTCGCCCTTCTGGCCGTCCTGCTCGTCGCGGGCTGCGGCTCGGGCTCGCGCTCAGGGGCGGACACGAAGGGCGGGACGAGCACGAGCGCGCTGGCGCGCCGGCTTCCCGCCGCCGCCCGGCCGGCCCTCACCCCGCGGGCCGCCGACTTCCCGGCCCCGCGGGGTCGTTCGCTGCAGAAGCTCGCCAACTCGGTCACGCCGGCCTTCCAGGTCGGGCTGTCGGCCTCGACCTTCGTCCCCGGGGCCGCGCCCCAGCGCGTTCCCTTCGCCCTGCTCGATCAGCAGGGCCGTCCGGTGTACGGGGCGACGGCGGTCTACGTCGCCCGCGGGCCGAAGGCGCCCGCCCGGGGACCCTTCCTCGCGCCGGGTGACTCCCTCGCGGTGGCTCCCGCCTTCCGTGCGAAGACCACGGACAGCGCAGACATCAAGCTCATCTATCGCGCCACGGTGCCCCTCCCGAAGGCCGGCCGCTACGCCCTGCTCGTGGTCACGCGCCGCGGCGGGAAGCTCCTGGGCGGCGCGACCTCGATCCCCGCCCACGCCACGAAGATCCCTGCGCGCGGGCAGAAGGCGCCGATCATCGCCACGCCCACACTCCGCTCGGCCAGGGGGAACGTCGCCTCGATCGACACCCGGCTGCCGCCGAGCGACATGCACGCGGTCTCCTTCGGAGACGTCGTCGGGCACAAGCCCGTCGCCCTGCTGTTCTCCACCCCCGCCCTGTGCCAGTCGCGCGTCTGCGGGCCCGTCACCGACGTGCTGATGGAGACCGAGCAGCGCTACCGCGGCAAGGTCGACTTCATCCACCAGGAGATCTACCGCGACAACCAGGTCTCCAAGGGGCTGCGTCCCCAGCTCGCGGCCTTCGACCTGCGGACGGAGCCGTGGCTGTTCACGGTGGACCGCCACGGGCGGATCGCGGCGCGGCTGGAGGGCGCGTTCGGGATGGCCGAGGCGGATGCGGCAGTGCGGGCGGCGCTGCGCTAGGAGTATGTGTCGCTATTCGCGACTGGGGACCCGCCTCCGGCGGCCATTAGACCACTCGCCTTTCGCCGAGCGGTGCCCTCCGCTCTGGCACCCCTAGCTGGTGCCGGAGACTCAGTCCGTCGGCCCGCCGAGTCGGCTGGACTCGGCGGCGATCCATCCCAGCGCGGCGTCGACGATCGGAGCCGGTCGGCGGCGAGCCGAGCGCAGGCGTCCGCCGAGGCGACGCCCGGCGCCGTCGAGATCGTCGGCGTGCGTGGCGGCGGCCAGCACCGCGGCGGTCGCCGCGAGCAGCGGGACCGCGCGTAGCCGGCGGACGGCGGAGACGAGGACACGCCGCAGGCCCTCGGCGCCGGCCGCGCTGCGAACCCAGACCGCGATGAGGACGAGGAGGCCGACGCGCACGCTGCGTTCGGCGGCGCGCTGGCTGCCGATCCCGCCGACGAGCCCGAAGGCCAGGGTCGAGAGGGCCAGCGGCGCCGCCACCATCAGACCCCGCAGCAGGGAGCGGCTCCCGGCGCCGGTCGCCGCCCACGCCCCCAGGAGGACGGCCGCGACCACACCGAGGAAGCGTGGGTCGGTGCTCGTCAGCACCGCGGCGAAGCCGGCGATTCCCACCAGCACGATCACTCCGGCGTGCGATCGTGGCGTCGCGCGGTCGACGCGGTCGCCCGGCCGCTCGACCGCGACGACCTCCCCGCTCCAGCGCCGCAGGCCGCGCCGGATCGCCCACGCCTGGATGAGCCCCGCCCCGATCGACCATACGATGAGCTGGAGCAGGGTGAGCCACAGGGCGGCGGTCCGGCCCGCGGGCAGGAAGTCCAGGAACCCGCGGAGGCGCTCGTAGGTGCCGAGGTAGGCGTCGAGCCCGACGAGGACGAGGATCGAGAACGCCGCGGTCACGGTGTAGTAGAAGGTCCGGACGACTGCGCCCACCGCGGCGAGGGCGAGGTACGGCGCCCCCCGTCGGTACAGGGTCCCGAGCAGCGGCGCGCTCGCCGCATGCGGTACGGGGATCCCCATGCGTGCGGGGCCCATGATCGCGGTGGTCTCGACGAGGCTGGCGGCGGCCGTGGCGTAGCCTGCGCGCGTGCCGTGACGCTCGGCGGCGCGCGCCAGCGGCACCCCGCCGGCCACCGCCACTGTCCACCCCAGGGGGACGGCCCGGGCGACCAGGAACGTCAGCGCGGTCACGCTGGCCATGCCGGCCAGCGCGCGCGACCGATCGTCCTCGCCCCCGTGCTCGCCGGCCGGGGGCGGTGGGCCCGGGGCGGTGGCCGGAGCCGGAGGTGGAGAGCCGGGGACGCGGTGGGCGGTCAGGGCTACCGACTCTACGCAGCGCGTTCCGTACTTCCGCCCGGCGCACGCGGGACTGAGCTCTCAGCCGCCGATCGCCGACATCGAGCGCGCGGGCTGGACGAACCCCGGGTCCCCGACGCGGTGCTTGAGCTCCTTGCGCCAGACCGCCGCCCGGACGACCTCATCGAGCTCGTCGTCGGAGGCGCCCTCCCGGAGCGGACCCCGGAGGTCGGTCTCGTTCAGGGAGAACAGGCACGTCCGCAGGCGACCGTCCGCGGTGAGCCGGATCCGGTCGCAGTCCGAGCAGAAGGGCTCCGAGACGGGGTTCACGAACCCGATCCGGCCGCGGGCGCCGTCGGCGAAGCGCCAGGTGCGCGCGGTGGCGGAGGGCTCGCGCGCCTCGGGTTCGAGCGGCCAGCGGGCGGTGATCAGCGCGCGCAGCTCCTCGCCCGGGAGGACCTGATCGGCCGTCCACGCGTGGTCGGCGTCGAGCGGCATCCACTCGATGAAGCGGACCTCCCAGCCCGTCTCGCGCGCCCAGGCGGCGAAGGGGAGCGCCTCCTCCTCGGTGAAGCCGCGCAGCGCCACGGCGTTGACCTTGATCCGCGGCGGGCCATCCGGGCCGCGCTGCGCGGCGAGGACCTCGAGCCCGCGCAGGACCCGGGGCAGGGCGTCGCGGCGGGTCATCGCGAAGAAGCGGTCGCGCTGCAGTGAGTCGATGGAGACGTTGAAGCGCTTGACCCCGGCGGCCACCAGCGCCGCCGCGTCGCGGTCGAGCAGGTAGCCGTTCGTGGCCAGCGCGAGGTCGTCGAGCCCGGGAACGGCGTCGAGCATCGACACGAGGCGCGGGAGCTCGCGCCGGACGAGGGGCTCGCCGCCCGTGAGGCGCACCGCGGAGACGCCCATCTCGGCAAGCAGGCCGACGAGCCGGGTGATCTCCTCGAAGGTCAGGATCTCGGAGCGCTCGAGCCACGGCAGCCCCTCGGCGGGCATGCAGTACTGGCAGCGGAAGTTGCAGCGGTCGGTGACGGAGACGCGGACGTCGCCGATGGCGCGCTCGTGGCCGTCTCGGAGCGCTTCGCGAACCATGGAGCCGAGGGTACCCTGCCCCGCGTCGTGCGTCGCGCTCCGCTCGCCCTCGTTCTCGTCCTCCTCGCGGGCTGCGGGGGGAGCTGGTACAAGCTGCCGCCGACGGAGGCCGGGGCGGCGCGCGCCGCCGCCGTGGGATTCCGCGACGCGGTCGCCCAGCACGACTACCGGCGGCTGTGCACGCGCGTCTTCGCGCCGGTCCTCCTCAGCAAGCTGACCCGGATCAACTATTCATGCGAGACAGCCATGAAGCAGTATTACGGCACCACCCGCAGCCCGCGCCTGAAGATCCTCGGCGTCCGGGTGGACGGGCGGCGCGCCCGCGTGGGGATCGTCACGTCGGCCGCGGGCGAGGCAGCGGTGGAGGGGTCGTTGGGGCTTGTGAAGACCGGTGACCGCTGGCTCGTGCAGACGCTCGACACCGCCGCCCCGGGGCGCTGACCCAGCGCACACGCGGGCCGCCGCCTCCGTCGGCGGCTGGCCCTAGCCCGCCCGCTCGTCGTGGGCGGTCTCGTCGCCGGGCTCGGACGGGTCGTCCCCGGTGCGCTTGACCTCGCCCGAGCCCACCGTCATGCCGCCGCCCGGGGCCATCCTCCCGGGGCCCCTCTCCCCCTCGGCATCCGTCCCGCCGCCGGGCTCCTGGCTGGTCCTGGTGTCGTCGTCGTGCTCCATTGCGACCGCCTACCCCGCGGAGCCGTCGCTGTCCCCGGGAACGTCCCCGGGAAGGCGGGAGAAGAGCACGAGGTCCTGGCGCTCGCCCTTGAGCTCCTGATAGGAGCGCAGGACGCCCTCGCGGACGAAGCCCGCGCGCTCGGCGACCCGCTGCGACGCGGAATTGCCCGTGGCCACCCGGATCTCCACGCGGGCGAGGCTCCGCTCCCGGAGCCCCCATGCGGTGACGAGGCGAACCGCGCGCGTCATGACTCCGCCGCCCCGGGCGGCCGCGCCGAGCCAGTAGCCGATGCTCGCCCGCCCATTCTCGAGCTCGAGCCGGAGGTCGATCACGCCCTGCGGCCGTCCGTCCGTACAGATCACCCAGGCCGCGTAGTGGCCCGACAGGATCCACGGGGCCTGGTCGGCGCGGAACGCGCGGACGTGCTCGACGGTGTTGTTCTCGCGCACGCGCGTCCAGCGGGTGATCTCCGGATCGCGGGAGGCCTCGGCGATCGCCGCGAGGTCGTCGTCGCCCCACGGCCGGAGGACCACGTCGCCGTCCGTCAGGCGGGGGATCACGGCCGGCGCAGCAGGACCCACATGAGCACGGCGGCGAAGCCGATCTGCCCGAATGCGAGCGCGGTGCCGAGGTTGGCGGCGCCGAGGAGCCCGGCCAGCAGGGTCGCGCCGACGAAGGCGACGAGAAGGATGGCGAGGTCGATGATGCGCGAAGCTACTCACCTCGTCCGGTGAGGCGCGCGAGCCCCGCGGTCAGCGCGGCGACGTCGAGCCCGGGAGGCTGGGCGGCGAGCCAGGATTGCGCGGCCCGCCGTCCCCCGAGCGCCCGGAGCCCAGCCGCGCCGTGCTCGGCGACGAAGTCGGCCAGGGCGTGGTGGCGCCGGGCCGCGAGCCGGCGGGCCGCGAGGTCGAGCCGCTGCGAGTGGGCGTCCAGCGCGTCGAGGAGCTCGTCGATCCCGTGCGGCGGAGGCAGGGAGGAGACGGCGATCACCGCGGTGTCCCGGGCGCCGAGCGAGCGCAGCGCGGCGCGGAGATCGCGGCGGGCGCGGAGGGCGACCGTCCCGAGGTCCGCCTTGTTGACCACGAGCACGTCGGGGATCTCCATGATCCCCGACTTCAGGAACTGCAGGACGTCGCCCGAGCCGGGCTGGACGACGACGGCGACGGTGTCGGCGACGTCGGCCACGTCGGTCTCCGATTGCCCGACGCCGACGGTCTCGATGACGACGACGTCCCACGCCACGGCGAGCGCATGGCCCGCGGCGCGGGTGGCGGGGGCGAGGCCGCCGAGCTGCTCGCCGGCCGCGGTCGAGCGGACGAACACCCCGGGGTCGTCGGGGGCGGTGCGGATGCGCGCGCGGTCGCCGAGCAGCGCGCCGCCCGAGCGCCGGGAGGACGGGTCGACGGCCAGAACGGCGACCGTGCGTCCGCGCGCCCGCCAGCCCGCCACGAGAGCGGAGAGCAGGGTGGACTTCCCGACCCCGGGCGGACCCGTGAGCCCGACGATGTGGCCCGCGGGCTCGGTAGGAAGCGCCGAGAGGAGCGCCGCGGTCTGGTCACGGTCGGCGGGCGCCGCGCTCTCGACGAGGTTGAGGACCGCGGGGGCCGCCCTCAGGTCACCCGCCCGCAGCCGCCCGGCGAGCTCTGTCCCCGAGCCCACCTACGCGGGCTGACCGACGCCCCGCCGCTCCGCCACGAGCGCGACGACGTCCCCCATTATCCCGTTGAGATCGAAGTCCTTGGGGGTGTAGATCCGGGCGACGCCCGCCTCGCGCAGGGGGGCGACGTCCGCCTCGGGGATGATCCCCCCGACGATCACGGGCACGTCCCCGGCGCCCGCCTCGCGCAGGGCGGCGATGACGGCGGGGATGAGCTCGCGGTGCGAGCCCGACAGGATCGACAGCCCGACGACGTGCACGCCCTCCTCCAGCGCGGAGCGGGCGATCTGCGCGGGGGTCAGCCGGATCCCCTCGTAGACGACGTCCATCCCCACGTCCCGCGCGCGGACGGCGATCTGCTCGGCGCCGTTGGAGTGCCCGTCGAGCCCCGGCTTGCCCACGAGGATCTTGAGCCGCCGGCCCAGGGCCTCGGAGACGCGCTCGACCTCGTCGCGGACCTCCTCGAGCTCGGCGCCACCGGTGTGGATCGCCTCGCCCACGCCCGTCGGCGCCCGGTAGTCGCCGACCGCCTCGCGCACCGCGCCCGCCCACTCGCCCGTGGTGACGCCGGCCCGGGCGGCGGCGAGCGTGGCCACCATGATGTTCTCCTCGGTGCCCGCGACCACCCGCCCCAACTCGGCCAGGGCGCTCTCGACCGCGCCCGCGTCCCGCTCACGCCGCCAGGCGGCCAAGGCCGCGCGCTGCTCGGCCTCCGCGGCGGGATCAACGACGAGGATGCCTCCCTCGGCGTCCGCGGTCAGCGGGGAGGGCTCGGTCTCCGTGAAGCGGTTGACCCCCACGGCCACGAGATCGCCGCTCTCCAGCCGCGCGATCCGCGCGCGGTGGGAGTCCACGAGCGCGGCCTTCATGTAGGCGACGGCCTCGACCGCGCCGCCGTGCTCCTCGACGACGGCCAGCTCGGCCCGCGCGCCCGCGAGCAGCTCGGCGACGAGCCCGTCCATGACCTTCGACCCCTCGAAGATGTCGGGGTACTCGAGCAGGTCGGTCTCGTAGGCCAGGACCTGCTGGATGCGCAGCGACCACTGCTGGTCCCACGGCCGGGGGAGCCCGAGCGCCTCGTTCCAGGCCGGGAGCTGGATGGCGCGGGCGCGGGCGTTCCGGCCCAGGGTCACCGCGAGCGCCTCGAGCACGATGCGCTGCACGTTGTTCTCGGGCTGGGCCTCGGTGAGGCCGAGCGAGTTGACCTGGACCCCGTAGCGGAAGCGCAGGTGGCGCTCGTCGCCGACGCCGTAGCGCTCGCGCCCGAGCTCCTCCCAGAGCACCGACATCGCCCGGAGCTTCGCGTGCTCCTCGACGAAGCGCACCCCGGCGTTGACGAAGAACGAGATCCGGGCGAAGACCCGGCCCATGAGCTCCTGGTCCACCCGCTCTGCGACGGCGTCGAGTACCGCCTGCGCGTTGGCCAGCGCGTAGGCGATCTCCTGCACGGGGGTGGCCCCGGCCTCCTGGAGGTGATACGAGCAGATGTTGATCGGGTTCCACTTCGGGACCCGCTCCACGGTGTAGGCGACCATGTCGGCGATGAGCCGCATCGAGGGCTCGGGCGGGAAGGCGTAGGTCCCGCGGGCGAGGAACTCCTTGATGATGTCGTTCTGGGTGGTGCCCTGGAGGACGGCGGGGTCGAGGCCCTGCTCCTCCGCGCAGACGACGTAGAGCGCGAGCAGCCACGCCGCGGTCGCGTTGATCGTCATCGACGTGTTCATGACGTCGAGGGGGATCTGATCGAGCAGCGCGGCCATGTCGCCCTTGTGGGCCACCGGCACGCCGACCTTGCCGACCTCGCCCCGGGCGAGCTCGTGGTCGGGGTCGTAGCCCGTCTGGGTGGGCAGGTCGAAGGCGATCGACAGCCCCGTCTGGCCCTTGGCGAGGTTGCGGCGGAAGAGCTCGTTGGACTTCTGCGCCGTGGAGTGGCCGGCGTACGTGCGCATCATCCACGGGCGGTCGGGCTCGGGCAGCCGGTGCATGGAGCGAAGATTCTAAGGTGCGGGCCATGGCCGAGGACGAGGAGACGACCCGGGCACTGGAGCTCACGGGGCCGCGGGACACCCTGCCCGACGACCCCTCGGGCTCGGTCGCCCACCCCGACTTCCCGCTGGACCGGCGGGGGTACGACCGCGCCGCGGTGGACGCCTACGTCCACCGGGTGGTCAAGCTCGTCGGGGAGCTCGAAACGGTCCGCTCGCCCCGGGCCGCGGTGCGTCAGGCGCTCGAGCGGGTGGGGACGGAGACCGCCGGCATCCTCGCGCAGGCCCATGCGGCGGCCGACGCGGTCACCGCGGCCGCGCGGACGGAGGCCGAGGAGCTCACCACGAGCTCGCGCCGGGCGGCCGAGGAGCGGCTCGAGCGCGCGCGCGCCGAGGCCGAGGAGATCGTGCACGACGCACGCGAGCGCGCCCAGACGCTCGACCGCGACGCCGACGTGATCTGGCAGGAGCGCGGGCGGCTGCTGGCCGACGTGGACCGGGTCGCCGGGGAGCTGCAGCGGGTCGTCCGCGCCGCCGGGGAGCGCTTCCCGCCCGAGGCCGAGGCCCTCGAGGAGCTCCCCGCGGAGGGCGCGACGACAGAGGAGCTCCCCGCGCAGGGCGAGACCACGGAGGAGCTTCCGCCGTCGTGAACGTCGAGCCGATCGACCTGCGCCACCTCGGGAGCGAGCGCGTCATCTGCTGCTTCCGCACGGGCGACGCGCTCGTGGACCCTGGGCCGTCCTCCTGCCTCGACACCCTGCTCGACGCGCTCGATGGGTGGGAGCCCCAGCGTCTGCTGCTGACCCACGTCCACCTCGACCACGCCGGGGCGTCGGGCTCGCTGGTGGCGCGGTACCCCGACCTCCAGGTCTACGTCCACGAGCGCGGGGCGCCGCACCTCATCGCCCCCGGGAAGCTGCTGGCCAGCGCGACGCGGCTCTACGGCGAGGACATGGACCGGCTGTGGGGCGAGTTCGCGCCCGTCCCGGAGGCCAACGTCCACATCCTGCGCGGGGGAGAGGAGCTCGACGGGGGCTGGGAGGTGGAGTACACGCCGGGCCACGCCTCCCATCACGTGAGCTTCTTCGTGGAGGACTGGGCCTTCGTCGGCGACGTGGGCGGGGTGCGGATCCCGCCCGCCGGCACCGCGATCCCACCCACGCCGCCGCCGGACATCGACCTCGAGGCCTGGCACGCGTCGCTCGACCTCGTGGCCGCCCGGGCGCCCGGCCACCTCGCGCTGACCCACTTCGGCCCGTGGGAGGACGCGATCCTCCAGATCGCCGATGTCGATCGCCGCCTCGACGCCTGGGCCGCGCTCGCGCGCGACGAGGGCGAGGGGGAGTGGATCGAGCACATCCAGACGGAGATCGAGCGGGGGACCGACGCGGACCTCGAGACGGCCGCGGCCTTCACCCAGGCCGCCCCGCCCGACCAGCTCTACGCGGGTCTCCGACGATATTGGGCCACCCACCCACCCCAGTGATGAGCGGCGGCGCGACGATCGAGAAGCCGCGGGTGGGCGACCCCGGCTCGGGCCTCGGCGGCGCCTGGCGCGTGATCGTTCTCAACGACGACCACAACACGTTCGACCACGTCGCCCGCACGCTGGCCCGGTTCATCCCCGGCGTGTCGGTTCCCGAGGGGTACGCGTTCGCCGAGCGCATCCATGCCTCGGGCCGGGCCGTGGTGTGGTCGGGCGGGCAGGAGCCCGCGGAGCTGTACTGGGAGCAGCTCGCGGAGGCGGGGCTGACGTTGGCGCCGCTCGAGCAGGGCTGAGCCACCGCTCTTGTAGCTTTCTGACAATGAGCGAGCGGCGCCCGTGGCACGATCTGCCCGCGGCCGCCGCGCCCGCCCTCCGCGCCGAGCTCCCGGTCGTCGCCGACGAGATCATCGCGGCGCTCCGCGCCGGGGTGCCCGAGTACGCGCGCCCCCTCGAGGGCGCCTTCGGCCGGGGCCTACGGGTCGGGGTGGAGGCCGCGCTGGCGCACTTCGTCGCCGAGATCGAGGCCGGCGATCGGGTTCCGCGCGCCGACGTGTACCTCGGGCTCGGGCGCGGGGAGTACCGGGCCGGGCGCTCGCTCGAGGCCCTGCTGTCCGCCTACCGGCTCGGCGCCCGGGTGGCCTGGCGGCGCTTCGCCGTGGCGGTGCGCACGGCGGGGCTCGACCACGACGTCCTTGTCGCCGTCGCCGCGTCCATCTTCGCCTACATCGACGAGCTCTCGGCCGAGTCCGCCGAGGGCTTCGCGCTCGAGCAGTCCGCCGCGGCCGGTGCGGTCCAGCTCCGCCGCCGGCGCCTCGCCCGCCTCCTGCTCTCGGCCCCCGACGCCGAGCCCGACGTCGTCGAGGCCGCCGCCCGCGACGCCGGCTGGCGCCTCCCGCGCGCGCTCGCCGCGCTGCTCGTGGTGGGCGACGGGCGCGAGGCCGTCGCCCGGCGCCTCTCCGACGTCGCCGCCGACCCCCGCGAGGAAGAGCTCGTCCTCCTCGTGCCCGACCCCGACGGCCCCGGGCGCCACGAGGAGCTCCGCCGCGCGACCGAGGGCGAGCTCGCCGCCCTCGGCCCGACCGTCGCCTGGCCCGACGCGCCGCTCTCGCTCGCGCGGGCCCGGGCCGCGCTCGCCCTCGCGCGGGCCGGCGCCGTGGAGGCCGGCGGCCTGGTCGTCGCCGCCGACCACGGCCCCGCCCTGTTGCTCTCGAGCGACCCCCGTCTCGTGGAGGACCTCATCCGCGACCGTCTCGCACCCCTCGACGCCCTCGCGCCCGCCGCCCGCGAGCGCCTGACCGTGACCCTCGCGGCCTGGCTGGCCGAGCAGGGCCGCCTCGGCCCCGTCGCCGGCCGCCTCGGGGTCCACCCGCAGACCGTCCGCTACCGGCTCGGTCGCCTGCGCGAGGTGCTCGGCCCCGCCCTCGACGACCCCGACTCCCGGTTCGAGCTCGACCTCGCGCTGCGGACCCGGACGCTCGTGGGCGGGGGCAGGGAGGAGCAGGGCTAGAAGGCGCCGCCGGCGGGCTCGTGGAAGCCCGTGTGGCGCAGCTCGTCGGCGTCCACCTCGAGCTGGCCGCGCCCCAGGCGCTCGTACCACTCGGGGAGGATCGGCACCTGGTACCAGCTCGAGTGCCGGGCGCGCCAGGCCTGGAACTCCGGGCCGTCCCAGTAGCGGTAGAAGTCGTCATGGTCCTCGAAGGTCGCCGTCTGGGAGAAGCGGTAGCGGTCCTCCGCGGAGCGCCGCACCTCCCAGTCCAGCGCGCCGTACCGGAGGGCGGCGGGGGCGATCTCCTCCAGCGACGCCGCGATCCGGTCACCGCGGAAGAGGGTCGCGTACCAGGGGATGTGGACGATCCCGGCCATGCGGTGCTAAGCCTACGCCCCCACCTCGGCGCGGATCGCGCCCGGTCCCTCGGCCGTCCGGCCCTCCCCCTCCGCCCCGGCCCCCACGAGGATGGAGATCTTCCCGAGGTGCTTGTTCTCGCGCATGAGCTGGTGGGCCTCGGCGACGCCCCCGAAGCCCATGGTCCGCCACAGCACGGGGCGGATCTTCGACTCCTCGATGAGCGCGTTGGCCTTGTTGGCCTCCCAGGCATTCGCGAAGTGCGAGCCGAGGATCTCCTTCTGGCGCATCCACAGGTAGCGCACGTCGAAGTCGAGCTGGTACCCCGACGTCGCCCCGCAGATCACGACCTTCCCGAACGGCCGCACGGCGAGCACGGAGGTCGGGAACGTCGCCTGCCCGACGTGCTCGAAGACGATGTCGGGCTGGCCCCCGAGGAGCGCCTCGACGTGCTTGGAGAACCGCCGCGACTCCTTGAAGCGCGCCTTTTCTTCCTCCGCGTCCTCGCCGCCGCGGCGCATCATTCCCGCGAACTCGTTGCGGTCGATGTAGTCCACCGCGCCGAGCGACTTGACGAGCTCGCCCTTGTCGGCGGAGGAGACCACGCCGACGGCGTCGGCGCCCGTGAGCGCGCAGAGCTGGGTGGCGAAGACCCCCAGGCCGCCGGCGGCGCCCCAGATCAGGACCCTGTGCCCGGCCTGGAGCCTGGCCCTGTCGAGCAACATCCGGTAGGCGGTGAAGTACGTGAGCCCGTAGGACGCCGCCTCCTCCCAGGCGAGATGCGCGGGCTTGGGCAGGAGCTGCTGGGCCTGCACCTTCGTGAACTGCGCGAAGGACCCCCAGCTCGTCTCGTAGCCCCAGATCTTCTGCGACGGCGCCGCCAGCGGATCGAGCCCGTGGACCTCGGGATCCTCGTAGGACGCCTGGTTGCAGTGCACGACCACCTCGTCCCCCGGCGTCCAGCGGGTGACCCCCGGCCCGACCTTCCAGACGACCCCCGAGGCATCGGATCCGCCGATGTGGTGATCCTCCCCGGGGTGGTAGCGAAAGACGGAGACCGGTCGCCCCAGGGCGGCCCAGACGTTGTTGAAGTTGACGCCGGCGGCCATGACGCGGACGATGACCTCGAACGCGGCGGGCTCGGGGACCTCGATCTCCTCGACCTGGAAGGCGTCGACGGGCTCGCCCTCGCGGTCGGCACGGATGACCCAGGCCGCCATGGTCTCCGGCAGCTCGCCCGGCTCGGTCGCGACCCGGGAGACCCGGGTCAGATCGACTGCCACGTACCGATCCTCACTGAAGGTCCCAGAAGCGCGGCATCCTATCCGTGGCCTCGGGTGCGCCCGAACGCGCTGCCGATGAGCATGTGAATGGACGTCACGAACCTGCGACCCCTCCTCGAGGTCTCGCGCCTGCGCGCGAGCGTCGCCGGCGTGGGCGCGGTGCTCGAGGCGCTGGCGAGCGCGGTGGGGGAGTCGTTGGGCTACGGCACCGTGGTGGTCAACCGCTACCGGCCTGCGTGGGACGACCTCGAGGTCCAGGCCGTGCACGGCCCGCGACAGGCGCGGGACTTCCTGCTCGGGACCGCCGCCCCCCGGAGTGTCTGGGAGGAATGGCTCGACCCGCGCTGGGAGCGCCAGGGGGCGTTCGTCGTTCCGCACGACGCCGAGATATGGGCCTCGGAGGAGTCGGAGAGCAGGGTCTTCGTCCCCGACCTCCCGATCACCGACGACCCCGCCCGCTGGCATCCCGAGGACGCCCTCTTCGTGCCCATGCGCGGCGTGCGGGACGAGCTGCTCGGCGTCCTCTCCGTCGACGATCCGGCGTCGGGCCTGCGCCCGACCGACTCCGATCTCGCGCTGCTCTACGCGGTGGCGGCGCACGCCGGCCTGGTCCTCGCCGCCGCCGAGCGCGAGGAGGAGGCCGTGCGGCAGAGCTCGGCGGCCGACCATCTGCTCCGGGTCTCGGCGGAGCTGCGCGCCCACGAGGGGACGGACACCGTGCTCGGAGCGGTCTGCGAGGGGGTGCGCGAGGCGCTCGCCTTCGAAAGGGTTGCCGTCCTGCTGCGCGACGACGGCTCCGACGAGCTCTCGGCCCGGGCCGAGGCGGGCTGGGGCAGCCTCGCGCCCCTCGCCGCCGGCACCTCCCTGCGCGCGCTCGCGCCGCTCCTGCAAGACGAGTACGAGCGGGAGGGCTGCTACCTCGTCGACGGGCCCACGGCACGTGCGCTGGGCGTCGAGCCGCACCGGCTCTGGTCCTCGGAGCGCAACGGGCGCGGGCCGTACGGGTGGAACCACCACTGGCTCCTCGTCCCTCTCCAGGGCTCGGACGGCGAGCCCCTGGGGTTCCTGTGGCCCGACGAGCCCGCCGATCGCCGGCTGCCCTCCGCCGGGCGCCTGCGCGCGCTCCGGCTCTTCGCCAACCAGGCCGCCGCGGCGCTGGAGGCCGCCGCGCAGATCCACCTGCTCGTCCACCTCGCCCAGCACGATCCGCTCACGGGCCTGCGCAACCGGCGCGACCTCTCGACGGCGGTCGACGACGCCGTGCGGCGCGGCCCGGCCCCCGTCGCGGTCCTGCTCTGCGACCTCGACCACTTCAAGCGCATCAACGACGTCCACGGCCACGAAGCGGGGGACCGCGCGCTGGAGCGCTTCGCGGGCCTGCTGCGCGAGACCGCGGCGCCCGACGGGCTGGCCATCCGCCTGGGTGGGGAGGAGTTCGCCGTGGTGCTGCCGGGGCACGGCGCCGAGGAGGGGGTGGCCGCGGGGGACGACCTGCGCGCACGGACGACCGAGCGCTTCGACTCCGAGCTGCCCGGGCTCACCGTGTCGGTCGGCGTGGCGTGCTCGGGACGTGACGGGACCACCGCCCGCGAGCTGCTCACCGCCGCCGACGCGGCCCTGTACGCGGCCAAGCGCCTGGGCCGCGACCGGGCGGTCGCCCACGACGCGGGACTCGTGGACCGCCTGCGCGCGGCGGAGGACGAGCACTCCCGCGAGCTGCTCGCCGCGGTGCTGCTGCTGGCCGAGACGCTCGACCTGCGCGACCCCTCGACGGCGCGCCACTCCGAGAGCGTGGGGCGCTACGCCGAGCTCATCGCCCGCCGGCTCGGGCTCCCGCCCGACCGCGTCGAGCGGGTGCGGATCGCCGGCATCGTCCACGACCTGGGGAAGATCGCCGTCTCCGACGCCATCCTCCACCGTGCGGGTCCCCTCGACGAGGGCGAATGGGAGGAGGTCCGGCGCCACCCCGAGCTCGGCGCGCGGATCGTCGCCAGGGCGCACCTCACGGACGTCGCCGAGTGGGTGCGCGCGCACCACGAGCGACCGGACGGCACCGGCTATCCCCACCGGCTGGACGGCCGCAGCATCCCGCTCGAGGCGCGGATCCTCGCGGTCGCCGACGCGTACGAGGCGATGGTCGCCGAGCGGGCCTACCGCACCGCGATGCGCCCCGAGGAGGCGTGGGCCGAGCTCTCCCGCGCCGCCGCCGACGGGCAGTTCGACCCCGAGGTCGTCGACGCGCTGCTCGTGGCGCTCGGCACGGGGCGGGTGGGGACCGACTTCAGGTCGATCGCCTGACCCATGGCGCGACGCCTTGCCACCCTCGCCCTCCTCGCCGCCCTGGTCGGCTGTGGCGCGGCCCAGGCGCGGCCCCCGCGGGTGCTCGTGGTCACCGAGGCCCGGCGCTACGTCCACGCCTCCATCCCCGCCGCGGTCGCCGCGCTGCGCCGGCTCGGGCGCCGCGACGGCTACCGGATCGACGTGGTCGGCGCAGCGGCGGCGCTCACGCCGGCCCGCCTGCGCGGCGCGCGGGTGGTGGCCTTCGTCTCGACGACGGGCGAGCTGCGTGCCGGTCCGGGACCGTTGCTCGCGTGGATCCGGCGCGGGGGCGCGTTCCTCGGCCTGCACTCGGTCACCGCCACGTGGCGCCGCCAGAGGGAGTTCCACCGCATGCTCGGCGCCACGTTCCGCTCCCACCCGCGCGCGGGCTCCGGCCGCGTGGTCGTCGAGGACCGCCACGATCGCGCGACGCGCGGCCTGCCGCGTTCCTTCGCGGTCCGCGACGAGTTCTACGTCTTCGCGCGCGATCCCCGCCCCCGCGTGCATGTGCTCGCCTCCCACCGCGGGACGCCGCTGGTGTGGCGGCGCTCCTACGGAGGCGGCCGGGTCTTCGTCGACTCCCTCGGCCACTTCGGAGCGCGCTGGCGCGAGCGTGACGCCCAGACGCTCGTGGGCGGCGGCCTGCGCTGGCTCCTGCGGCGGTGAGGTGCTACCACTCCTGACCAGGAGCGAGAGGAGACCCGATGGCCGAGAAGATCCCGGTACGGATCACCGTGAACGGTGAGTCGCACGAATCGCACGTGGAGCCCCGGCTCCTGCTCGTGCACTATCTGCGCGATCGGCTCGGGCTGACGGGGACCCACGTCGGGTGCGACACCTCGAACTGCGGCGCGTGCACGTGCCACGTCGACGGCGAGTCCGTCAAGAGCTGCACGGTCCTCGCCGTGCAGGCCGACGGCGCCGAGGTCACCACGATCGAGGGCCTGGCCGCCTCGCCCGACGAGCTCCATCCGCTCCAGGCGGCGTTCTGGGAGCACCACGGCCTGCAGTGCGGCTTCTGCACCCCCGGGATGATCATGGCCGCCGCCGACCTGCTCGCCCGCAACCCCCACCCGAGCGAGGAGGAGGTCCGCCACGGCCTCGAGGGCAACCTCTGCCGCTGCACGGGCTACCACAACATCGTCAAGGCGGTGATGAGCGTCGCCTCCACCCCCGCGCCGGTGAACGCATGAGCGTCACCGGGGAGCGCGCCGCCAACGGCTACGTCGGGCGGTCTGTGAAGCGCAAGGAGGACCCGCCGCTCATCCAGGGCCAGGGGACCTACGTCGAGGACATCGTGCTCGTCGGGACGTTGCACGCGGCGATCGTCCGCTCACCCGAGGCGCACGCGAGGATCACGTCGATCGACACGAGCGCCGCGGCGGCGCGCGACGACGTGGTCGGCGTCTTCGTCGGCGAGGACCTGTCCGACCTCCTCGCCCCGCTGCCCATGGCCTGGGTCCCTCCGGGGGTGGAGATCAAGGCGCCCGAGCACTGGCCGCTCGCGCGCGGCGAGGTCAACCACGTGGGCGATCCCGTCGCCGTCGTCGTCGGCCGGGACAAGTACACGGTCATCGATGCCGCCGAGGACGTGGTCGTCTCCTACGAGTCGCTGCCGGTGGTCGTCGACCCCGAGGAGGCGATGGAGGACGAGATCCTCGTCCACGCGGATCTCGGGACGAACAGGACGCACGAGTGGTCGCTCGGCGGTGGGGATCTCGAGGCGGGCTTCGCCGAGGCCGACGTGGTCATCGAGCGGCGCATCGTCAACCACCGCATCAGCGGGGCTCCCATCGAGCCCCGCGCGACCCTCGCCGAATGGCGCGGCGGGGAGCTCACCCTGTGGACCACCACGCAGGTGCCGCACATCCTGCGCCTCCAGCTCGCGGGGATGCTCGGCGTCCCCGAGGACCGCCTGCGGGTCATCGCCCCCGACGTGGGCGGCGGCTTCGGCGCCAAGCTCCAGGTCTACGGGGAGGAGGCCCTGACCTGCTGGCTGGCGCGGAAGCTCGGGCGACCGGTGCGCTGGACCGAGACCCGCTCGGAGCACATGACGACCTCGCACCACGGACGCGACCAGATCGACACCGTGCGGATGGGCGCGAAGTCAGACGGGACCGTCACCGCGTTCCACGCGAAGATCCTCGCGGACTTCGGCGCCTACCACATGCTGCTCACGCCGCTGATCCCCACGCTGGGGTCGTTCGTGATGAACGGCTGCTACCGCTTTCCGGCGGTCCGGACCGACATCACCGGGGTGTTCACGAACAAGATGGGCACGGACGCGATCCGCGGCGCCGGGCGGCCCGAGGCCACCCACATGATCGAGACGATGATGGACCAGATGGCGGCCGAGCTCGGGATGAACCGGCTCGCGCTCCGCCGGAAGAACTTCATCGGCAAGGAGGACTTCCCCTACGACACCCCGGTGGGGATCACCTACGACTCCGGGGACTACCACGCCTCGCTCGACAAGCTGCTCTCGAAGCTCGACTACGCGGAGTTCGAGCGCGAGAAGGCGGAGTTGCGAGCCCAGGGCATATATCGCGGGATCGGGTTCTCCACGTACACGGAGATCTGCGGCCTGGCGCCGTCGCGGGCGGTCGGGCCGAGCGGGGTCGGCATCCAGGCCGGCTTCTGGGAGTCCGCCGTCGTCCGCGTGCATCCCTCGGGGACCGCGACCGTCTACTCGGGCACCTCGCCGCACGGCCAGGGCCTCGACACCGCGTTCGCGCAGATCGTCGCCGACAAGCTCGGGATCTCCCCCGACCAGGTCGAGGTGATCCACGGCGACACGGGCCGCGGCCCGATGGGCATGGGCACGTACGGCTCGCGGTCGCTGTCGGTGGGCGGCGAGTCGATCGCCCGGTGCGCCGACAAGGTTGTCGACAAGGTCGCGAAGATCGCGGCGCACCTGCTCGAGGCGGCGCCGGAGGACATCGAGCTGCACGACGGGAAGTTCTCCGTACGCGGGACCGACCAGGGCATGGGCCTCGCCGACGTGTCCCTCGCGGCCTACGTCCCCGAGAACCTGCCGGAGGGCATGGAGCCCGGCCTGGAGGAGACGAACTTCTACGACCCGTCGAACTTCGTCTTCCCCTTCGGCGCCCACGCGGCGATCGTCGACGTCGACGCCGAGACGGGGAAGGTCTCCGTCGCGCGCTACGTCGCGGTGGACGACTGCGGCCCGGCGGTCAACCCGCTGCTCATCGACGGACAGGTCCACGGGGGCATCGCCCACGGGATCGGCCAGGCGCTGTTCGAGCAGATCGTCTACGACGAGGAGGGCCAGCTCGTGACGGGCACGTTCGTCGACTACGCGCTGCCCACCGCCGCGGAGCTGCCCTCGTTCGAGACCGACCGCACCGAGACGCCGTCCCCCACCAACGGGCTCGGCGTCAAGGGCGTGGGCGAGGCGGGCACGATCGCCGCGTCGCCGGCGATCGTCAACGCGGCGGTGGACGCGCTGCGGCCGCTCGGGGTCACCTTCCTCGACATGCCGCTGACCCCGATGCGGGTATGGCAGGCGATCGAGGGGGCGGGACCACCGCCGACCGAGCAGGGGCGCATGAGCTCCGACGCGGGCTCGGCGGGCTCGGGCCCGACCAACCCCGAGCAGCCCCAGGGAGGCCTCCAGTGATCCCCGCCGAGTTCGACTACGTCGTGCCGTCCTCGCTGGACGAGGCGCTGGCGCAGCTCGCCGCGGGCGGGGAGGACGCCAAGGTGCTCGCGGGCGGGCACTCGCTCGTTCCCCTCATGAAGATGCGCCTGGCCGCGCCCTCGCTGCTCGTGGACGTCCGGCGGATACCGGAGCTCCACGGCATCCGGCGCACGAACGGCGCGTGGTCGTTCGGCGCCCTCACGCGCCACGCCGAGCTCCAGTCGCGCGAGGAGCTGGGGCTCGTGGCGCAGGTCGCGAAGACGATCGCCGACCAGCAGGTCCGCAACCGGGGGACGATCGGGGGCTCGCTGGCCCACGGCGATCCGGCGTCGGACCTCCCGGCGGTCCTGCTCGCCTGCGAGGGATCGGTGGGGATCACCGGCCCGGACGGTGAGCGCCACGTGGACGCGGCCGACCTGTTCCAGAACTACCTCACGACCGCCGTGGGCCAGGGGGAGATCCTCACCCACGTCCACCTGCCGGCGCTGGACGGCTACGGGCACGCCTACGAGAAGTTCCACCGCCGCGCGGAGGACTGGGCGATGGTCGGGGTCTGCGCCCTGGTGCGCAAGGGGGCGGACGGGTCCTGCGAGGACGTCCGGGTCGGGCTGACCCACATGGGCTCGGTCCCCCTCCGGGCGACGGGGGTCGAGGAGGCCCTGCGCGGGGGCGCGCTCGACGAGGGGACGATCGCCCGCGCCGCCGAGCAGGCCGCCGAGGGCACCGAGCCCCCCGGCGACCTGAACGCCTCCCCGGACTACAAGCGCCACCTGGCGCGCGTGCTGACGAAGCGGGCGCTGATCACCGCGGCGGGGTAGCCACGGGCGAGTGTCAGGGAACCAGGGTCGCCCGATCCACGTAGACCCCCGGGCCCGACGGCTGTGGGAGCCGGTCGCCGTCCTCCGCCATGCCCTCGAGGTGGAAGGCGAGGGCCTCGCGCATCTCGCGCTCGACTTCCTCGAGGGTGTCTCCGGTGCTGACGCACCCGAGGACGTCGGGGGACCACGCCGAGTAGTTCGAGGGCGGCCCGCCCTCGATGAGAACGAGGTACTGCTGCGCGGCGGTGGTGAAGTCGGTCATGGTCGTAGCCCTGCCTGTTCGAGGATGCTGGCCAGGGTCTTCGGATGGAGGTCCTTCCCCGGCTTGCCCGGAATTGTGACGCGTCCCGGCTTCTGAGGATGCTCGAACTGGCGATGGCTGCCGCGATACCCGCGTAACTCCCAGCCGTCGTTCTCCACGAGCCGGATGACCTCTCGCACCTTCACGGCGCCAGCCTCGACTAGCGGGGACGGGAGGAGGCGGCGCGGGTACCTTTCGTGACGATGGCGTTTGCCTCCGTGGCCGAAGTGGGGGAGGAGCTCGCGGGGCAGGGGTACCTGGCCGACGAGGCGCTGGCGATCGCCGTGTTCCTCGCCGCGGAGATCGAGCAGCCGCTGCTCCTGGAGGGCGAGGCCGGGGTGGGCAAGACCGAGGTGGCCAAGGCCGTCGCGGCGGCGACCGGCGCGCGGCTCATCCGGCTGCAGTGCCACGAGGGGATCGACCTCCACCAGGCGCTCTACGACTGGGACTGGGGGCGCCAGCTCCTGGCTCTGCGCGCCGGCAGCGGCGACGTCGAGCTCTTCTCGGAGCGCTTTCTGCTGCGCCGCCCGCTGCTCGAGGCGCTCGAGCACCCGGGCCCGGTCGTCCTGCTCGTCGACGAGATCGATCGTGCCGACGACGAGTTCGAGGCCTTCCTGCTCGAGTTCCTCTCCGACTTCCAGGTGACGATCCCCGAGCTCGGGACCCGCACGGCGCGGGGGCGCCCGCTCGTGATCCTGACCTCGAACCGGACCCGCGAGCTCCACGACGCGCTCAAGCGCCGCTGCCTCTATCACTGGATCGACTACCCCACGCCGGTCCGCGAGCGCGAGATCGTCGCCGCCCGGCTGCCCGGCGTGCCCGACGAGATCGCCGCCCGCGTGTGCGGAGCCGTCGCCCGCCTGCGCGAGGAGCCGCTCTACAAGCTGCCCGGTGTGGGGGAGACCCTGGCGTGGGCCCGGGCGCTGCTCGCCCTGGGCGACGGCGCGGAGCTCGACGCCACGCTCGGCGCCGCGCTCAAGGTCCGCGAGGACATCGAGCGCGTGCGGACCGAGGGGGTGCTCGCCGGTGCCTGAGGGTCTCGGCCTCCGGGTCACCGGGAAGCTCGGCATGCTGCTCGCGTCCATGCGCGCAGGCGGCTCGCGGGCGGGGATGGGCGAGCTGCTCGCCGCGCACCGCGCCCTCGCCGCCGTGACCCCGGGCACCCGCAAGGAGGCGTACTTCGCCCTGCGCGCCGCGCTGTGCTCGCGTCACGACGACCTCGAGGTCTTCGACGCCGCCTTCGAGGCGTGCTTCGGGCCGGACCCGGGCGAGGCCGCCCTGCGCGAGCTCGCCGAGGCGGGGACCGTCGTGCTGCCGAAGGCCCCCGGCGGCGGGCCCCCCGCCGAAACCACGGCGCCCGAGGGGATCGAGACCACCCTCGACGTCGTCCCCGCGGCGTGGAGCGACGTCGAGCTGCTCAAGTCCGTCGACTTCGCCGACCTCACCGACGCCGAGCGCGCCGCCGCCCAGCACCTCCTGCGCCGCCTGGGCACCCGCGGCCCGCGGCGACCCAGCCGTCGCACCCGCCCGAGCCGCCGCCGCGGCGCCCATCCCGACCACCGCGCGACCCTCCGCGCCTCCCTGCGTCACCAGGGCGAGCCGGTGGACCGCCGCTGGCGCGAGTCCACGCACCGCCCCCGGCCGCTCGTCCTCGTGTGCGACGTCTCGGGCTCCATGCAGCCCTACGCCCGGATGCTCCTCCAGTACGTCCACGCCTGCGTCGCCTCCCGGCGCCGCGTGGAGGCCTTCGCCTTTGGCACCCGCCTGACCCGAATCACCCGCGAGCTCGAGCGCCGCGACCCCGACGCCGCCCTCGCCCGCGCCGCCGGGGCGGTCGCCGACTGGCACGGCGGGACCCGCATCGGGGAGGCCCTCGCCGAGCTCAACCGCGAGCACGGCCGGCAGCTCGGGCGCGGCGCGGTCGTCGTGGTGCTCTCCGACGGCTGGGACCGGGGCGACCCCGACGAGCTCGCGGGCGAGATGGCGCGCCTCGGCCGCTGCGCGCACCGGCTCGTGTGGCTCAACCCGCTCAAGGCGCGCCCCGGGTACGAGCCGCTGACGCGCGGCATGGCCGCCGCCCTTCCGCACGTGGACGACTTCCTCGACGGCTCGAACCTGCGCTCGCTCGAGCAGCTCGCCGACCTCTTGGAGGATGTCGCATGAACGAAGCGGTCCTGCGCCGCGCAGAGGAGTGGACCGCCGGGGGCGAGGGGGCCGCCCTGGCCACCGTGGTCGCCGTCCGGCGCTCGGCGCCGCGCCCGCCCGGGGCGAAGATGGCGGTCTCCGGGGGCGGCGACATCGCCGGAATGGTCTCGGGCGGCTGCGTGGAGGGGGCGGTGGTCCAGGAGGCGCTCGACGTCCTCGAGGGCGGGCCGCCGCGCCTGCTGCGCTACGGGATCGCCGACGCCGAGGCGTGGGAGGTCGGCCTGCCGTGCGGCGGGGAGATCGACGTGTGGGTCGAGCGCCACACGCCCGGCGGCGGGCTCACGCGCGCGGCGCTCGCGGGTGAGCGCGCGGCGCGGGTGGTCGCGGTGACGGGCGACCGGATCGGACAGGACGTGTTCGTCTCCCTCGACGGTCGCCCCGAGGGCGCCCTGGCCGATCCCCGCGCCGCGGACTGGGCGACCGAGCTCATGTGGGCCGAGCGCTCGGAGCGGCGCGGCGAGCTCTTCGTCGACGCGACCTTCCCCGCCCCCCGGCTGCTCATCTTCGGCGCCGTGGACTACGCCGCCGCCCTCTGCCGCCTGGCCCGCACCTGCGGCTGGCGGCCCTACGTCATCGACCCCCGCGGCTTCTTCGCGCGCCCCGACCGCTTCCCCGACGCCGAGGAGGTTCTCGTGGGCTGGCCCGAGGAGGCCGTCGCGCGCCTCGGTGGCCTCGACCGCGCCACCTCGGTGGCCGTGCTCACCCACGACCCCAAGCTCGACGACGCCGCGGTGTCGCTCGCCCTGCGCTCCGACGTGCGCTACGTCGGCGCGATGGGCTCGCGCCGCGCCAACGAGGCCCGGGTCGAGCGCCTGCTCGAGCTCGGCTTCAATCAGGATGAGGTACGTGCCCGGATCGCGATGCCGATCGGGCTCGACCTCGGGGCGACGACCGCGGAGGAGACCGCCCTGTCGATCATGGCCGAGCTCTCCGCGCTGCGCAACGGCCGGGCGGGCGGCCGCCTGCGCGACTCCGACGTCGACCGGATCCACGAGGTCGGCGCCACGTGATCGTCCCGGGCCTCCTGCTCGCCGCGGGCGCGGGCACGCGCTTCGGCGGGACGAAGCAGCTCGCCGAGCTCGACGGCCGCCCGCTGCTCGAACATGCGGTGGCCGCGGCGCTCGCCGCGCTGCCCCGGGTCGTGGTCGTCCTCGGCGCCCGCGCGGAGGAGGTCCGCGCGGGGACGGACCTCTCCGGCGCCGAGGTCGTGGTGTGCCCCGACTGGGAGGAGGGCCTCGCGGCCTCGCTCCGCGCCGGGCTCGCGGCGCTCGGCGATGCGCGGGAGGTCGTCGTGCTCCTCGGCGACCAGCCCGGCGTGTCCCCCGAGGCGATCGCCTGGATCGCCGCCCAGTCCGGCACGTGTCGCGCGGTCTACTCGGGCACCCCGGGCCATCCCGTCAAGCTTGCCGGAAAGGAGCTGCGCCGCGCCCGCACACTGAAGGGTGACGCGGGCGCCCGCGACCTGCTCCGCGACGCGCGCGGGGTGGAGTGCGCGCCCCTCGCCGATCCTCGTGACGTCGACACCCCATCGGACCTGGAGGCCATCCGGACATGAAGCTCGAGCAGTCCTTTGACGTGGAAGCGCCCGTCGCGGCGGTGTGGAGCGCGCTCATCGACGTGCAGCGCGTCGCCACCTGCCTCCCCGGCGCGGAGATCACCGAGGCCGGGGAGGACCGCACCTACCGCGGCACCTTCAAGGCCAAGCTCGGGCCGACCACCGCGGAGTACCGCGGCACGATCCGCATGCAGCAGCTCGACGAGGCCGGCCACGTGGCGACGCTGCGCGCCGAGGGCTCGGACAAGCGCGGTCAGGGCGGAGCGAAGGCGACTATCGTCTCGCGGCTCACCGAGCAGGAGGGCGGCACCCGGGTCGACGTCGACACGGACTTCTCGATCACCGGGCGCCTCGCGGGCTTCGGGCGCAGCGGGATGATCCAGGACGTCTCCAACCGGCTCCTGCGCGAGTTCGCGTCCTGCCTCCAGGCGCAGCTCGCCGAGACGCCCGCGACGCCCCCCGAGCCCGAGCCCGACCCGGATCCGATTCCCGCCGGCAAGGTCCCGCTCCCCTCTGCGCCCCAGGCCGCGTCCCCACCGCCTCCGCGTGAGCCCTTCGACGCCGGGTCGCTCGTCGGCGGCGTGCTCGCCGAGCGCGCGAAGAAGGCGGCGCCGATCGCCCTGCTCGTCCTCGTCCTCGGCCTGCTGCTCGGACGCCGCGGCGGTTAGCCGAAGTACCCGCGACGGCGGAACCAGACGTAGAGCAGCACGATCGGCACCGCCAGCCCGCCGACCCCGAAGACGAGGAACTGCCACAGGCCGCCGATGTGCCCCGTGAGCCACCCGAAGTTCTGCCCGAAGAACCCGGTGACGAAGGTGAGCGGCAGGAAGATGGTGGCGATGAGGGTGAGTTGCTTGGAGACCTCGTTGAGGCGGTTGGACTGTGAGGAGAGGTAGACGTCCATCGCGCCGGTGAGCAGGTCGCGGGAGGAGTCGAGCTGCTCGGCGATCCGGATGAGGTGGTCGTAGAGGTCGCGGAAGTAGTCCTTCTCGCCGCGCGTGAGGCCGGGCAGCGTCTCGAGGTCGGAGAGGGTGCGGGCGGCGAGGTCGCGCTGGGGGGCGACGACGCGCCGCAGCTCGACCACGAGGCGCCGGAGGCGCAGGACCTCGCTCCGCTCGGTGTCCCCGGGCGCGCCGACGAGGCGGTCCTCGAGCTCGTCGAGGTCGTCGTCGAGCTGCTCGATGACCGGGAAGAACGAGTCGGTGAGCGAGTCCATGATCGAGTAGACGGTGAACTCCTCGGACCCGGGCGGCCGGCGCCGGAAGCGGTCGTGGAGCTGCTCGAGCTCGTGGCAGCCCGCGTGGCGGACCGTGATGACGTAGGACCCGCTGACCACGAGGTGCACCTCGGTGAGCGCCGGCTGGCCGTCGGGGCCCCGGTGCACGCCGTAGAAGACGATGAACATGTAGTCGTCGTAGGACTCGAGCTTGGGGCGCTGACCGAAGTGCTCGAGGTCCTCGCGGACCAGCGGATGCCAGTTGAAGCGCTCGGCGAGCCCGTCGAGCGCGTCGGCCCCTGGGCCGGCCACGTCGAGCCAGAAGAACTCGTCGCGCGCGCAGAGGGCGTCGAGCTCGGAGGGGTCGGTCGCCTCGAGGACTCGCACTACGGCAGCAGGACGTCGTTCTGGGCGGAGGGCCGGGGCCGGCCCACCCTGAGGGTCGCCGCCTGCGGGGCGCCCTTCGCGCTCACCCGGTAGTTCCCGGACCTCGCGTCGAAGGAGATGGAGGTGGTGCCGCCGGGGTTGATCGGGCCCGACTGGGCCGAGGGACCCGGGGCGCCTACGGGCTCGACGTGCACGTCGACCGACGCGTCGGTGGCGTTGGCGACGATCAGGGTGATCGGCCCGGCCCCGACGCGGGTGGGAGAGATGGACACGCGCTGGGCGTTGATCGAGGCGGTCACGGCTACCCGTCACCCGAGGGCCGTGGCAAATCTAGCCACGCATCGGCCGCGGCCTGCTCGTACCCGGTGCAACGCGCCGTGCAGGGCATCCGCCCCGGCGCCTATCCCTTCGCGTCCCGTGGCCGGACACCTCCACGACCTCCCGCTGCGGACCGCCGAGTTCCTCGCCGTCGACACGGAGACCAACGGGCGCGCGGGCGACGCCTGCGAGCTCACCGAGGTGGGCGCCGTCCTCGTGGGCGGGGGCGAGCTCCACGACACGTGGTCCTCGCTCGTCGCCGTTCACGCGCCGCTCGGTCGCGGGATCGAGCGCTTCACCCACATCACCGCGGCGATGCTCGCAGACGCCCCGGACGGGCGCGACGTGCTGCCCGTCCTCGCCGCGCGCCTCGCGGGCCGGGTGCTCGTGGCGCACTCGGCCTCGTTCGACCAGCGGGTCCTGCGCCAGGGGTTCGCCCGGGCCGGCCTGGAGTGGACCGATCCGCCCGTGCTCTGCACGGTGGCGCTCGCCCGGCGCTTCCTGCCCCTGCAGCCGCGCCGTGGGCTCGGGGCGCTCGCCGAGGCGCTCGACATCCCGGTGCGCGAGGCCCACCGCGCGCGGCCCGACGCGGAGACCTGCGCGCGCGTGTTCTGCGCGCTGTTCGGGAAGCTCTGCGCGCACGCGGAGACGGTGGGGGAGGCGCTCGCCGTCCTGCGCGCGCGCAACCGCCGGGTGCGCCGTCCCGCGCGGGGTCGCCCGGCGGGCGCACGGCGCGCGCGGCCGGAGCTCGACCTCCGCGAGCTACCCGAGGATCCCGGTGTCTACCTCTTCCGCGACGACTCCGGGAAGGTGCTCTACGTCGGCAAGTCGGTGTCCGTGCGGTCGCGCGCGAGGGCCCATTTCGCGCCGGGAGGCGGCGGCGCGGCGTGGACCGCGCAGGCCACGGTCGTGGACTACCGCGCGACCCACTCCGAGCTCGGGGCGCTGGTGCTCGAGGACCGGCTCATCAAGGAGCTGCGGCCGCCGGGCAACGTGCGGGGCAAGCCCGACACCCGGCTCGTCTACGTGACCTGTCGTCTGGACGAGCCCTTCCCGGTGCTCGAGGTCGAGGCGTCCCCCGCCCCGGGGCGGGCGGTGAACGTCGGGCCGCTCCGGGGTCGCGCCGCGGCGGTCGAGCTCTGCGAGCAGCTCGCCTCGCTCTTCGGGCTGCGTCACTGCGGGCGGCGCCTGCGGTTGCGCGAGCACGCCTCGGCCTACGGGCAGATGGACCGCTGCCTGGCGCCGTGCCTCGGGGACCTGGACCCGAACCTCTATCGCCGGCGCCTGGACGCCGCGCTCGCGGTGGTCGCCGGGCAGGGGGACGGCGCGCGGGCGCTGCTCGCCCACGTCGAGGCGGAGATGCGCGCGGCGGCAGCGGCCGAGCGCTTCGAGCGCGCGGCGTGGCTGCGCCGGCGCCTGGGGCGCCTGGAGACCATCCTCGGGCGCCTCGGCGGGCCGCTGCGCGCCGCACATGCGGACGCGCGGCTGGTGGTCGCGGCACATCCGGTCAAGCCGCGGTGGGACGCGTTCTGGCTCGCGGGCGGGCGGGTGGTGGACTGGGGACCGCTGCCCGGCGACGATGTGCTCGCGCGCACGGAGCGCGCGGTGCGGGTGGCCGCGGAGCGCGGGGTGCCGCACGTCCCGCCCGCGGAGGTCGACGAGCTGCGGATCGTGGCCGGGTGGGTGGCCGCCCACCCCGAGACCCCGGCGCTGGCGCTGCGCCCGGCGCCGGCGCCCGAGGTGGTGACGAGCTGGGTCAGCCGGCGAACGGCAGCGTGACCACCTCGGCGCTGACGCCGGCCTCGCCGACCGCCAGCTGCGTCCCCGGCTCCGCCTGCCGGCGCACGAGCGCGAGGGCGATCGGGCCGAACCGGGGGGAGACGACCGTCGACGCCACCCGGCCGACCTCCTTCTCGCCGAGGCGCAGCGCGGCGCCCGGCTCGGCCGGGGCAGACAGGCGCAGGCCGCGCAGGTGGCGGTTGGGCTTCCCGCGCCAGTGCAGGCGCGCGACGGTCTCCTGCCCGACGTAGCACCCCTTCGTGTAGGAGACCGCGCGCTCGTTGAGACCCGCCTCCTCGGGGATGACCGAGGGCCCGAGCTCGAGGCCGAAGCGGGGGCGGCCGGACTCGACGCGGACGATCTCGACGGCGTCCTCGTCGACGGGCCGCGCGCCGCGCTCGACCAGGGCCGCGGTCACCGCCTCCGTGTCCTCGGCCCGGCAGAGCACGTCGACGCCGAGGTCGGAGACGACGAGCCGGACAGGCATGCGCGCGATCTCACCGGCGCGGTGGGCGTGCTCCTCGGCGGGAAGGTCGTGCGCGTCGGCCATCGCGCGGGCCTCGGGGCCGATGAGCGAGAGCAGCCCGCGCTGGACCGTGCGCTTGTGCAGCTCGGCGTCGAAGCCGACGAGCCCGCGACGCAGCGCGTTGAAGAGCTCCTGCAGTCCGGAGCGCTCGCACAGCAGCAGGACCTCCTCGCCGGCGTCGAGGACGCGCAGGTCGCACAGCATCTTGCCCTTGTTCGTGAGCAGGGCGGCATAGCAGCCCGTGCCGGGCGTGAGGGCCTCGACATCGTTGGTGACCTGGCCCTGGAGTACGCCGCGGGCATCGGAGCCGGTGAGGGCGAGCTTGCCCGACTCCGAGCGGTCGAGCAGGCCGCAGGCGCCGACGAGTATCTCGTTCTGACTTGAAAGAAGTTCAGGCATGCCGTAAGTTGGGTTCATGGAAGCGGTCTCATCTGCTGTCGAAGACTACGCCAAGGCGATCTACGCGCTCGAGCGCCACGCCGGCGGCGCGGTCTCCAACAACGCCCTCGCCGAGCGCCTCGGCGTGACCGCCGCCTCGGCGTCGGGGATGACGAAGAAGCTCGGGGAGCTCGGGCTGGTCTCCCACGTGCCCTACCGGGGCGTGCGGCTCACGGGCGAGGGCCGGCGCGTAGCGCTCGAGGTCCTGCGCCACCACCGGCTGCTCGAGCTCTACCTCGCCGAGACCCTCGAGGTCCCCTGGGACCGCGTCCACGACGAGGCCGAGGTCCTCGAGCACCACATCTCCGAGGCGCTCGAGGAGGCGATCTCCGCGAAGCTCGGCGACCCGACCCACGACCCTCACGGCGACCCGATCCCCACGCGCGACCTGGAGATCGAGGAGCCGCGCACGCGGACGCTCGACGCGCTCGAGCCCGGGGAGACGGCGTGCTTCGTGCGCATCACGGACTCGGACCCCGAGATGCTCCGCTACCTCGGCGAGCGCGGGATCTTCCCCGGCGACACGTTCTCGGTCGAGGATCGCCAGCCCTTCGGCGGCCCGCTCTTCGTGCGCTTCGGCGACAAGGTGCACGTGGTCGGTGGCGCGCTCGCCCAGGCGATGCAGGTGGTCTCGTGAGCGCGGTCGAGGCGCCACCGGTCCCGCCGCCGCCGGGCACCCCGCTGGAGCGCCTGCGCGCCCGCGGGCGGGTGCGCGGTGTCCTGCCCCTGCTCGGCCCGGCCTTCGTGGCGGCGATCGCGTACGTCGACCCCGGCAACTTCGCCACCAACATCTCCGGCGGCGCGAAGTACGGCTACCTGCTGCTGTGGGTGATCCTCGCCGCGAACCTCATGGCGGCGCTCATCCAGAACCTGTCGGCCAAGGTGGGCCTGGCCACCGAGCGCAACCTCCCCGAGCTCGCCCGGGAGTACTTCCCGCGGCCGGTGACCTGGGGGCTGTGGGTCCAGGCCGAGCTCATCGCCATGGCCACCGATCTCGCGGAGTTCATCGGCGCGGCGATCGCCCTGAACCTGCTCTTCGACATCCCGCTCTTCCCCGCGGGCCTGCTCACCGCGGTGGTCGCCTTCGCGATCCTCGCGCTGCAGGCCAAGGGCTACCGGCGCTTCGAGGTGACCATCGCCGGGCTGCTGGGGGTGATCCTCCTGGGCTTCCTGTACGACGCGCTCAAGGTCGGCGCCGACGCGAAGGGCGTCGCGTCGGGGTTCATCCCCGGCTTCGCGGGGACCGACTCGATCCTGCTGGCCACGGGGATCCTCGGCGCCACGGTCATGCCCCACGTCATCTACCTGCACTCGGCGCTCACCCAGCGGCGGATACCGGCCCGCGACGCCGGGGAGCGCCGCCGCCTGCTGCGCTTCGGGCGGATCGACGTACTCATCGCCATGACCGTTGCGGGGCTCATCAACATGTCGATGCTCGTCATCGCCGCGTCGCTCTTCCACGGCTCGGGCCGGACCGTGGACACGATCGAGGGCGCCCACGCCGCGTTCGGCGACCTCGCGGGGTCGAGCACCGCGCTCGCGTTCGCGCTCGCGCTGCTCGCCTCGGGCTTCGCGTCCTCGAGTGTGGGGACCTACGCGGGGCAGGTCGTCATGCAGGGCTTTATCGGCCGGACGATCCCGCTCATCGTGCGCCGGGCCGTCACGATGGCCCCGGCCCTCGTGGTCCTGGCGATCGGACTGGACCCCACGCGCTCGCTCATCCTCTCGCAGGTCGTCCTCTCCTTCGGGATCCCCTTCGCGCTCGTTCCCCTCGTGCTGCTCACGAGCAAGCGCTCGATCATGGGCGAGCTCGTGAACCGGCCGGTCACCACGGTGGTCGCCTCGGTGGTCGCCGGGCTCATCATCGCCCTGAACCTGTTCCTGATCGCCCAGACGTTCCTGTAGGTAGCGTGGAGGTGAGCGATGGCCCTCGCCGACGACTTCCAGACGGTGCTCGACTCGCTGCCCGACGACTGGACGGACCTCGAGCTCGACGTGCGCATCTTCGACGAGACGCGGTACGTGGACGCGGCGGTGTACCTGGTGACGTGCAACTCCCAGCCCTACTCGCGCCACGACTGGCACTGGCGGATCCCCGTCGCCCATCGCTTCGGGCACGCGGCGTCGGCCCCGGCGACGCACGCCGCCCTGCGCCTCCTCGACGAGGCGCGGATCGACGGGGAGCTCGCGGTGCGCGAGGTGCGCTCGGGCCGGGTCGAGGTGACCCAGATGTGGGGCCGCCCCGAGTCCGCGCGCCGCGAGTTCCGGCGCCTGCGCGCGCAGTGATGGCGCGCGTCGTCGCCTGGGTGCCTGACCTGCTCTTCGGGTCCAACGTGCTCGGGATGCTCCGGGCGGCGGGGTACGAGGCGGTGCTCGCCAGCTCGACGGAGGCGCTCGAGCGGGAGGGGCCGGGATCCGCTGCGGTGATCGTCGACCTGACCGCCGACGCGGACGAGCGGCTCGCCGCGGTGACGGGGCTCGACCTCGCCGGCGCGAAGACCCTCGCCTTCTACTCACACGTCGAGGCCGACGTGCGCACGAAGGCGGAGGCCGCCGGGCTCGACCGCGTGGTCCCGCGCTCCCGGATGGCTCGCGAGGGCCCTCAGTTGGTGGCCGCGCTCCTCGCTGGATAGCGCGTGGGGGGTCAGGGAAGGGTGGCGAGGGCGGCGGCGCGGGCGGCGCGGGCGGCCGGGGTGTCGCGCTCGGACTCGATCGCGGCGCGGAACAGGCGGCGGGCGGGCTCGGGGTAGGCGGCGGGTAGCTCGCCGCCGGCGATGACGCTCGCTCGGGGCGCCGCGGGTGGCCCCTGCCCGAGGCGCGTGCGCAGGCGCCGGATCGGGCTCGCGGTCGGCGAGGGCGCCCCGCGCAGCGTGGCGCCGGCGGTGACGAGGACCCGCGCCTCCCGCCCGGCGGCGGGAAGGGTGGCCAGAGCCTCGTCGAGCTCGCGCCCCAGCGCCTCCGCCGCCACCTCGACCGACGGGGGCGCCGCCGGCTGCTCTCCATCGGACTCCCGCCACGTCACCCGCCACTTCCCCGCGGAGAACGCGGCCTCCGGGACCAGCGTCCTCCAA
>JBBSGJ010000002.1:0-37266 GCA_038254195.1 Solirubrobacterales bacterium
CGTGCTCCTGCTCGCCCTCTCCACTCCGGCCGAGGCCCGGGTCGTCGTCAACCGCTCCATCGCGGGGATCTCCCCGGGCCTGACGCCCAAGCAGGTCCGCGCGCGACTCGGGCGCCCCGGCCGGGTGAACCGTGACGGCCGCGCGATCATCGGCTACCACTACGACGCCCCGCGCCTCAAGCTCTTCGTCTCCTTCGCCCTGCGCACGCACCGCGCGGACTCCGTGGGCACGAGCTCCAGGCGCCAGCGCACCGGCAGGGGCATCGGCGTCGGCTCGCGGCCCCGGGCCGTCCGCCGCGCCTACCGGGTCAGGTGCACGCGGTCCTCGTGCACGACCCGCCCGAGCCGCGCGGGCACCACGACGTCGTTCAACTTCTCCCACGGCCGCGTCTCGGGGATCGGGCTGGGGAACGCGCGCTTCGACTGAGCCGCAGCCGCAGGTGGGGCTCGGCCGGAGTGCTCGAGCTCCCGCGCATCCGGCGTGTCCGGACGCGATCGCTGCGCCGATCCGGCAGGGGATCCGGGGCTAGAATCGCGGCGATGCGCGACGAGGCGACGTTCGGGGTGAAGGTCGGGCTGGCCGAGATGCTCAAGGGCGGCGTGATCATGGACGTCGTCACCTCCGAGGAGGCGCGACTCGCCGAGGCGGCGGGCGCGGCCGCCGTCATGGCGCTCGAGCGCGTGCCCGCCGACATCCGGCGCGACGGTGGCGTCGCGCGCATGTCGGATCCGGCGATGATCGTGCAGATCAAGGAGGCCGTGACGATCCCCGTCATGGCCAAGGCGCGCATCGGCCACTTCGTCGAGGCCCAGGTGCTCGAGGCGCTCGAGGTGGACTTCGTAGACGAGTCGGAAGTCTTGACGCCGGCCGACGAGGCGCATCACATCGCGAAGCACGCGTTCAGGATCCCCTTCGTCTGCGGCGCGACGAACCTCGGCGAGGCCCTGCGCCGCATCGGCGAGGGCGCGGCCATGATCCGCTCCAAGGGCGAGGCGGGCACCGGCGACATCGTCGAGGCGGTCCGCCACATGCGCTCGATCACCGGCGACATCCGGCGGCTGTCCTCCATGGACGCGGCCGAGCTCGCGACCGCCGCCAAGGACCACGCGGCTCCGGCGGAGATCGTCCGCGAGGTCGCCCGGCTCGGCCGGCTGCCGGTGCCGTTGTTCTCGGCGGGTGGGATCGCCACCCCCGCCGATGCCGCGCTGATGATGCAGCTCGGCGCCCAGGCGGTGTTCGTCGGCTCGGGAATCTTCAAGGCCGAGGACCCGGAGCGCCGGGCCCGGGCCATCGTCGAGGCGACGACCCACTTCCGCGATCCCGCGCGGATCGCCGCCGCCTCCGAGGGGCTCGGCGGGGCGATGTCCTCGCTCGAGGCGCGCAAGCTCGGCGCGGACCAGCTCCTCGCCGGTCGCGGCTGGTAGCCCGGGTCGGCATCCTCGCCCTCCAGGGCGACGTGGAGGCCCACGTGCGGATCCTGCGCGGGCTCGGGGCGGACGCCGTGGAGGTGCGCACGCCCGGGGATCTCGGGGGGCTCGACGGGCTCGTCATCCCGGGCGGGGAGTCCACCGTGATGACCCTGGGCATCGCGCGCGAGGGGCTCGCCGGCCCTCTGCGCACGCTCGCCGGCACGGGGACGCCGATCCTCGGCACCTGCGCGGGGATGATCATGCTCGACCGCGCGCACCTCGGGCTCATGGACATCGCGGTGGAGCGCAACGCCTTCGGGCGCCAGGTGCGCTCCTTCGAGGCGGACGTCGAATTGCCCGGCGTGGGAGGCCCACCTCTCCGGGCGGTGTTCATCCGCGCCCCCTGGGTCACCGACGCGGGGAAGGGGGTGGAGGTGCTCGCCGAGGTCGATGGGCATCCCGTGGCCGTGCGGCAGGGGCCTCTCCTCGCGGTGTCGTTCCACCCCGAGCTCCTCGGCGATCCGCGGGTGCACCAGCTCTTCCTGGCCGCGGTGAAGCCCGCGGCCTGACGCGGGGTATCTGTCCTCATGCACGCGACCGTGGAGCTCGGGGCCGCCCTGCTGGCGGCGGTGGTGGCGATCGCCGCCGTGGCTTCGCGCGCGCGGATCCCGACGCCCGTCGCCCTCGTGGCCGGCGGGCTGGCGCTCGGGTTCATCCCCGGGATCCCCGACGTCAACCTCGACCCGGATCTCGTGCTCTTCGCCTTCCTGCCGCCGCTGGTCTACGCGGCGGCGTTCTTCGGCTCGCGGCGCGAGCTGCGCGACCACGCGGGGCAGGTCGGGCTGCTCGCGCTCGGGCTCGTGGTCGTCACCGTCGTCGGGGTCGCCGCGGTGGCGCACTGGGTCGCCGGCCTGGCGTGGGCGCCGGCGTTCGTCCTCGGGGCCGTGCTCGGTCCCACCGACCCCATCGCGGCGACGGCGATCACGCGGCGGCTCGGGGCCCCGGAGCGCATCAACACCCTGCTCGAGGGCGAGGCGCTCATCAACGACGGCACGGCGCTCGCCGTCTACAAGATCGCCCTCGGGGCCGCGGTGTCGGGCACGTTCGCCCTCGGCAGCGCCGGGTTGAAGTTCCTCGGCGTGGCGCTCGGCGGCGCGGCGATCGGCCTCCTCGTGGGCTGGGCGGCCATCCGGGCCCGGCGGCGCATCGAGGATCCGCAGCTCGAGATCGCGTTCTCGCTGCTCACGCCGTTCGTGGCCTACCTGCCGGCCGAGCGCGTGGGGGCGAGCGGCGTGCTCGCCGCGGTCGTGGCCGGCCTCTACGTGGGGTGGTACTCCTCCGAGGTGGTCTCCCCCGGCACCCGGCTCCAGAGCGCGAGCTTCTGGCGGGTAGTCCAGTTCACCTTCGAGTCCGCGCTGTTCCTCCTCGTGGGTCTCCAGACCCCGGACGTCCTGAGCCGCATCGACGGGGCGCCGCTCTCGCTCATCGGGGAGGCGGCCGCCGTCGTCGGGCTGATCTTCGTCGTGCGCTTCGCCTGGATGTTCGTGGTCGTGCGTCTGTCGGGGGTGGCGCCGCGCCAGCTCGTGGTGCTGGGGTGGAGTGGGATGCGTGGCGCGGTCTCCTTCGCCGCCGCCCTGGCCGTGCCCCTCGCCGTGGCGCAGCGCGACTTGATCCTCTTCCTCACGATCACCACGGTGCTCGCGACGCTCGTGCCCCCCTCGCTCACGCTCGGGCGGCTGGTCTGCGCGCTGGACCTCGGGACCGGGGAGGAGGAGCGCCGGCGCGAGGTGGACGTCCGCATCCGCCTCGCCCAGGTCGCGCTCGACCGGCTCGCGGAGGTCACGGGTGAGGAGCGCCCGTCCGAGGAGGTGATGGGGCGCATGCGCGGGCTCTACGAGGCGCGCCTGGACCGGTTGGAGGCGGTGCGCGACGATCCCGACGGCGAGCGCGGGGACTCCCGCTCCTCCCGGCCGCTGCGCCGCGCGCTCGTGACCGCCGAGCGCGAGGAGCTCGCCCGCCTGCGCGAGGAACGCGAGCTGTCCCCCCAGGTCGCCGAGGAGATCCGCGAGGACCTGGACCTCGAAGAGGCGCGACTCGCGAAGGAGCAGTAGCTGTAGCCCACCACCGGTGTTGATCGTCCGAGGTCCCGGTGGTCGCCAACGAGCGCCATTCCGGCTCGCGCGACAGAGCGTTGAAGGTGTGACGGCGCCAACCGCCGGGAGGCGTGCCGCAAGGCGATCCTCGAGTGGAACGGCGCCCGCGTATACGAACAGCTGCCGCCGCCGCTCTGGGGCAACGAGGTGTCCCACCCGGTGGTACGGTGCTGGGGTGCCGACCGCCCATCGCCGCATACAGGTGACCGAGGATTCGGAGCTGGCCCGCGCGTTGCGCTCCGCTGCGCCCTTCCTTCCGGACGGCCTGTCCCGGGCCGGCCAGGTGCGCGAGCTCGCGCTCGTCGGAGCCAACCGCCTCATCGAGCGCGACGCGGGGGGCGTGGACCGGGCCGCGGGGCTGCGCCGGCTCGCGGCCGGCTTCGCCGATCCCGCGCGCGCCGGCGTCGACTGGGGCGCCCTACGGGAAGGCAAGCGCCACGCCTGGCCCGCCGGCTGACGTCCGTGTGGGGCTCCTGTCCACTCGTGGTCGACACGTCGGCCTGGTCGCGTGGACATCGGCCAGAGGTTCGCGACGCCTGGGTCGAGGCGCTGCTCTCAGACCGCATGCGCCTGTCCCCCGCCGTCAGGCTCGAGATCCTGCTCAGCGCACGAGACGCAGAACGCTTCGACTCCACGCAGATCGAGCTCGACGCGCTCCGGACAGCTCCGCTGAACAGCTCCGTGCTGCGAACCGCGGAGGGTGCGATGCGTGCACTCGCGCATCGCTCCTCCGGTGCGCACCGGATCCCGATCGTCGACTACCTCGTCGCCGCCGGAGCACAGGAGGTCAACGCGACCGTCCTGCACTACGACGCCGACTACGACCTGCTCGCCGCGGTCATGGATTTCGAGTCGGCATGGCTCAGCCCGCGAGGCTCGTTGCCTTGAGCTAGACCACCAGCCCGTGGCGCACGGTGTTCTCCGTGACCACGTGGGGCTCGACGAACTGCAGGAGGTAGTCGGGGCCCCCCGCCTTTGATCCTGTCCCGGAGAGGCGGTTGCCGCCGAAGGGCTGGCGGCCGACGATCGCGCCGGTGATCCCGCGGTTGACGTAGAGGTTGCCGACCGGGGTGCGCTCGCGGACCTCGGCGACCGTCCGGGGGTTACGGGAGAAGAGACCGCCGGTCAGCGCGAAGGGAAGGGACTCGACCTCGTCCAGGGCGGCGTGGAGGTCCGGGACGCGGGAGACCGCGAGCAGGGGGCCGAAGACCTCCTCGCGCAGGACGGGCGCGCCCGCCGGCAGATCGGCGACCACCGTGGGCGAGCAGTACCAGCCCTGCGGCGGGACGTCGCCCCCGCGGGCGACGATCCGCCCGTCGCGGGCCGCGCCCTCGGCGTAGCCGAGCACCCGCTCCTGCGCCGCGCGCTCGATGACCGCGGGGACGTCGGTGGCGAGATCGTCCGCCGGCCCGCAGCTGAGGGCCTCCACCGCGCCGGCGAGGCGCTCGAGCAGGGCGTCCGCCACGGCCTCGTGCACGAGGACCCGGGAGGCGGCCGAGCACTTCTGCCCCGCGTAGTCGAAGGCCGAGGCCACGAGCGCGGGGACGACGTCGTCGAGGTCGGCGTCGGAGTCGACGAGCACGCAGTTCTTGCCGCCCATCTCCGCCACCACCCGCTTGACGTGGTGCTGGCCGTCGTGCGGCTCGGCCGCGGCGCGGACGATCTCCAGGCCCACGGGCATCGAGCCGGTGAAGGCGATGACGTGCACGCCGGGGTGGGCGACGAGCGCCGCACCGGCCTCGCCCTCTCCGATCAGGAGCTGGAGCACGCCGTCGGGCAGCCCTCCAGCCCGCAGGGCGTCCGCGATGAGCGAGGCGCATCCCGGCGACTGCTCGGCGGGCTTGAGGACTACGGCGTTCCCCGTGGCCAGCCCGGCGGCGCTCATCCCGCAGGGGATCGCCACGGGGAAGTTCCAGGGCGCGATCACCGCGACGACTCCACGCGGGCGGTAGGCCATCCCGTTGCGCTCGCCCGGGACCTGGAGGAGCGTGACGCCCGCGGCCAGGGCCAGCGCGCCGCGCGCGTAGTACTCGAGGAAGTCGATGGCCTCGCACGCGTCGGCGTCGGCCTCGGGCCACGGCTTCGCGCACTCGCGGACCATGAGGGCGGCGACCTCGAGGCGCCGCTCGCGCAGCCAGGCCGCGGCGCGCAGAAGGACCGCCGCGCGCTCCGCGGCCGGGGTCCGCGCCCACCCGAGGCCCGCCGCGGCGGCGGCGCGCACGGCGGCGCCGGCATCGTCCGCCGACGCCACGCCCGCCACCGCCACCACGCGCTCGGGCGCGCCCGGGTTGGTCGAGACGAGCGCCTCTCCGCCGCCGAGGCGCAAAGGCAGGCGGGCATCCACCGCGGCGAGCGCCTCCGGGAGCTCGGCCCGCACGCTCGCCCGGCGCAGCTCGAGGATCGGCTCGTTGACGAAGGGGGGGAGGCTCCCGCTCACGGCGCCGCCAGCAGCTCCTCGAGCGGCGCGCCCCGGGCCTGGTCGGCCAGGAAGGAGTCGTTCGAGGTATTCTCGAGCAGGCGGCGGACGAGGTAGGCCATCCCCGCCACGAGGTCCCCGACCGGGCAGTAGGCACGAACACGCTGGCCGCGGGCGGCGAGCGCGGTCCCCAGGTCGTCGCCCAGCCCGCGCAGGATCTGGAGCTCGAGCTCGTGCGGACGCCCGGCGAGCTCGTCGTAGGCGATCGCGTGGGCGACCGAGCGGAGGTTGTGCGAGGCCACGGCCACCCGCACCGCGGGCCGGGCGTCGAGCAGCCGCTGCGTCAGGCGCTCGAAGTTCCGGTCGCACTCGGCCTTGACCTCGAAGACCGGCGGCGCCCACCCGTGCTGGCGGGCCTCCACCACCTCGTGGTCCCAGTAGGCGCCCTTGACGAGGCGCACCACGAGGGGCGGCTCGCGCTCCACCTCACGAGCCCACACGAGCACGCGGTCGAGCGTCTCGGAGGAGTCGGTGAGGTAGGCCTGGAGCACGATCCCCGCGCTGGGGCCGTGCGCGAGCTCCGGCTCGGCGAGCAGGGCGAGGACGAGCTCGAGCACTGCCTCGCGGGAGTCCAGCGACTCCATGTCGACGTGGAGGTGGGTGCCGCGGTCCCGCGCCCGGCGGAGCAGGGGGCGGAGACGCTCGGCGGCGTCGCGCTCGCCGCGCTCCGGCGCCGCCATGCGCAGCAGGGGGGTCAACGCGGAGACCTTCACCGACAGGTTGGCCTCCGGCGCGCCGGGCCAGCGTGCGTGGGCGGCGGCGAGCTCGTCGAGGGCCGTGGCGCAGCGCGCGGCGTACACGTCGGCCTCCGCGGCGCTCACCGTCGCCTCCCCCAGGAGATCGACCGAGGCGAGGATCCCCCGACGGTGCAGGCGCTCGAGGACCGGCAGCGCCGCGCGCGGGTCCTCACCGACGATGAAGCGGTGCGCCATGTGCCTCACGCCCGCCGCCGCGGCCCCTCCCAGCGCCATCCGGCCCGGCCGGGACCCGGCCATGGCCACCGCGGCCCCCACCGGGGCCGACCGATCCCCGACCTCCTCGAGAAAGGCGCTGAGGTGCCTCGCGAGATCCTCGACTCCCCGGCACGCCGGCACCACGTCGACGAAGCGGAAGAGCGCGGCCCGGAGCTCCTCGTCGGCGGCGGCGAGGTCCATCGCCTTGGCGTCGAGCGAGCCGACGGGGTGGCGCAGGGGGGAGGGGAAGGCCGCGGCCAGCTCCGAGCCGACCGCGTGGATCCGGCCCTCGAGCTCGGGTCGGGGGGACCCCATCGGAGCGAGGCTACTCCGGCGACCACCCACGCAGCCGGGGCACGAGCCACGCCGCCTCCAGGGCGATGCGCGAGGACATCTTGGACCGGCCCAGGGGGCGGTCCCGGAAGGTGATGGGTACCTCGCGTACGCGGAAGCCGGCCCGCAGGGCCCGGTAGGTCAGCTCGATCTGGAAGGAGTAGCCCTCGGAGCGGATCGAGGAGAGGTCGATCCCCTCGAGCACCGCGCGCCGGTGCGCCTTGTAGCCGCCGGTGAGATCGCTGACGTCGACCCCGAGCACGGCGCGGGCGTAGACCGAGCCGCCCCGGGAGATCCAGCGCCGCAGCGGCCCCCAGTCCTCGACGCGGCCCCCCGGGACGTAGCGCGAGCCGAGCGCGACGTCGGCGCCGGCGGCCAGGGCGCCGAGCAGGGCAGGAAGGTGCGCCGGGTCGTGGGAGAAGTCGGCGTCCATCTGGACGACGGTGCCGGCTCCGGCGGCGAGCACGTGACGGAAGCCCGCGAGGTACGCCCGGCCCAGCCCACCCTTGCCCGGGCGGTGCAGCACCTCGAGCCGACCGTCGAGCCCCGGCCGCAGCCCCTCGGCGATCCGCCCGGTCCCGTCGGGCGAGTTGTCGTCCACCACGAGGATCCGCCACTCCTTCGGTGCGAGCGCCTCGAGCTCCACGGCGACCGCCCGGACCAGGGCGGGCAGGGTGGCGGCCTCGTCGTAGGTCGGGATGACAAGCCAGAGCGTGTCCACGGGCGGGGCGGGAAGCTAGCTTGCGGCGCATGCGCATCGCCCTCGCCGCCGACGAGCGCACCGGCGTGGCGGAAGCCGTGGCCGCCGAGCTCGAGCGTCGTGGCCACGAGGTCGTCCCCCACGGCGCCCTCGCGCCCGAGGAGCGGGAGGGCTGGGCCTGGGCTAGTGAGGCGGCCGCCCGTGACGTGGCCGCGGGCCGGGCCGACCAGGGCGTGGTCTGCTGCTGGACGGGGACGGGGGCGTCGATCGCCGCGAACAAGGTCACGGGGATCCGTGCCGCCCTGTGCGCCGACGCCCGGACGGCCGAGGGCGCCCGCCGCTGGAACGACGCCAACGTCCTCGCGCTCTCCCTGCGGACGACCTCGCACGCCGAGCTCGGAGAGATCCTCGACGCCTGGTTCTCCGGCGCGCCGAGCGCGGAGGAGGACGACCGGGCCAACGTCGCCCACCTCGCCGAGATCGAGAGCGCGCCATAGACGGTCCCGCCCGCGCGCCGCAGACCGACGACGAGGCGCTCCTCGCCGAGCCCGCGCCCGGCGTCCCCGCCCGCGGGGAGACCGACGCCACGCGCATCGCGCGGATGTCCGGCGAGCTGGCCATGGGGTTCGCCACGCTGGCCCACGTCGAGCGGGCGATCTCCATGTTCGGCTCCGCGCGGGTACCGCCGGGGACCGCCGAGTACGAGCGCGGCCGTGACCTCGCCCACCGGCTGGGCTCCGCCGGCTTCGCCGTGATCACCGGCGGCGGCCCGGGCCTGATGGAGGCCGCGAACCGCGGGGCCCGTGAGTCCGGCGCGATGTCGATCGGCCTGACCATCGAGCTTCCGCACGAGGCGCAGGGCAACCCGTGGATCGACGTTCCCCTGCACTTCCACTACTTCTTCACGCGGAAGGTCATGTTCGTCCGCTACGCGACGGCGTTCGTGGTCCTGCCCGGCGGGTTCGGGACCCTCGACGAGCTCTTCGAGGTGCTAACGCTCATCCAGACGGGGAAGATCCGCAACTTCCCCGTCGTCCTCGTCGACTCGGCCTACTGGGCGCCGCTCGTCGAGTTCCTGCGCACGCGCCTCGCCGCCGAGGGCCGGATCGACGTCGACGACCTCGACCTCCTGCGTGTCGAGGACGACCCGGAGCGGGTGGTGGAGATCGTCGAGGCCGCCGCCCACCGCACCCGCCCCCGGGCCTAGGCAGATCAAGCGCGGATGACCGACAGGACCTCGTCGCGCCGGCGCTCCATGTCCTCCCGGGAGGCGAGCGACTCGAGGTTGAGGCGCAGGAGCGGCTCGGTGTTCGAGGGGCGCACGTTGAAGTGCCAGTCCTCGTAGTCGACGGAGACGCCGTCGAGCTCGTCGATCTTCCCGTCGGCGTACTTCTGGCGCAGCTCGTCCATCTTCCCCTGCGGGTCGGCGACCTCCGAGTTGATCTCGCCCGAGAGGAAGTACTTCGCGCGCAGCGGCGCGAGGAGCTCGGAGAGCTTCGCGTCCTGCGTCGACAGGAGCTCGAGGATGAGTAGCGCCGGCAGCGTGCCCGAGTCGGCGTTGTAGAAGTCACGGAAGTAGTAGTGGCCCGAGACCTCGCCGCCGAAGATCGCGCCCTCGTCGCGCATGCGGGTCTTGAAGAACGCGTGGCCCACGCGGTTGCGCTTGGCCTCTCCGCCCTCGGCGCGCACGAGGTCGGCCACGGCGCGCGACGCGCGGACGTCGTAGAGGATCGTCGCGCCGGGATCCTTCTTCAGGAGCGAGACGCCGAGCAGGGCGGTGAGGAAGTCACCGTCCACGAACTCGCCGGTGTCGTCGATGAAGAAGCAGCGATCGGCGTCGCCGTCCCACGCGATGCCGAGCTCGGCGCCCTCGCTACGGACCGTCTCGACGACGAAGCGGCGGTTCTCCTCGAGCAGCGGGTTGGGCTCGTGGTCGGGGAGGTTCCCGTCCGGGGTCCAGTAGGTCGCCACGAGGTCGAGCCCGAGCCCCTCGAGCAGCGGCCCGACCATCGGCCCGGCCATCCCGTTGCCGCCGTCGACGACGACCCGGCGCGGCTTCACGGCCCCGGGGTCGATGAACTCCAGGGCCCGGGCGCGGAACTCCTCGGCGATGTCGACCTCCTCGGCCGAGCCCCCGCCCGGGGGCGTCTCGTCCAGCCCGCCCTCGGTGACGATCCGCCTCAAGTCGCCGATGCCCGCGTCCCCCGACAGCGCGATCGCCCCCCGCTTGACGAGCTTCGCCCCCGTGTACTTCGCGGGGTTGTGCGAGGCGGTGCACATGAGCCCGCCGTCGAGCTCGCGGGAGCCCACGAGGAAGTACAGCATCTCCGTCCCGACGCGGCCCGCGTCGAGCACGTGCGCGCCCTCGGCCTGCATGCCCGCGGAGTAGCGCGCGGCCATCGCCGGGGCGCTGAGGCGCATGTCGCGCCCGAGACCGATGCGCAGCTCCCCCGGCGCCTTGCCGGCCTCCTCGGCGAGGACGTGGACGAAGGCGCGGCCGATGCGCTCGGCGGCCTCCTCGTCGATCTCCTCCCCGTAGACCCCGCGAACGTCATAGGCCTTGAAGACACCGGACGGCGGGAGTTCGCTCATGCCCGGATCGTAGGTGCCCGCTAGCATCGCCGCGTGCCCCCTCCCGGCACCCTCGCCGCCCCTGCTCTGACGACCTGCGCCTGGTGTGGCGCCGTCGCGACCCACCCCACCACCAACCGCACCCTCTGCGCGGTCTGGGGGGTCGCGACCACCCGTCCGTGGCCCACTGAGGTGGAGCTCGCGGAGGCCTATGGTGAGTGGTACCGGCCCGACGCCGGGCGCTTCGCGGGCCCGGGCGATGGGATTCTGCGGCTCTCGCGCGGCGCGCTGGCCCGCCGGGTCGATCGCATTGCCCCGCCCGGCCCGGTGCTGGACGTGGGGGCGGGCGACGGGGCACTGCTCGACGCCCTGCGCCAGCGCGGGCGCGAGGCGGTCGGGCTCGAGCGCGTCCGCATGCGCGACGACGTCCGCGAGACCGACATCGTCGACTTCGACGAGCGCCGTGGGGAGTGGGCGGCGGTCGTCTTCTGGCACTCGCTCGAGCATCTCCGCGACCCGGGCGCGGCGCTCGAGCGTGCCGCCGCGCTGCTCCGCCCCGGCGGGGCGCTCGTGGTCGCCCTGCCGAACGCCGGGAGCTGGCAGGCCTCGCTGTTCGGGGACCGGTGGTTCGCCCTGGACATCCCTCGCCACCTCGTGCATGTGCCGATCGACGCGCTGGTCCGGAGGATCAGCGGTGCCGGGCTCATACCGCGTCGGGTGAACACCTGGCGGGGGGGCAGGTTGCCTTCGGCTGGCTCCATGGGCTGATCGGGAAGATGCCGGGCCATCCCGACCTCTACGACGCGATCCGCCGGCCCGAGGCCCGGCAGGCGCCCATGTCCGAGCGCCGCCGGCTCGCCACCCTCGCCGCGGCGGTCGCATCTCTGGCCCCGGCGATCGCCCTCGCCTGCGTCGAGGTCGCCGGGGGGCGTGGCGGCACCGTCTACGTCGAGGCCCACCGCCCGGAGTGGCCGGCCCGGCAGGACTCACCGGCGAGCGGGTCTCGACCGCCGCCGGGGGGTTCAACCCGACCTGGCAGCGTCACGTCGCGGCCTACGCGCTGTGCGCCGACCTCCTGCCGCCGGGGCGCGTCCTCGACCTGGGCTGCGGAATGGGGCACTCCTACTCCCGTCTGGCGCCGCGCGAGACCGTGGGCGTCGACCTCGCTGCGCATGCGCTGGTCGGTCAGGAGCGCGAGACCCACGTGGCCGACATGCGGATGCTCCCCTTCCCCGCCGCGTCGTTCGCGTCGGTGCTCGCCGTGCAGTCCATCGAGCACGTGCCCGACCCCGAGCGCGTCCTCGCCGAGGTCGCGCGGGTGCTCGAGCCCGGCGGCACGGCGGTCTTCGTCACTCCCAACCGGCTGACGTTCGCCCGGCCCGACGAGATCATCGATCCCTACCACCACGTGGAGTACGACGCCGCGCAGGTCTCGGCGCTCTGCGCGCGGTACCTCGCCGGCGTCGAGGTGCGCGGAATCTTCGGGTCGGAGCGCTTCCGCGCGCTCGTGGCCGCCGAGCACCGCCAACTCGACCGCCTGCTCGCGCTCGACCCCTTCCGCGTGCGGCGCTGGGTTCCGCGTCGCGCGCGTCAGGTGCTCTACGATCGCACGCTGGCCCGGCGACGGGCGGGCCACTGGCCGGAGGCGGCGGCGATCGGCGCGGAGGACTTCTCACTCGGCGGGCCGCCGTTAGAGCATGCGCTCGACCTCGTGGCCACGGGATACAAGGGGTGAGCGACGAGCCGGTGGTCGCGATCCTCTGCGGGGGACGGGGCACGCGGCTCCAGGAGCACGTCCGCTCGATCCCCAAGCCGCTGGTGGAGGTGGGCGGCGAGCCCGTCGTCGGCCACGTCGTGCGGATCTACGCCGCGCAGGGGTTGACGCGCTTTCTCCTGCTCACGGGCTATCTCGGCGACCACGTCGCGGCCTACGCCGAGCGGGCGGACTGGCCCGCGGGGATCGTGGTGGAGTGCCTGGACACCGGGGAGGACACGCCCACCGGCGGGCGCCTGGCGCGCGCGGCCGACCGCCTGGGCGAGGGCACGTCGTGCGTGACCTACGCCGACGGGGTCGCCGACGTCGATGTGGGTGCGTTGCTGGGCGTCCACCGCGCGCAGGGGCGCCTGGCCACGGTCACCGTCGTGCGCCCGCCGCTGCCCTTCGGGGTGGTCGAGCTCGACGACGAGGGCCGCGTCAGCGACTTCCACGAGAAGCCGATCTCCGAGCACTGGGTCAACGGCGGGTTCTTCTGCTTCGAGCCCGGAGCGCTCGGCTTCCTATCCGAGGACTCGGTCCTCGAGCGCGAGCCGCTCGAGCGCCTGGCCGCCGCCGGCGAGCTCTCGGCCTACCGCCACGAGGGCTTCTGGGAGTGCATGGACACCCACAAGGACGCGGTGACGCTCAACGACCTCTGGGATCGCGGCCGCGCGCCCTGGGCCGTCTGGCGTTGAGATGGCCGCGTACTCGCTCCTGCACGCGGCGCTGCTCGTCGTGGCGCTCGGTGCCCTGGCCCTGGCGGCCGGACGCCTGGCGGCGCGGGCGGCGCCGGGCGGGGTGGAGCGCGTCCTGGCCGCGGCGGTCCTGGCGCCGGCGTTCGCGGTCGCCGAGGCGCTCGCGCTGGGGCTCGTCGGGCCGGGGACCTCGCCGTGGGCTCTGGTGCTCGGCACGCTGGCGACGTGGGGGGTGGCGCGTGCGACGGTCCCGCCGCCGCGGGCGAGCCTGCTCGCGCTCGCACTGGAGGCGTGCCGGGCGCGCGCCGCGGGGGCGTTCGCCGGCGCCGCGCTGGCGGGGGCGGCGGTGGGGGCGACCGCGGTGCTGCTCTACCGCCCGGGTCTGGGCTACGACTCGCTGGCCTACCACCTCCCGGAGGCGCTGGGGTGGCTGGAGTCCGGGCACCCGGGCGCCGTGGACTTCGTGGTGTGGAGCATTCCGGTGGGCAACTACCCGCTCACTAGCGAGGTCGGCCTGGCCTGGCTGCTGGGTCTTGGTCGGTCTTTCGCTCCGGTGGCGGCGCTGGCGCCGGCGCTCGCGGCCCTGGCGGCACTCGCGGTCGGCGCCACGGCGCGTTGGCTCGGGGCTCCCCGGTGGGCGGCGCTCGGCGCGGCGCTCGCCGTCTGCGTCCTGCCGCTGACGACGCTCGAGTTGGCGTCGCTGACGGCCGGGTCTGATCTGCCCGCGCTGGCCGCGGTGCTCTGTGGCCTCGCCCTCGCCGTCCGGGCCGACGCCCATCCGCGCCTGCTCGGCCCGGCGGCGGTGGCGCTCGGTCTCGCGGTGGGTTCGAAGACCACCGCCGCTCCGCTTGCGCTGGCGGTGTTGGTGCTCGGCGTGTTGCGGCTGCGCGCCCGGGGCGCGGGGGGACCGGGCGGGGGGCGTGCGCTCGTCGCGGGCGTGGCCCTCGCGCTGGTGGTCGGCGCGCCCTGGTATGTGCGTAACACGATTGCCCATGGCTGGCCGCTGTGGCCGTTCACGCGCGGACCGACGGGCGACCCGCTCCCCCCCGCGCTCGGCACCCTGCGTGCCTCGCTGCTCGACGACCCGGGCCGGACGCTCGGGGGGCACGAAGGTGAGTACCTCGGCCTGCTGGGCGGCGGGGCACTGCTGCTCGTCGCGGCTCCCGTCCTCGCGCTCGTCGCCCGGCGACGACACGTGGTAGTGGCGGGTGCGGCGACGGTCGGCGGGCTCCTGATCTGGGCGGCGGCGCCGGTCACGGGTCGCAGCGCCGACCCGCTCTTCGGATTCCTCGCCGTCACCACGTTGCGCTACCTGCTGCCGACTCTCGCGCTCGCCGCCGTCGGCGTCGCGCTCGCCGGCGCGGGGTCGCGGCTGCAAGCCGTTGTCGCGCTCGTCGCGCTCGCGGCGATCGTGTGCAGCGCGGTCGCCATTCCTGGCCCGGAGCCCTACGACTCGATCGCGGTCTGGCCGGTCCTTCTGGGCATGGCGGCGGGGATCGCCGTGGTGGGCGCCGTGTCCGCCCTGGGACGCGCGCCCCGGGTCCGCCCCGCCCTCGCCCTCGCCGCCGTCGTGCTGGCGGGCATGGCGATGCTGGTCATCGGCTCCTCGGGCTGGGTGGCGCGGCACGCCCGCACGCCGTCGGCGTGGGACGCGGGAGGAGCGGCGTTCCTCGCCGCCCAGCCGGCCTTTCACGAGCGCTCACGCGAGGTGGCCATGGCCCCCCAGCCGATGGCGGCGCTGGCCGGGGAGCACCTCCAGCACCGGGTCGTGACCATCCCCCCGACGGAGTCGTGCGACGCCCTGCGCGCCCGCCTCGACCGTGGGTGGATCGCGTTCGGAGCCCCCGGGCCGCGGCGGCTGGTCGCGTGCCTGGCGGGGATACCACCCGCCTTCGTGGACGCCCATCTGTCGATCTGGCCACCCCGCGCCTAGGCTCTGTCCCCGCATGCGCTCCGCGTTCGTGACGGGGGCCTACGGGCTGCTCGGCTCCTGGCTCGTGCCGGCGCTCCTCGCCCGCGACGTGGAGGTGACCGTCCTGCGGCGCGACGAGACCCCGCGCTCGGCGCTCGTGCTCCACGGCGACGAGGCGCGCTGCAACGTCGTGCGCGGGGACGTGGAGGACGGCGAGCTCGTGCTGCGGGCGCTGGGGGAGTACGACGCGGACACCGTGTTCCACCTCGCGGCCCAGACGCTCGTCCCGACCGCGAACCGCTCACCCCGCTCCACGTGGGAGACCAACGTCCGCGGCACGTGGACCGTGCTGGAGGCGTGCCGGGAGCTCGGTGTCGCCCGCACGGTCGTCGCCGCCTCCGACAAGGCCTACGGCCCGCATGACGAGCTGCCCTACACGGAGTCCCACGCGCTGCGCCCGCGCTTCCCCTACGACGTCTCCAAGGCGGCGGCCGACCTGATCGCCCGCTCCTACTGGCCCACCTACGGCCTGCCCGTGGCCACCACGCGCTTCGCCAACCTCTACGGAGGGGGGGACCAGAACCGCTCGCGGCTGGTGCCCGAGGCGGTCGCCGCGGCGCTGGGCGGGCGGGCGCCGGTGATCCGGTCGGACGGTTCACCGCGCCGCGACTTCATCTACGTCGAGGACGCGGTGACCGCATACCTGGCGATTGCCGACGCGCTCGACTCCGAGGACGCGGGCGCCCGGGGCGAGGCGTTCAACGCCGGCGGCGGCGAGCCCCACTCGGTGCTCGAGATCGTCGAGCTCGTGTGCCGGGCGGCCGGCACCGAGGTCGCGCCCGACGTGCGCGGCACGGGCACCCCGGCGGGGGAGATCGACGCCCAGTGGGTCGACGCGTCCAAGCTGCAGGCGCTGACGGGCTGGGTGCCCGAGGTGGGGCTCGAGGACGGCCTGCGGCGCACCGTGGACTGGTACCGCGCCCACCCCCGCGCGCTGTAGCCCGGCTAGCCCTTGACGGTGAGGGTGCCGGTCATGCCGGAATGGATCGTGCACTCGTACTTGATCGTCCCGGCCTTCTTCGGGGTGAAGGAGTAGGAGCCGCCGGAGCCGAAGTTCTGCGAGGAGAAGGACGCGCCGGAGTCGGCCTTGACGTTGTGGTCGACCTGGTCTGAGTTCGTCCACGTCACCTTCTGGCCCACCTTGACGCTCACGGAGGCCGGGGCGAACTTGATCTCCTTCATCGTGATCTTCGTCCCGCCGCCGCCGGAGGAGGATCCGCCCGAGGAAGAGGATCCCTTGTCGCTCGAGGAGGAGGACGAGCCGCAGCCGGCGGCGACGAGAGCGACGGCGAGGAGGGTGGTGAGGAGTCGGGTCACATCTCGACGATACGCTCTCGGGTAGCCTTCCGCGTCAATGTCCGGACACTCGAAATGGGCGTCGATCAAGCACAAGAAGGCGGTCGTCGACTCCCGCCGCGGTCAGCAGTTCACGAAGCTCGCACGGGCGATCACGGTCGCCGCGCGCGAGGGCGGAGGGGATCCGACGGGGAACGCCTCCCTCGGGCTCGCCGTGCAGAAGGCGCGCGACGCCTCCATGCCCAAGGACAACATCGAGCGGGCGATCGTGAAGGGGACGGGCGAGGGCGCCGACACCGATGCGATCGAGGCCGTCGCCTACGAGGGCTACGGCCCGGGCGGGGTCGCGCTGCTCATCGAGGCGTTCACCGACAACCGCAACCGCACGGGCGCCGACGTCCGCCACCTGCTCGGCAAGCACGGGGGGAACCTCGGCGAGCCGGGGTCGGTGTCCTACCTCTTCGACAAGAAGGGGCTCGTGGTCGTCGACGCCGAGCGCTGGGAGGAGGACGACCTCATAGTCGCCATCGACGCCGGCGCCGAGGACATCGCCCGCGACGACGACGTGTGGGAGATCCTCTGCGAGCCCGGCGACCTCGTCGCCGTGCGCGAGGCCCTGACCCAGGCCGGCATCGAGGTGGAATCCTCCGAGGTCGCCCAGCGCCCCGCGGTGCTCGTGGCGCTTGACGCCGAGGGTGCGGGGAAGGTGCTGCGTCTCGTCGACGCGCTGGAGGAGAACGACGACGTGAGCGCGGTCCACGCGAACTTCGACGTTCCCGCCGACGTCATGGAGCGGGTCGCGGGGTAGGAGTATGTGTCGCTATTCGCGACTGGGGACCCGCCTCCGGCGGCCACTTGGCCGCCTCCGGCACCCCTAGTAGGCGCGGTACGGCCGGGCGAGCACCAGCATCCGGTCGCGGAAGTCGGGCGCCCACATGCGCTCGGCGACCCCGGCCCGCTTCGCCCCGGCCACGAGCGCGCGGGCGAGCACAGGCGAGTAGCCGCCGATCCGCTCGAGGTAGTAGCGCACGGTGAACGCCTTGGGCGCGGTGCGGAGCTCGAGCACCTGGTAGCCCGAGCGCTCGAGCAGCGTCCGCAGCGAGCCCCGGGTGAAGTACTGCACATGGGTGGGGATCACCGACCACCAGCGTGCCCCCATCACCCGGGCGAGCCGGGACCCCGCGTCGGGCAGCACGAGGCAGACCACCCCGCCGGGGGCCAGTGCGGGGGCGATCCGCTCCCGGAGCGCGGCCCCCGGGTCGATCAGGTGCTCGAGGACGTCCCCGAGGACCACCGCCCGGAACGCACGCTCTGCGAGCGGCGCCGCGAAGAGGTCGGCGCCGACCACGTCGAGTCCGAGCTCCTCCCGCGCGTAGGACGCCGCCCACCCGCTCGGCTCGACCCCGGTCGGCTCCCAGCCGCGGCCGCGCGCCTCGGCCAGGAGGAACCCGACCCAGCACCCGAGGTCGAGGATCCGCCCGGGCGTGGTCCACGCCTCGATCCGCTCGACCACCCGGCGCGCGGTCTCGCGCTGGCCCGCCTCCTCGGCCACGTAGTCGTCGCTCGCCGCCTCGCCGTAGGCCTCGGCGAGCTCCTCCGCGGGAGGGAAGGCCGCGAGCTGCATGTGCCCGCACCCCGGGCAGCGCACGATGTCCGCGAGCGCCGTCCCGAACGCGTCCGTCGTGGGGATGAGCCCCGCCGCGCCGGCCGGTCCGGCGACGGCGAGGTGGGGCTCGAGGCGCGGCGAGCCACAGGCGGCGCAGGACATGCGGGCGCGAGGGTAGACGTCCGCGCGCGATCTAGACTCGGCCCCCCGTGACCCCGGCTGCCCGGCGTGAGCTGCGCCTCCTCTCCGTCGTGGCGCCCATGTGCGACGAGGAGGACACGGCGGGCGCGTTCTGCGCGCGCGTGCGCGCCGTGCTCGGCGATGTACCGTTCGAGCTCATCGTCGTCGACGACGGCTCGCGGGACCGGACGGCCGGCATCGTGGCCGGCCTCGCGGCGATCGACCCGCGGGTGAAGCTCCTGCGGCTCTCACGCAACTGGGGTCACCAGACGGCGCTCACCGCGGGCCTCGACCGCGCGAGCGGCGACGCCGTGGTCTGCCTCGACGGCGACCTCCAGGATCCCCCCGAGGTCATCGGAGAGCTGCTCGAGCGCTGGCGCGCGGGGGCCGACGTCGTCTACGCGGTGCGTCGCTCGCGCGCCGGGGAGAGCCGCTTCAAGCTCTCCTCGGCACGCTGGTTCTACCGGACGCTCGGGCGGCTCTCCGACACGCCGGTCCAGGCCGACGCGGGGGACTTCCGCCTCCTCGACCGCCGCGCGCTCGACGCCGTGCTGGCCATGCGTGAGCGCAACCGCTACCTGCGGGGGATGACGGTGTGGGTGGGCTACGACCAGGCCTCCGTCGCCTACGACCGCGAGGCCCGCACGGCCGGGAGCACGAAGTACACCGTCCGGAGGATGCTGCGCTTCTCCTTCGACGCGATCACCTCGTTCTCCCACGCGCCGCTGCAGGTCGCCACCCTGCTGGGCTTCTGCTTCGCCGGCATCGCCTTCCTCGGGATGCCGGTGGCCATCGGCCTTCGGATCGGCGGGCTCTTCGTGCCGGGCATCGCCTCGGTCCTGCTCGCCGTGCTGCTGCTCGGGGGCATCCAGCTCATCGCCGTGGGGCTGATCGGCGAGTACGTCTCGCGCATCTACGACGAGGTCAAGGCGCGACCGCTCTACCTCGTGGCCGAGGAGATCAACCTCGAGCCGCGCGACGCGCTCCCGGAGCCGGAGGATCCGCGGATCGGCGCCATCCCGTGAATACCCCGGAGGCGGCGAGCAGCGCGATGACGGGCTCGAAGGGGACGCGGTAGCGGGTCGCCGCGGCGGTGGAGAACACCACGGCGGCGGCGAGGGCGAGGGCGACCAGGGGCCAGACGAGCGCGGGCCGGCGCCGGGCGCGCCAGAGCCCGAGCAGCGCGAGCGGCAGCAGGATCCAGTGCAGGGCGAGGGCGATCGCGGTGAGGGGCCGCGAGCGCCCGTTGATCTGCGCGTCCTCGAGCACGCGGGCGGGGTGGCGGACGTCCCACAGCCGGGACAGGCCGTTCCAGAAGAAGGCGTCCGCGAGGGAGGCGGGGTGGTCGGCGATGTAGCTCCGCGCGCGTTGGAGCAGTCGCGAGCGCAGCGCGACGTCTCCCAGGGGCTGCGCGCGGCGGAAGAGGTCGAGGTCGCGGCGGGTCACCGGGCGCCACGCCCAGGGGTAGGTCCGGTCGTGGGCGGCGTCGTCGTTGAACGTGCCGTAGAGGGCGGAGTCCTGGATGGAGACGGGGACGAAGCCGCCCGCCACGCGGTGGTTGCGGTAGGCCCAGGGCGCGAGGACGAGCGCCGCGCTCACGCCGGCGAGCGCCGTGAGCGCCACCCCCCGCCGGAGCCCGAGGCGCAGCGCGAGGGCCACGAGCACCGGGGCGAGCAGCAGGCCCGCCGTGGGCCGGATGAGCAGGGAGACACCCACGAGGGCGCCGACCACCGCCGCCCGCCGTGGGCCCACCGGCCGCTCGAGCACGAGCAGCAGCACGAGCAGCGTGAGCGGCGTGGCGAAGACCTCGGAGAAGAGCCCGATGTCGTAGTCCCAGGCGAAGGGGTGCACCGCGACGATGGCCGCTCCCGCGAGGCCCACGCGCTCGCCCCACAGGCGCCGCCCGAGCGCCCATGTGAGCACGATGGTCACGCAGCTCGCGAGCGCCTGGGCGAGCCGCATGAGCGTCAGCGACGGCCCCAGCACCGAGAACCACGCGCCGACCCACGCCGGGTACGCCGGCGCCTTCCACAGCGAGGGATGCGGGATGCCGTAGGGCAGCGCCGACCACCAGGGGTGCCCGGCGGCGAAGAAGCGGCCCTCGGCGGCGTACTCGATCTCGTCGCCCCGCAGCGCCCAGTCGCGCGTGGCGAGGACGTAGGCGACGCGCACGAGAAGGCCCGCGAGGACGATCCCCGCCAGCAGACGATGCCGTCTCAGCACGCCTCGAGCACCGCCGCCGCCGCCTGCCCGCCGAGCCGGACGGAGTAGTTCGTCCCGCGATCCTCCGGATAGATCTGCGTGGTGTTGGCGAGGAAGAGGCCGGGGGCGCCGGTGGCCAGCGGCGGGATCCGCTTCCCGTAGCCCACGGTGACGACGGGCTGGGCGGCGGGCTCCGAGTGCAGCCAGGACCGCCGCACCCACGCCGGGTTCCAGGAGGGGTTCACGCGGCGTAAACCATCCTCGTAGTGCGCGAGCAGCGCGGCGGCATCGAGGGCGAGCAGCGGATCGTCGCGGGCGACGTAGTTGGCCACGTAGAGGAAGCGCCGGCCGTCGTAGCGCTCGTGCTCCACCAGGTTCGTGTGCTCGATGAGACCGACGAAGGGCAGGGCGGGGTCGGCGACGTTCGTCCAGTAGAAGGGCGTGAAGGAGCGGTCGAGCTCGAGCAGGAGGCAGAGCGCGGCGTGGTACTCGACCGCGGCGAGGCGCGCGAGGTAGCCCGGGGCCAGCTCGGCGGCGAGGTCGGGCGCCAGCAGGCCGGAGAAGACATCGGAGGGAACGGTGGCGAGGACCGCGTCGTAGCGCTCCTCGCCCGCGGGCGCGAAGCCCCGGGGGTCGTGCCCGGCGCGGAACGACCCCGAAGCGCCCGCGACCACCGCCAGGCGCCCGTCCCCGGCGCGCCTCACCCGGGCGGCGGGACGATCGATCAGCAGCCGTCCGCCGCCCACCTGGATCTCCTCGCGCAGCCGCGTCCACAGGGGCTCGAAGGACCCGCGCGGATAGCCCAGGAGCTCTTGCCGCGCCTCCGCCCCCTTGATCTGGCGCCGCAGCGTGAGCTTGCCCCACAGCCACGCCATGGAGATGTCCTCCGCGCGGTCGCCGAACTTCCCGCGCAGCAGCGGTCCCCATACCTCGTCCCAGGCGGGAGCGCCCATGGCGCGCCGCACCCACGAGTAAGCGGTCTCGGCCTCGAAGGGCGCGACACCACCCTTGCCGCGCTGGAGGCGCAGCACCGCGAGCCCCATCCGGATCCGCGCGAGCGGCGGGAGCGGCGAGAAGCGCAGGAGGTCTCCCGGCGAGGTGAAGGGGAAGGAGCGCCCGCGGGTGAACACGGCGACGCTCGAGGGCCGCCACTCCACGCTGTCGCCGAGGCCGAGCTCCTCACACAGGGCGACGATGTGCTCGTCGGAGGTGAACCAGTGGTGGTAGTAGCGCTCGAGCAGGTGCCCGCCACCGACGTCGAGCGTGGCCGCCTGGCCGCCGAGCCCCGGCCAGCGCTCGTACACGTCGCACGGGACCCCGGCCCGGCCGAGCGAGCGCGCGGCGACGAGGCCGGCCACGCCGGCGCCGAGGACGGCGACGCGACCACCGGGCAGCACGCGGGCCAGGCTACGCTGCCGCCCGTGCCGCTCGGAAGCGAGCTCTACGACTCCGGTTACTTCGAGTCCGACCGCTGCGAGGGGTGGGAGGACTTCCGCTCGGGGAGGGGCCTCTCGGCACTGAAGCGGCGCGAGCTCGAGCGCCTCGCGCCCGGCCCGGGAATGCGCGTCCTCGACGCGGGCTGTGGGCGCGGCGAGGTGCTGCTCGCGTGCTCACAGCGGGGCGCCGAGGTGGCGGGGATCGACTACTCCGAGGCGGCCGTCGCGATCGCGCTCGAGACTCTCGCCGGCGTCCCGGGAGCCGACGTGCGGCGGGGGGACGTCACCGCCCTGCCCTGGCCCGACGACGCCTTCGACCGCGCGCTGTTCGCGGACGTCATCGAGCACCTCGATCCCGACCAGGCCGACGCCGGGCTGCGCGAGCTGCGCCGGGTGCTGCGCCCTCAGGGACGCCTGCTCGTGCACACCGCCCCCAATGCGCTGTTCCTACACCTCGGCTGGCCGCCCGCGCGCCTCGCGCTCCGGGCGCTGGGGCGGGGGGAGTCCGTGCGCGCGATGGACGGTTGGATCGCGGAGTCCAAGCGCTACCACGTCAACGAGCAGTCGCTCTACCGTCTGCGCCGGGCGCTGCGGCGGGCGGGCTTCACCCCCGTGCACGCCTGGATCGACCCCGATGTCGTGCGTTCGGGGAACCACCACCTCACCCAGGGCCTGGACGGCGGCGGCCCGCTCGGGACCGCCGCGCGGCTGGCCGGCTCGCGCCCGCTGCGGGTCCTGCTCGGCAACGACCTCTACGCGACGGGCGTCGCCTAGCCGGGCTTCCCGGCAGGCGTCCGGGCCCGCGCGGAGAATCCCAAACGACGTGATCGTCCTCGGCATCGACCCCGGCCTGCGCAACACGGGCTACGGCGTGGTGGCCCGCCGCTCCGGGCGGCTCGTCGCGCTCGACGGCGGCGTCATCGAGACCGCGGCCGGCCTTCCCCCCGAGCGGCGCCTCGCCCTCATCCACGCGCGGGTCGCCGGGCTGCTCGACGAGCACCACCCCGCCGCGATGGCCGTGGAGGACCTCTTCTTCGGGGCCAACGTCGCCACCGCCTTCGCCGTGGGCCAGGCCCGCGGCGCCGCCCTCCTGGCCGCCGGGCAGCGCGCGGTGCCCTGCTCGGCCTACACCCCGCAGCAGGTCAAGGGGGCGGTGTGCGGCTCGGGCCGCGCCGACAAGGGCCAGGTCCAGCGGATGGTCCAGGCGCTGCTCGCCCTGCCCGACCCGCCCCGGCCTGACCACGCCGCCGACGCCCTCGCCGTGGCGGTCTGCCACGCCAACCGTGCGCCACTCGCCCTGGCCGTGGCGGCGTCCGGGCCCTCGGCGAACATGTGAGCGGTGATCGCCCTCGTCTCCGGCGACGTCGCCATGCGGCGCTCCGACCACGTCGTCCTGCTCGCCGCCGGGGTGGGCTACAAGCTCCACGTCTCCGGCGAGACCCTGCGCCACGTGCCCGCGGTGGGGGAGACCGCCACGCTCCACGCCCACCTCGTCGTCCGCGACGACGCGCTCCAGCTCTACGGCTTCGCCTCCGAGGACGAGCGCGAGCTGTTCCTCCTCCTGCTCGGCGTCCAGGCCGTGGGCCCGAAGGTCGCCCTCGCTGTGCTCTCGGGCGGCTCTCCGCGCGAGCTGCTCGGCGCGGTGGCGGCTCAGGACGTGGCCCGCTTCCAAGCCACCCCGGGGATCGGGAAGCGCACGGCGGAGCGGATCGTGGCCGAGCTGCGCCCGAAAGTGGACGTGGCGGAGGTCGAGGAGCCCATCGTCGTGCGCCGGCGCGACGACCCGCGCGAGCTCGCCCGCGACGGCCTGCTCGGGCTCGGCTTCACCCCCGCCGAGGCCGAGGAGCTCCTCGCCGACGCGCCCGGGGAGGCGGCCGAGGAGCTCATCGCCCACGCGCTGAGGACGGCGCGGCGGTGACCGCGGCCCGGATCCAGACGCCCGACGCGGTCGAGCCCGACGCCGAGCTCGACGCGTCGCTGCGCCCGCGGCGGCTCGCCGACTTCGTCGGCCAGGAGGGCTTGCGCGAGCAGCTCGAGGTCTCCGTCGCCGCCGCCCGCGCGCGCGGGGAGCCGCTCGACCACGTCCTGCTCGCCGGTCCGCCCGGCCTGGGCAAGACCTCCCTGGCCCAGATCATCGCCCACGAGCTCGACGTGCGCTTCATCGGAACCGCCGGCCCCGCGCTGGAGCGCAAGGGCGACGTCGCCGCCTACCTCTCGGCGCTCGAGCCCGGCTCGGTGTTCTTCATCGACGAGATCCATCGCCTCCCCCGCGCGGTCGAGGAGACGCTCTACCCGGCGATGGAGGACGGCCAGCTCCCCATCACCGTCGGGGCGGGGGCGGGGGCGCGGGTGGTCACGCTCGAGCTGCCGCCCTTCACGCTGATCGGGGCCACCACCCGCTCCGGCCTGCTCACCACCCCGCTGCGCGACCGCTTCGGGATCCAGCACCGGCTCGAGCCCTACGGGGTCGACGAGCTCGAGCGGATCGTGCTGCGCTCGGCGCGCCTGCTCGGGGTGGACACCGACCCCGGGGCCGCGCGGGCGCTGTCCTCCCGCGCCCGCGGCACCCCCCGCGTGGTCAACCGGCTGCTCAAGCGCGCCCGCGACTTCGCCCCGGTCCGCGGTGCCGGCGCCGTCACCGAGGAGCTCGCCGACGGCGCGCTGGCCCTGCTCCAGATCGACCCCGCCGGCCTCGACCGCCTCGACCGGGAGCTGCTGGCCACGATCTGCGAGAAGTTCGGCGGCGGCCCGGTCGGCCTGTCCACCCTCGCCGCCGCCCTCGGGGAGGACGCGGGCACGCTCGAGGACGTCTACGAGCCCTACCTCCTCGCCCAGGGCCTCCTCGAGCGCACGCCCCGCGGCCGCCAGGCCACCTCGCGCGCGTGGGCGCATCTCGGGCTCGCGGCGCCCCGGGCGCTGTTCTGAACGTCCTTTAGTCCGGGCTCAGCCCGTGGCTCCTACCCTCACTCCGCTCAGATGGCCCACCTGTTCATCTGCCCGAGCTGCGGGCACCGCTCCTCGCAGTCCGACCGTACGGCCGGCTTCCGGCGCGCCCCCCGGGGCTGTGCCCGGTGCGGCTTCGCGTTCCTGTTCGAGCTGCTCGACGACTACTACCCCGCCCCGGACGCCGCCTTCTTCGTCTGCGACCAGGAGGGCAGGCTCATCGGCCTGGGCAAGGGCTCCTTCGAGCTCACCGGGCTCAAGGAGGACCGGGTGATCGGCCGCCGGGCCGGTGAGGTGCTCGGCCTGGAGTGGGAGGAGGAGGGCGACCCGATCGCCACGGTGCTCGAATGGGGCGTGCGGGTGAGGGACAAGGCCGTGCGCGTGAACGCCGAGGGCGACCTGCCCGCGCGCGCGAAGGCGGACCTGTTCCCCGCCTACGATGACGATGGCGGCATGCTCCTGATCCTGACCCCCGACAAGACGTGACCGACCGGCGGCGCAACGCGCTCATCCTGCTCGCCGTGGGGCTCCTGCTCGTGGGCGCGGGGCTCGTCGTCGGGACGAAGAAGACGGTTCTCGGGCTCGACCTCAAGGGCGGCGTCGAGCTCGTCTACCAGGGCCGCCCGAGCGCCGCCCAGCGCACCGTGACGCCGGACGCCATCAGCCGCGCGGTGGAGATCATGCGCGAGCGGGTCGACCAGCTCGGGGTCAGCGAGCCCGAGATCCAGACGAGCGGGCGCGACCAGATCACCGTCGGCCTGCCGGGCGTCAAGAACGTCGCGCGGGCCCAGAAGCAGGTGGGCACGCCCGCCCAGCTCGCGTTCTACGACTGGGAGAAGCAGCTCCTCGGGCCCGGCAACAAGCCGGTCATCGACGGGCTGGCCGCGCTCGACCCGACCGCGACGGCCCTCTCGCAGGGCGCCGGAAGTCCGTCCTCGGGCCAGGCGCTCTACCCCGCGGTCGCCCAGGCCGCCAAGCGCAAGCGCATCAACGATGGCGACAACTTCCGGATCAACCCGCAGTACTGGGCCTTCGCGAAGGACAAGGCCCACACGTACCTCGCCGGGCCCGACGACACGCGGACCGACCTCCAGGGCGACCTGGACGCCTCGAAGAAGCCCGGCGCGGAGTTCCCCGAGATCAAGGTCATCCAACCCGGCACGATCCTCCTGCGGGCCAGCTACGACAAGACCGCCCCGCCCGCGAACCGGCCGGATCTCGCGAGCTGGTTCGTCCTCAACGACGACCCGGCGCTGCTCGGAAAGGACGTCAGGAACCCCAAGCAGGCCTTCGACAACGGCACGGGCGGCTCGGGCGCGCCGACCGTCACGTTCAGCTTCACGGACAAGGGCGCCAAGCAGTTCCAGAACGTCACGCGCACGGTCGCCGACCGGGGGCAGGTGGCGCCGGGCCAGCAGGATCAGCACTTCGCGATCGCCCTCGACCGCGACCTCAAGTCGGTGGCCACCGTCGACCCGCGGCAATTCGCGGGGACGGGGATCGACGGCAGCACGGGTGCCGAGATCAAGGGGAACTTCACGATCCCGCAGGCCCAGGATCTGGCCAACGCGATCAAGACGGGCGCCCTGCCCATCGACCTGAAGCTCATCTCGCAGTCGACCGTCTCGGCGTCGCTGGGCAAGCAGGCGCTGAACCAGGGGCTGGCGGCGGGCGCCGCGGGCTTCCTGATCGTCGTCCTCTTCCTGCTGCTGTTCTACCGCGTCCTCGGGCTCGTCGCGACGCTCGCGCTGGGCATCTACGCCGTCTACTTCTTCGCGCTGATCAAGCTCATCCCGATCACGCTGACGCTTCCGGGCATCGCGGGCCTGATCCTCACGATCGGCGTCGCGGCCGACGCGAACATCGTCATCTTCGAACGGGTCAAGGAGGAGGTGCGCGCCGGGCGAGGTACGACCGCGGCCATCGCCGCGGGCTACAAGAAGGGCATCACGGCGATCATCGACGCGAACGTCGTCACGCTCATGACGGCGTTCATCCTCTTCATCCTCGCCACCGCGGGGGTCAAGGGCTTCGCGTTCACGCTGGGGATCGGCACGCTCGCGTCGCTGTTCACCGCGGTGCTCGCGACCCAGGCGGCGCTCGGAACGATGGGGCGCTCCAAGGCGATCTCCTCGAAGGCGGCGCTCGGCGTCAGCGGGCGTGATCGCCGTATCACGTTCGACTTCATGGGTGCCTCGCGCTGGTTCTTCTCGGCGTCGGGCACGATCCTGCTCATCGGGGCGCTGGCCGTCGGCGGCAAGGGCCTGACCCTGGGCATCGACTTCGACTCGGGTACGCGAGTGCAGACCGCGCTCGTGAAGAAGACCAACGAGGACGGCGTGCGCGCCGTGCTCACCGACCAGGGCTTCGGCGACGCGAAGGTCCAGAAGGTCTCCAACCCGGCGCTCGGGACCAACGCGTTCCAGCTGCGGGCGAAGATCCCGCCCGAGAAGCTCGGGTCGGTCCGTAAGGCGCTCGACCAGAAGTTTGGGATCGTCGCGGGGAAGTTCTCCTCGCAGTCCGTCGGCCCGACGTTCGGCAAGACGGTGGCGAGCTCGGCGCTCATCGCGATCATCGCCTCGCTGCTGGTCATCTCGGCCTACATCGCGCTGCGCTTCGAGTGGAAGTACGCGGTGCCGGTCCTCATCGCGTTGATGCACGACCTGCTCATCACGGCGGGCGTGTACTCGCTCACCGGCCGGGAGGTGACGACGTCGACGGTCGCGGCGCTGCTGACGATCCTGGGCTTCTCGCTCTACGACACGATCATCGTGTTCGACCGGGTGCGGGAGAACGTGCCGCGGATGCCGCGGGCCGCGTTCTCGCAGATCGTCAACCGTTCGATGAGCGAGGTCATCGTCCGCTCGCTGGCGACCTCGTTCTGCACCGCGCTGCCGATCCTGGCGCTGTTCCTCTTCGGCGGCGACACCCTCAAGGACTTCGCCTTCGCTCTCATCGTGGGGACGCTGTCCGGCGCGTACTCGTCCGTGTTCATCGCCGCTCCGGTGCTCACGCACTGGAAGGAGCGCGAGCACGTCTACCGACAGCGGCGGCGGCGGATCGAGGCCGAGAACGGCGGCGTCGTGCCGGCCTACGTGACGTCGCGCGGAGGCGCGGGGCTCGACGTGGAGCCCGTGCGCGCCGACCGCCCGCGGACCCGCATCACCACGCCGCAGGACGAGATGCTCTCCCGCGCGGAGTTCGAGGCGCTCAAGGCGGACCTGGACCCGAACGACGTCGCCGCCGCCGCGAGCCCGCCCGGCGCCCGGCGGGCGCCGCGGCCCGCGGGCATTGCGACCTCGCCGCGCCCGGCGCGGAAGCCCGACGGGGACGGCGGGAACGGCGGCGGCAAGCCCGCGCCCGACGAGCCCGAGAACGAGGGAGTGGTCCCGCGCGCGCCCAAGCCGAAGAAGCCTCGCAATCGCCGCCACGGGAGGCCGCGCTAGCCATGGGCCTGCTCGCCTGGGTCATGATGGGCCTCGCCCTCTGGCACTTCACGATCTTCCTGCCCGACCGCTTCTGGGGCGGGATCGTCGGGTGCTTCCTGGGCGCGCTGGCGGGCGCGATGGTCGCCGGGTTCCTCATCAACGGCCTGACGGTGCCCGGCCGCACCGACACGCACCTGCTCACCGCGCTCGAGGCGATCCCGGGGGCGGTGATCGGGATGGCGCTGGTGTATCTCGAGGGTGTGCGGCGTGAGCGGACGGAGCCCGTGCCGGCGTAGGCGCGCTTCTCGCCCCTCGCCCCTCGCCCCTCGCCCCACCGCCATTCCGTCCGCGGCCGCGCGTACGGTCGGCGGCCCGCGTGAGTGCCCTCCTCGATCCCCTCGCCCCGGCCGGCCCCGCTCCGCCGCCACCTCCCCGCCCGGCGCCGGTCCTCGAGCTCGCGCCCTACCCGTTCGGCGCCGCGCGGGCGCTCGAACGCGAGCTCGGCGTCTCGTCCGTCCTGGCCCAGGTCCTCGCCCGTCGCGGCCTCACCGACCCGGCCGAGGCCGGAGCCTGGTTACGCGCCGACGAGCGCCACGACCCCCGCGAGCTCGCCGGCATGGAGGAGGCCGTCGCGCTCGTCCGGCGCCACGTCGAGACCCGGACACGGATCACCGTCCACGGCGACTACGACGTCGACGGCGTGTGCTCCACGGCGATCCTCGTCCGTGCCCTGCGCGCGCTCGGCGCCGACGTGGACTGGCACCTGCCCTCCCGGCTCGACGACGGCTACGGGCTCTCCCGGGCGACCGTCGAGCGGCTCGCCGCGCGCGGCACCCGGCTGCTGCTCACGGCCGACTGCGCGATCACCGCCGTCGAGGAGGTGGCACTCGCGCACACGCTCGGGCTCGAAGTCCTCGTCACCGACCACCACACGCCCCGGGCCGACGGCGCGCTGCCCGACGCCCCCCTGATCCATCCCGCCCTCGGCGGCTACCCGTGCGCGGACCTGTGCGCGGCGGGCGTCGTCCACAAGCTCGTGGAGGCCCTGGGCGGGTCAGAGCTCGCCGAGGAGGACCTCGACCTCGTCGCCCTGGCCACGGTCTGCGATGTCGTGGCCCTCCGCGGCGAGAACCGCCGGCTCGTCCGCGCCGGGCTGCGGGCGATGGCCGCCGGTCGCCGTCCCGGGCTGCGGGCCCTGCTCGCGGTCGCCAAGGTCGATCCGGGCTCGCTCGACGCGTCCTCACTGGGCTTCCGCCTCGGCCCCCGGATCAACGCGGCCGGCCGCCTGCACCGCGCCGATGCGGGCGTGGAGCTACTGCTCACCCCGGACCCCGAGCGCGCGCGGGAGATCGCCCTCGAGCTCGACGCCGCCAACGGCGAGCGGCGCGCGGTCGAGCAGCGCATCCGGTGGGAGGCCGAGGCGCAGGTCGCCGCACTGGGGGACCGCCCCGCCTATGTCCTGTGGGGAGAGGACTGGCACCCCGGGGTCGTGGGGATCGTCGCCGCGCGGATCGCGGAGCGCTTCCACCGTCCGGCCGTGCTCGTCGCCCTGCCGGCGGCGGCTGCCGCCGGTCAAGCCGGTCGTTCCGAGGGCACGGGCTCGGGCCGCTCCATCCCCGCCTTCGACCTCCTCGGAGGCCTGGACGCCTGCGCCGGTCACCTGCTGCGCCACGGAGGCCACCGCGCGGCCGCGGGGCTGACGATCGCCCCCGGCGAGCTCGAGAGCTTCCGGGCGGCGTTCGAGGAACACGCCCGAGGCGTCCTCGCGCCGGAGGACCTCGTCCCCCGCCGCCGGGTGGACGCCGTGGTCCCGGGAGGGGAGCTCGGCCTCGCGCTGGCGGAGGATCTCGCCCGCCTCGAGCCCTGCGGCCAGGGCAACCCGGCGCCGCTGCTCCTCCTGCCCGCGGCCCGCTGCGCGGATCCGCGGCCGATGGGGGAGGGGGGCGACCACCTGCGCTTCACGGTCGAGGCCGGCGGCGCCCGCGCCCGCGCCGTGCTCTTCCGCTGCGGCGGCGCCCTGCCCGTCGCCGCCGGCGAGCCCGCGGACCTCGTCGTCTCCCTCGAGGCGCGGGAGTGGAACGGCGCCGTGGAGCCACGCCTGCTGCTCCGCGGAGCCCACCCGCCCGCGCCCGGCCCGATCGAGGTCCTCGGCGAGCCGGGCGAGGAGGAGTGGCTCGCCGCCGCCCTCGCCGCCGCCCGCCACCGCACCGAACCTCTCGGGCAGGATCGCGAGCGGGGGGGAGACACCGCGGCCGGCCGCCGGGAGGTCGTCGATCGTCGTGGGGTAGGCGCCGCCGGGGTCCTCGCCGACCTCGTCCGGACGGCCGAACCGGTCCTCGCCGTCGTCGCCGACGTCCCGCGCCGGTTGCCCGGGCTCGCCGCGCACCTCGGCGGATACGCGGTCTGCTCCTGGCGCACCCTCGCCGCCGACCCGTGCGCCGCCCGGCGCTTCACGCACGTCGTCGCGCTCGACCCACCGGCGACCGCCGGCCCGTCCGTGCCCGGCACGGGCTGGATGCACCTCGCCTGGGGCGCCGAGGAGGCCGCCTTCGCCGTCCGCGTCCACGAGGCCGATCACGACCTGCGCCCAGCGCTCGCCGAGCTGTACCGCGCGCTGCGCGCGGCGGCCGGAGGCCAGCTCCGCGGCCCTGCGCTCGTGAGCGCCCTGGCCGGCGCGGGCCTGCATCCGCGCATTCCCGGCACGGCGGGTCGCCTCGTCCGTGTCCTCGAGGAGCTCGGCCTCGCCGTCCTCGACGCGGACGGTCCCGCGCTGCGCCTCGCAGGCGACGCCCGCACCGACCTCGAGCGCTCGCCCACGGCGCGCGCCGCGCGTGAGGCGCTGGAGACCGGCCGCCGCCGCCTCGAGGGCTCGGCCGCCTAGCCGCTACGGCGTGACCTTCTCGACCATCCCGCCGCCGTCGTTGGCGACCTCGCCCGTCGGCTCCTCGGGCAGCCCGGCGGCGACGCGCAGCTTCCGGGAGATCTCGGCGATCTCCTCCGGCGCGTAGTCAGGCGCGAACGTCGCGGTCTGGGGCGGCATGTCGTACGGCAGCGCGCCCTCGGGCGGCCCCTGCTCGACGACGAGCTCCTCGCCCGTCTCGGGGTGCGGCCCGTTCCACACCGCCGCGAGCTCCTGGTAGTCCGACGGCGAGAAGCGGTAGAGGATCCGGTGCGAGCCTGCGTCGAGGTGCGGCCGGCATTCGGGGATCCTGTCCGTCGGGATCCGGGGCGACGGGAAGAGCTTGGACATGTTCGCGCCGGTCAGGTGCTCGAGCGCCCGCGCGTAGGCGACCTGGTGCACGCCGCCGCGGACGAGCAGATAGCCCGTCAGCGCCCGTGCGGCGGGATGCTCGACCATCTCGTAGACCTTGAGCTTGTTGTTGCGGGCGTGGGTCTCGAGGAAGTAGTTGTGCGTGAGGTCCTCGATGAGGTCGCCCGAGGCGAAGACGTTGTCACCGGTCCAGGCCCGCCCGTGCGCGTCCTGGGGCAGCGCGCCGGCGCCGCCATGGATCCAGCGTTGCTTGAGATCCTCGCCCTTCATGGCCGACAACGACCCGTCCTCCGCCGTACCCGTGAGCATCCCGTTGATCGTCGCGGCCACCAGCTCGATGTGCCCGAACTCCTCGGTGGCGATGTTCGCCACGAGGTCGTAGAACGGCCGGGCGCCCTGACGGCCGCGGAAGTTGAACGACTGGAACGTGTAGTTCATGAACGTCGACATCTCGCCGTAGCGACCGCCCATGAGCTCCTGCACGGCGGCGGCGCCGGCGGGATCGGGGTCGGAGGGCGGGGGCAGCTCGGTGCCGATGCGTTCGATGCGGAGGATCATGTGAGTCATGTGCCCCCTCCGCGCCGGGGGCTCACCTAGACTTGACGAGGAGCTCGTCATGCTCGACGACCGCGAGACCCTCACCGCCCAGCGCCGCCCCGTCGACGTCGTCGAGCAGCCCGACGCGCACGCGTCGCGCCGCCGGGACGACCTCTCGGCCAGCCAGCAGCGGCTGCTGTCGGATCTCTTCGCGGTCATCGAGGAGCACTCGGAGGGCACCGCCGGCGAAGCCGGTGGTCTGAGCGTCACTCCCATCGACCGCGCGGCCGTCGAGCGCGCCTTCGTCTACGCCTGCCACCACCACGCCGACCAGAAGCGCAAGTCCGGGGAGGAGTTCGTCTCCCATCCCGTCGGCGTCGCGAAGATCTGCGCGGGCATGCGGCTCGACACCGCGACCCTGTGCGCCGCGCTGCTGCACGACACCGTCGAGGACACCGCCGCCTCGCTGCCCGACCTCGAGGCCGACTTCTCCGAGGAGGTCGCCGGCCTCGTCGACGGGGTCACGAAGCTCACCGGCCTCACCTTTCAGTCAAGAGATGAAGCTCAAGCCGAGAACTACCGGAAGATGATGGTCGCGATGGCCTCGGACATCCGGGTCATCCTCATCAAGCTCGCCGACCGCCTCCACAACATGCGCACGCTCGGCGCCATGCCGAAGCAGAAGCAAATAGAAAAGGCGAAGGAGACGCTGGACATCTACGCGCCGATCGCGCACCGGCTCGGCATCCACGCGATCAAGTGGGAGCTCGAGGACCTCGCCTTCGCGACGCTGCACCCGCGCAAGTACGCGGAGATCAAGCAGCTCGTCAACCAGCAGCGCGAGGAGCGCGAGACCTACGTCGACCAGGCGGGGCGCTACCTGGGCAAGGAGCTCGACGCGCTCGGGATCGAGGCCGAGATCTCCGGCCGCGCCAAGCACTTCTACTCCATCTACTCGAAGATGACCCGCAAGGGGCGGGAGTTCAACGAGATCTACGACCTCACGGCGATGCGCGTGCAGGTTGGCTCCGTGAAGGACTGCTACGGCGCGGTCGGCGTCATCCACTCGCTGTGGAAGCCGCTGCCCGGCCGCTTCAAGGACTTCATCGCGATGCCGAAGTTCAACATGTACCAGTCGCTGCACACCACGGTGGTGGGGCCCGAGGGGCGGCCGCTGGAGATCCAGATCCGCACCCGCGACATGCAGCACATGGCGGAGTTCGGCATCGCCGCGCACTGGCTCTACAAGGAGGGCGCCCAGTCGCGCGACGGGGAGCTCGGCTGGCTCAAGCGCCTGCTCGACTGGCAGCAGGAGGAGTCGGACCCGCGGGAGTTCATGGAGGCGCTCAAGGTCGACCTCTTCGAGGACGAGGTCTTCGTGTTCACCCCGAAGGGGGAGGTGAAGTCCCTCGCCGCAGGCGCGACGCCGCTCGACTTCGCCTACGAGGTCCACACGGACGTCGGTCACCGCTGCGTGGGGGCGAAGGTCAACGGGAAGATCGTCCCGCTGTCCTACGAGCTGCGCTCCGGGGACATCGTCGAGGTCCTGACCTCCAAGCGCGAGCGCGGTCCGTCGCGCGACTGGCTCGCGCTCGTGAAGACCACCCGGGCGCGCAACAAGATCAAGCAGTGGTTCAAGACCGAGTCGCGCAAGGACACCGAGCACGCGGGGCGCGAGCAGCTGCAGGACCACCTGAAGAAGCAGGGCCTGCCCGCGCAGAAGATCGTCGGCTCCCCGCTGCTGGCCGACGTCATCCGCGAGATGGGCTTCCGCAAGGCCGACGAGTTCTACGTGGCGCTGGGTGGGGCGAAGATCTCGCCGAAGGTCGTCGTCAACAAGGTCATGCAGCGCCTCAAGCAGGGCGAGGCGGCCGCGGGCGACCAGACCGCGGCGGACGAGCTCGTCACGGGCACCAAGCTCCAGGAGCGCCCGACCCGCGGCTCGACCGAGTTCGGGATCGCGGTGGAGGGCGTGGACGACGTCCCGATCCGCCTGGCCAAGTGCTGCCGACCGGTCCCGGGCGACACGATCGTCGGCTACGTCTCCCTCGGCCGCGGTATCACCGTCCACCGCGAGGACTGCCGCAACGTCGTCGCCCTGCGCAAGGACCCGGCGCGGTTCGTCGGCGTGGGCTGGGAGGGCGACGCCGAGACCGCGTTCCGCGTCGAGCTCCAGGTCGACGGCTGGGATCGCCACCGCCTCCTCGAGGACCTCTCGCGGACGTTCGCCGAGGCCGGCATCAACATCGTCGAGGCGCGCTGCATCGTCTCGCACCCGATGGTCAAGAACCGCTTCGTCGTCGAGGTCGGCGACGCCCGCACGATCGACGCCACGATCTCCCGCCTGCGCCAGATCGACGCGGTCTTCGACGCCTACCGCGTCACGCCGACGGGCGGCTGAATCCCGCCGCCCTCCGGCGCGGCACCGCGGTGACCGCTAGGCAAGTCCGAGATGCGCGGCGGCGGCGCGCACGACCTCGTCGCCGGCCATGAGCTCCGCGGCGCCCCGCACGGTCAGCGCGGCGAGGGCGCGGTCGAACACCGTAACGTGGATCCAGCTCGCCTCGAGTGTCGACCACCAGCGCAGACCCGCCGCATCGGGATGACGCTCGAATCCCTGCCGTGCGTACGCCTGGGTGACCGCGCGCCGGCTCGTCGCGACGATCGAGGGCCGCAGCGCCTCGGCGGCCAGCACGGCGGGATCGTCGAGGTCGATGAGCAGGGCGTCGGCATCGAGGACGAGCTCGGCGAGCGCGAGCTGCCGCCCTGCGCGGACGAGCAGCTCGGCGCCGAGTCCGCCGGTGCCGCGGAACGGCGCGAGGGTCTCGGCCACCGCCGCCACCGCATCCTCGGTCAGGTAGAGGCACCCGTAGCGCTCGGGGGCGTCATGCCGGCCCGTGCCCTGGAATGCGCGGGGCACCCACAACGCCCCGCCCGGCTGGTCGGGAGCTGCCGACGGGTCCCAGGGCAGGACCCGCCACAGCCTCACGCGAAGCTGCCGGCCCGCTCGCTCGCGAGGGCGGCGAGGACCTCGTGCGCCTGGCCGCGGCGGATGAGATCGAGTGGGCGCCGGTCGCCCAGGCTCGGGTTGAGCCCGAGCAGCCAGCGCTCGGCCGCTGCCGTCGTATACAGGCGCAGGAGGTCGGCCATCACGAGCTCGAGGAGGTCGACCCGTCCCGCGTTGACATCGTCGATCCCCTGGCCCTGGCGCCACCGGGTCACCTGGGCGGGGCTGACGCCGAGGAGCTCCGCCAGTCGGCGCTGGGAACCGAAGTCGCGGCTCAGCGCCGTCACCTTGTCGGCCGTGGCCACGGGCACGTTCTGAGCCTAGCGCAACACTGGGTGTTGCGGAGAGACGACCGTCCGGCGCGTCAGGAGACGACCGTGAGCGCGCGCCGGGCGACGGAGAAGCGGGCCTCGGCGCGCTCGCCGATGTAGTCGCCGTCGACCTGGACCGGCACGGGCGCCCCATCCTGCGCTCGCACCACGACCTCGTCCGGCGTCAGGAAGGACGCGACCTGCCGGTGCTTCACGATCCGCGCGCCGCGGGCGAACGCGCGGACGAGGATCGTGGGCATGTCGACAGGGTTGGCCCGCTCAAGCACGACGCCCGCGAGCAGTCCGTTGTCGAGCTCGGCGCCCTCGGCGATCTCGATCGGCCGCGTGTTGAAGTAGGTGTAGGGGTGCGAGCGCTGGACGACCGCCAGCACGCCCTCGTGCTCGACTCCGTCCGCGGAGACGGCGAGCCTGGGGGGATGCAGCAGGTAGCGCCGCGAGAAGGTCGACAGCGCCGCCCACGTGAAGTACCACTCGCCCAGGCGCACCTTGAGCCGCGGGTGGGCGTCGACCCGCTCGACCACGCGCGCGTCGAGGCCGACGCCCGCGGAGAAGGCGAAGGCGCGCTCGTTGACCATCCCGAGGTCGATTCGCCGCGGGGCCCACACGTCGGCCACCCGCAGCAGGTGCTCGGTGGCGTCCACGACGTCGTTCGGGATCCCGAGCATCCGGCAGAAGACGTTCGTCCGCCCCCCGGGCAGACAGGTGAAGGCGGTCTCCGATCCCACGAGCCCGTTGATCGCCTCGTTCACCGTCCCGTCCCCGCCGAAGGCGACGACGAGGTCGTAGCCCTCGTGGGCGGCCTCCCGGCAAAGCTCGGTGGCGTGGTCCCGGGCCTGGGTGTCCACCGCGTCGACCTCGTAGCGGCCCTGGAGGGCGTAGACCACGAGGTGCTTGAGCCGGTCGGAGACCGTGCTCGCGTACGGGTTGACGATGACGAGCGCCCGTCGCGACGGCGTCGAGCGCTCCATGGCATCGCCGAGGCGCTCGAGCGCCTCGGGAGAGGTTGCGGTCACGCCCACGAAGGCCAGAGACACCGGCGGATGCGGGCAGTTACCCTGCCGCTCCCGATTCGTCGTGACCCGCGAGGCCTCCGCGACGCGGGCGAGCGCGTCCTACTCTCATCACCATGCTCCGGACATCGCTCGTCGCGCTCGCCGTTCTGCTCAGCTTGGTCTCCGTCGTGCCCGCGGCAGGCGCGAAGACGACGAAGACGAAATACACGAAGTCCGTCGCGCTCAAGGCCGCGTGCACGATCTTCGAGAACTATCCGAAGACCGGTGTCCCCGCTCGCGCCTGGACGAAGACGCCCCGCTCGGGCCGCGTCGGCCTGCGCTACAACGTCAACTCCCACTACGTCCTCGTCCTGGACTACGCCCGCGGGGATGCGCATCCGAAGGTCAATCCTCACTGGGGCTTCCTTGACCGCGGCTGCCTCAAGGCGCAGCTCGACAAGCCCAGCCTGGTGGGCGTCGGCGGACACGGGAAGGACAAGGCCGTCGACTTCCGCCCACATCCGCTCCACACGATCGGAGCCCGCACCGCCCTCGGCCCCGCGACGTTGCGCAGCGGCCCGAGGAGCTTCGTCACCGGGAACCTCGAGAAAGGCGACGTCTTCCGGATCAGCGGGCGGTGCAGCGGCCGCAGCTCGAAGTCGTTCGTCTTCGGCTTCGCGCGGGTGGCCAAGCGCTGGGGGTGGGTCCAGTCGGCCAACCTGCGCGGCGACCCCTGCGCGCCGTAGTGCCGCCGGCTAGAGCCAGCCGCGGCGCTTGAAGAAGGCGACCATCCCCACCAGCAGCACGACCATCAGGGCGATGACGACCCAGAACCCACCGATCTGCTGCTCACCGGGGACGTGCGTGTTCATACCGAAGATCGACGCCAGCAGGGTCAGGGGCAGGAAGATCACCGACAGCACGGTGAGGAACCGCAGCACGTCGTTGAGCTGGTGGGAGATCACCGACTCGTTCGTGGCCTCGAGCGCCTCGACGGTCTCCTTGTAGCCCTCGAGC
>JBBSGJ010000003.1:0-35494 GCA_038254195.1 Solirubrobacterales bacterium
CGGCGCACGCGCGCGCGCGGGCGGCGGGCGAGCGCGCCGCGGAGCTCGGGGCCGGCCCCCCGCCACACCGCACCGAGACCGAACGCGAGCGCGGAGGGGGCGGTCCGCCGCGCGGCGGAGGCCATGGCGAGCGCTGCGACCGGTCACGAGCGCGCGCGAGAGCCATGAGGCCGCGGCCCGGCAGCACGACGTGACCGCGGAGCAGGACGAGCACCGGGGCCGTACCGAGGACACTGAGCGCCACCGCCGCGCCGCCGTCGAGGACCGCGCCGCGGCGCGGGTCGCCGCCGACGCACGCGACGTCGACGCGCGCGGCCGCTCCTGACCGATCAGCGCGCACAGCACGTCGTCGAGCACCCGGCGGGGCCGGCGCCCGGACGTCGTCATCGGTCCGGTCCTGGATCGGGGCGCGCGTAACCTCTGTCTCCTCCCATGTCACGCCGACCGCGCATCGCCGTCGCGGCCGCCGGCCTCGGCGCGCTCGCGCTCCTCCTCGACTGGGCGCTCGCGTTCCGCGTGGGCTTCACCGGCACGGTGGACCGGCGGGTCCTGGAGGGCTTCGCCGGCCTGCACGCGGGGCGCATCGGGCAGGTCGCCGACGTCGTGCCCCACCTCTCGGACCCGCCGCCGTTCGCGCTGTTCTCCCTGCTCATCGTCGGTGTCGCCCTCGCTCGCCACCGGCCCCGCCTCGCGCTCGCCGCGGCGGGCGTCCTCGTGGGAGCGAACCTCTGCACCCAGTGGCTCCAGCCCGCGCTGGCGGTGCACCGGTTCACGGGCCTGGCCGCGCCGAGCCACGTCTCCCTGTGGCCGAGCGGTCACGCCACCGCGTCCATGGCGCTCTGCCTCGCCGCCGTGCTCGTCGCCCCGCCCCGGCGCCGCCCCCTGGTGGCGGGGCTCGGGGCGGCCTACTCGCTCATGGTCACGTTCGCGCTCCTCGTGGGCGCGTGGCACTTCCCGTCCGACGTCGTGGCGGGCTATCTCATGGCCGGCACGTGGACCTCGCTCGTCGTCGCGGTGATGTGGGCGCGTGATGCCCGCGGTCGCGCCGGGGCCCGCGGGCCGGAGACCGACGTGCGCCACGCCGTGGCGCCGGCGGCGTTCGTCGCCCTGGCCGGCGTGGTGCTCGCCGTCCTCGCCGCCCTCGCCCGGCCGGCCGCGGTGGAGGAGTACGCGCGCGGCCACACGACCTTCGTCATCGGGGCGGCGCTGCTCGCCCTCTTCGCGATCGCCCTGGCGGGCGGCCTCTCGGCGGCGATGACCGCGACGCGGCGGGCGCCGGCGACCGGAAGCGCGCCGGCTACCGGAAGCGCCCCGGGTCCCACAGCGGCTCCTCGCCGCCGTTGGCCCCGCGCGCGAGGATGAACAGCAGGTCCGACAGGCGATTGAGGTAGCGGACGACCTCGGGGTTGAGCTCGTCGCCGCAGTTCACGGCAAGGCGCTCGGCCCGCCGGCACACCGTCCGGCAGACATGGAGCTGGGCCGCGGCCACCGTCCCGCCCGGCAGCACGAAGGACTTGAGCGGCGCGAGCGTGGCGTTGACCTCGTCGCAGCGAGCCTCGAGCCACTCGGTCTGCTCGGGGCGCACCCGCAGGCGCTCGCGCCGACCATCGGCTTCACCGGCGGTGCCCGGGCCGTGCGGGACGGACGTGTCGGCCCCCACGTCGAACAGGTCGTTCTGGACCCGGGCGAGCCACTCCGCGTAGGCGCCGGGCAGCCCGGGGACGGTGAGGGCGACGCCGAGGTGGGCGTTGAGCTCGTCGACGGTGCCGTAGGCCTCGATCCGCGGGTGGGTCTTGGCCACCCGGCTCATGTCGCCGAGGTGCGTCTCACCCGCATCGCCGAGCTTCGTGTAGATGCGGGTGAGGTTGACCGTCATCCCGCGGTCGAAGCTACCATGGCGCCAGTACGAACGGCCGTGGTCAAGGGAAGTCCGGTGAGAGTCCGGCGCGGTCCCGCCACTGTGACCGGGGATGCCGCCTCGCAAGTCGTCAGACAGCCACTGGGCTTCCGAGCCCGGGAAGGTGCGAGGGGGTGGGCCCGGGAGCCAGGAGACCTGCCTCGGTCGGACAGCCATCGACGTTCCTCGCGGAAAGGACAGGCTCCATGCAGAAGTCCCTCGGTCGCCGGTTGGCGGCTCCGACCACCGCTCTTCGAGCGGCGGTGCCCGTCGCGCTCGGCGCGCTCCTCCTCGTCATCCCCGCCGCGGCCGACGCCGCCCGGGTCACCGTCCGGGTGGAGGGGGCGACGAAGACGCTCGTCCCCGCCACCACGATCACCACGCCGGCGAAGCCCGTCGGGCTGCCCGGCAAGCCCACCTGCCCCGGGGCCACCGGCCTCGGGGCTCTCGACGCCGCCACCCACGGCAACTGGTCCGGGACCTACTCCCAGGGCTTCATGGGCTATCTCGTCGACACCATCACGGGCGAGAAGCACGGCGGCTCGCCGGACTTCTACTCCTTCTGGACCAACCTGCGGGAGGCGAGCGTCGGAGTCTGCGGCTACCACCCCCGCGACGGCGCGCAGATCCTGTTCTTCGTGAGCCGGTTCCCGTCGAAGAAGCCCATCGAGCCCCTGGAGCTGCGGGCGCCGAAGACCGTGCGGGTGGGGCGGACGTTCACGGTGGTCGTGCGCAAGTGGAACGCGAAGGGCGTTCCCTCGCGGGTCGCCGGGGCGACCGTCTCGGTGGGGCGCAGCAGGCTGCGGACGAACCGGCGGGGGTTTGTGCGGATCACCGTCGGCGAGCGCCGCGCCACCGGGTCCGCGGGCCCGCTTCGCCTCCGGGCCACGGCGCCCGGGCTCGTGCGCTCGGAGACCGACACGGTGAGGGTGCGGCAGGGCGACGTGTCGCGGTGAGACGCGCAGGGGCCCTGGGCGCCGGGCTCGCGGCCCTGCTGGCGGGCTCGGCCCAGGCCGCCGCTCCGCGGGTGCAGACCATGGTGGTCGGCCCGCGCGCGGTGCTCTTCGACGCGCACTTCGTGACCGCCGGCGCCACGCGGGTCCGGGTCGGCGGGCGCTCCTGCCGCGTGCGCGGGGGCAGCGGGCTGGCGACGCTGGCGTCGGCGCGGCGCCGGGGAGGGCCACGCTTCGGGGTCACCGGGGACTGCGGCGCCCCGTACGTGCGGGCCGTCGGGCGCTTCGCGGCGCGCGGTCCCGACGGCTGGTACTACAAGGTCGGGCAGCGCGCGCCGACGATCGGATCCGGCGCCGTCCTGCGCTCGATCCGTCCCGGCGTGCGCGTGCTCTGGTTCTGGTGCCGCTTCCGCGCCGCGAGCTGCCAGCGGACACTCGCGGTACAGCCCGCGGCGTCGCGGGTGAAGCCCGGCGCGTCGCTGACCGTCACCGTCACCGGCTACGACGACAGAGGGCGGGGCCGGCGCATCGCGGGAGCCGCGGTCCGCCTCGGCGCGGCCCGCGCGCGGACCGACGCCCACGGACGCGCCGTGCTCCACGCGCCGGCGCACCCGGGCACCGCGGTCCTCCGCGCCGAACGCGCCGGTCTCGTGCCCGCCTTCCCGGAGCGGGTGACGGTGGGGTGAGACGAAGGATCGCCGCGCTCGGGCTCGTGGCCGCCGTGGTCCTCGTCGGCGGCTGCGGCCTCGGGCCGGGCCGGGGGGCGCAGGACGTCCGCGTGACCGTGTCGCAGGACTTCGGGGCCGGGGAGCTCGGCACCGCGAAGCGCGACACCCCCGGCGCCGACACGGTCCTCCGCCTCCTCCAGCGCTCCTTCCGGGTCAAGCAGCACGGTGGGTTCGTGGACGCGATCGACGGTCGTGCGGGCGGGAGGCGCGCGGGGCGCCCGTTCGACTGGTTCTACTACGTCAACGGGGTTGAGGCGCCGGTCGGCTCGGCCGCCACCCCGGCCCGCGCCGGCGATCGCATCCGGTGGGACCTCCACGACTGGGGCGCGGCGATGGACGCGCCGGCGATCGTCGCGGACTTCCCCGAGCCGTTCCTGCACGGGGTGGACGGCAAACGCTATCCGACCCGGCTCGAGTGCGCGCCCGACGTCCCGCTCGCGTGCGCGCGCGCCGACCGCCGGCTGGGGGAGGCCGGAGCGCTGTTCGCCCGGTCCGCGTTCGGGACAGCAGCGGGGAAGGCGACGCTGCGGATCCTCGTGGGCACGTGGCGTGACGTCCGGGCCTCCACCGCCGCGCGCCAGCTCGAGCGCGGCGTGCGGGTCTCGGGGGTCTACGTGAAGCCGTCGCCGAGCGGCACCTCGTTCGGGGTCCTCGACGCCCGCGGGCAGACCGTGGACGAGCGGGGACCGGGTACGGGGCTCATCGCCGCGGTGCGCTTCGAGGGCTCCGCGCCTCTGTGGCTCGTCACGGGCACCGACGAGACCGGCGTGCGGGCGGCGGCCGAGCACCTGAGCGTCGACGACCTCCACGGCAAGTGGGCGGCGCTCGTCTCCGGCGACAAGGTGACCGCCGCGCCATGATCGCCTACGAGCGCCGATCGACGCCGCTGCACACCGCCCGGGCCGGGGCGGGCGCGGCGTACTGCGGCGCCCTCGCCCTGGGTGCGATGCTCTTCGACCATCCCGCGGTGCTCGGCGCGCTCGGGCTCGCGGCGCTGGGGGCGGGCGTCGCCTCGGGCGTGGGGCGGCGGCTCGCGGCGACGGTCCGCCTCGGGCTCGGGCTGCTCGTGCTCATCGCCGCGGTCAACGCGCTGGTCTCCCGGGAGGGCCTGACGGTGGTGGCGCGCCTGGGCACGGTGCCCGTCCTCGGGCGGATCGACATCACGCTCGAGGCGTTGGCCTACGGGCTGGTCTCGGGGCTGCGGGTGATCGTGCTCGTCCTCGCCGCGGCGCTCTACGTCGCCGCGGTGGATCCCGACGAGGTGCTGCGGGCGTTCCGGCGGGTCTCCTTCCGCTCCGCGCTGACGGCGACGCTGGCCACGCGAATGGTCCCGATCCTCGCGCGCGACGCGACCCGGTTGTCCGACGCGCAGCGCTGCCGGCCGGGGGCGCCAGCCGGGCGGCTCGCGCTCGTGCGGGCGGTGGCGGGCGGGGCGCTGGACCGCGCGGTGGATGTGGCAGCGGCGCTCGAGGTGCGCGGGTACGGGGTGGGCGGCCGCCCGGCGCGGTCGCGGCGGGCCTGGAGCCGGCACGACCTCGGCTTTGCCGTGGCGGCCGCGGCGCTGGCGGCCGGACTCGTCGCCGCCCGGATCGCCGGTCTGGCTTCGCTGGAGCCCTACCCCCGTTTCGTCGCGGAGACCGGCGCCGGGACCTGGCTGCTGGCGGTCGCGGTGCTCCTCGTCGCCGCGCTGCCCCACCTCGACCGGCGGGGCGTCGGATGACCGCCCTCGCCGTCGAGCGGCTGACCTACACCTATCCCGGCCAGCCGGAGCCCGCCCTGCGCGACGTCTCCGTGCGGATCGAGCCCGGGGAGTTCGTGGTGGTCGCGGGGGACTCGGGGTCCGGGAAGTCCACGCTGCTGCGCGCAGCCAACGGGCTCGTGCCCCACTTCCACGGCGGGGAGCTCTCCGGCCGGGTCGAGGTCGCCGGCCTGGACACCCGGGACCACGGGCCGGGGGAGCTCGGAGCGCGGGTGGGCTCGCTCTTCCAGGACCCCGAGAGCCAGATCGTCATGGGCACGGTCCGGGCCGAGCTCGCGTTCGGGTTGGAGAACCGGGGGGAGGGGCCGGCGGCGGTCGCGCGCGGGGTGGAGGAGGCGGCCCTGGCCCTGGGGATCGCCCACCTGCTCGACCGCGCCACGCACGCCCTCTCGGGGGGAGAGCTCCAGCGCGTGGCGCTCGGGGCGGCGCTGGCCGGACGCCCGGAGCTCGTGCTGCTCGACGAGCCGACCTCGCAGCTCGATCCGGTCGCCGGGGACGAGCTCATCGGGCTGCTGCGGCGGCTCAACGAGGAGTGGGGGACGGCGATCGTGCTCGCCGAGCATCGTCTCGAGCGCTGTCTCGCCGCGGCGGACCGTGTCCTCGCCTTTCATGGCGGCCGGCTGGTGTGCGACGCCGCGCCCGGGGCGTTTCAGGAGTGGGCGGCGAGGGAGGCGCCCGCACTCGGAACGCCGGGCGCCCGGCTGTTCGCCCGCGCCGGCCTCGCGCCGCTGCCCGTGGGGGTCAAGGAAGCGCGGGCGGGACTGCGCGCTCGCGGACTGCTGCCCAACCCGCCCCAGGGCCGAGCGTCGAGTTTGCCGGCTCCTGGCCGACCGGGTCGACGCTCGGCGCGGCGGCGGGGCGGCCTGGCGCTCGCGCTGCGCGGGGTGTGGCGTGAGCTGCGCGAGGGGCCGGTGCTCCTGCGCGGGATCGACCTCGCCCTCGCGCCCGGGGAGCGCGTGGCCCTCATGGGGCGCAACGGCGCGGGCAAGTCGACCATCCTGCGCGTCGCCGCGGGTCTCGATCCCGCCTCGCGCGGGAAGGTCCGGGCGGCGGGCCGCGTCGGCCTCCTGCTCCAGAACCCGAACGACTACCTCGTCCACGCGCGCGTCGACGAGGAGGCGCCCCCCGCCGCGCTCGCCGCCGCCGGCCTGGAGTCCCTCGGTGATCGCCACCCCAAGGACCTCTCGGGCGGGGAGCGCCAGCGCCTGGCCCTGGCCATCGTGCGGGGGGACGGGAACGACGTCCCCGCCGCGCTGCTGCTCGACGAGCCCACACGGGGCATGGACCGCGCTCGTAAGGCGGACCTCGCGGTCTCGCTGCGTCGCCTCGCGGCGGAGGGCGCCGCGGTTCTCGTGGCCACGCACGACGCCGAGTGGGCGGCCGAGGTGGCCGAGCGGGTCGTCCTGCTCGGCGACGGCGTCGTCCTCGCCGACGCCCCGACCCCCGAGGTCCTCGCCGGCGGCTGGTACTTCGCCACCGAGACGGCGCGGATCCTCGGGGGCGCGGGGGGCGCGCTGCGCCCCGAGGAGGGGGCGGAGCTCATCCGCCGCCGTGAGGACGAGCCCGGACCAGACGCGGACCCGGCGCCGGAGGGCGCCAGGATGGAGATCGCATGACCTGGCCGCTGGCCGCCTTTCTGATCCTCGCCGTCGCCCTCGCGCTCGGCTTCGCCGCCTACGAGCGCTCGCGGCCCCCGGCGAAGGTGCTCGCGCTCGTGGCGACCCTCGCCGCCCTGGCCACGCTCGGGCGCGTCGCCTTCGCGCCCGTCCCCAACATCAAGCCGACCACGGACATCGTGCTCATCGCCGGCATCGTCCTCGGCCCCTCGGCCGGGTTCACCGTGGGCGCGGTGGCCGCGCTGGCCTCGAACGTCGTCTTCGGGGAGGGGCCGTGGACCCCGTGGCAGATGGTGGCGTGGGGGCTCTGCGGGCTGCTCGGGGCGGGGCTCGTCGCCCTGCGCGGAGGCCGGCTCCCCGGTCGCTGGGCGCTCGCCGCGACCTGCGCGGGCGCCGCCTTCCTCTACGGGGCCCTCGTCGACCTCTCCACGGTCACCCTCGCCGGCGGCCGGGACGTGGGCTCGCGCTGGCTCGTGATGTTCGCCGGGTCCTCGCTGCCGTGGAACATCGCCCACGCGGTGGGCAACGTCCTCTTCGCCCTCGCCTTCGGCCCGGCGCTCCTGATCGCGCTCGGCCGCTTCCGCGCGCGCTTCGAGGTGACCTGGCGCCCGGCGGCGGCGCCGGTGGCGTCGCTCGCCCTCGCCCTGGTCCTCCTCGCGCCCGTCGTGGCCGGCGCCGCGACCCCGCGGGACTACCTGCGCCGCGCCCAGCACGCCGACGGCGGCTGGGGCAGCGCGCCGCGTGCCGCCGCGAGCGTGATGTTCACGGGCTGGGCGTCCCTGGGCCTCGCCGCGCAGGGGGTCAACCCCGCCGATGCCCGCGCCGCCTCGGGCCGGTCGGCGCTCGACTTCCTGCGGCCTCGCGCGGCCCGGCTCACCGATCTCGGCGACCTCGAGCGCACGCTGCTCGTGCTCGGCGCGGCGGGTGAGCCGCCGCGCGCGTTCGGCCATCGCGACCTCCTCGGCGCCCTCGAGCGCCGCCAGCGCCCGGACGGCTCGTTCCCCGGCGGCGCCACGCTGACCTCGTTCGGGATCCTCGCCCTGCGCGCCGGCGGCCTCCCGCCCGGCGACGCCCGGGTCCGGCGCGCCGCGGCCTGGCTCGGCCGTCAGCAGGAGCGCGACGGGGGCTGGTCCTTCTACCGGCGCGGCACGGGCTCCTCGCCCGACGACACCGGCGCTGCACTGCAGGCCCTCGCCGCCGCCGGCCGTCGCGGGGCGCTCGCCCGCGGGGCCCGCTACCTCGCGCGCCATCAGGACACCGACGGGGGCTGGGCGCTGGGGGGCGGCAGCTCGAACGCGCAGTCGACGGCCTACGCCGTCCAGGGGCTCGTGGCCGCCGGTCGGGACCCGGCCCGGGTCACCCGCCGCGGCCGCTCCGGCCTGGGCTACCTGCGCAGCGTCACCACGCGCGGGGGCGCCGTGCGCTACTCCCGGGGCTCGGAACAGACCCCCGTCTGGGTGACCGCCCAGGCCTCCCTCGCGCTCGCCCGCCGTCCGTTCCCGCTCGCCCCGGTGGCCCGGCCCGCCGCGCCGAAGCCCGTGCCCCCCCGGCGGGTCGCGCAGCTCCCGGCGACGCCCGCTCCCGCGGCCCGCCGGCCCCATCGCTCCCACTCCCGCGCCGGTCTCGCGCACCGCAAGCCGGAACCTCGAGGCCTCCGCCTGCCGATGCTCGTCGCCTCGGCCGGCGCGGTGTCCGCCCTCGTGCTCCTCCCGGTGCTCCATTAGCACCCTGTAGGGTCTCGGCCCCGATGCGGATCGGCGTGCCCAAGGAGACTGCGCAGGGCGAGAAGCGCGTGGCGCTCGTGCCCGAGGTCGTCAAGAAGCTCACGGCCTCAGACCACGCGGTCCTGGTCGAGCGCGGCGCCGGCGAGGGCGCCCTCATCCCCGACGAGGCCTACGCCGAGGCGGGCGCCCAGCTCGTCGACGCCGCGACGTCCTTCGGCGCCACGCAGGTCGTGGTCAAGGTCGCCGCCCCGAACGCCGAGGAGACCGGCCTCCTGAGCCCCGACGCCGTGCTCATCGGCTTCCTCGGCCCGCTCACGAACCCCGACGGCATCCGCGCCCTGGCCGAGCGCGGGGTCACGGCGTTCGCGATGGAGTCCATCCCGCGCATCTCCCGCGCCCAGTCCATGGACGCCCTGTCCTCGCAGTCCAACGTCGCGGGGTACCGGGCCGCGCTCATCGGCGCCATGGAGCTCGGCCGCTACCTGCCGATGCTCATGACCGCGGCGGGCACCATCCGCCCCGCCACCGTGCTCGTCCTCGGCGCCGGCGTGGCCGGTCTCCAGGCCATCGCCACCGCCCGCCGCCTCGGCGCCGTCGTGCAGGCCTTCGACGTCCGCGCGGTCGTCTCCGAGCAGGTGGAGTCCCTCGGCGCGAAGTTCCTCGAGTTCGACCTCGGCGGGGACATGGAGGGGGAGGGCGGCTATGCCAAGGAGCTGACCGCGGAGCAGCAGGCCGAGCAGCAGCGCCAGCTCCAGGAGGCGATCGGGAAGGTCGATGTCGTCATCACCACGGCGCTCGTCCCCGGCCGTCCGGCCCCCAAGCTCGTCACCGCGGCCGCGGTGCACGCGATGAAGCCCGGGTCGGTGATCGTCGACCTCGCCGGGGAGGCGGGCGGCAACTGCGAGCTCTCGGAGCCCGGCGAGACGGTGATCGAGCACGGCGTCAAGGTCCTCGCCCCGCTCAACGTGCCGAGCACGCTGGCCGAGCACGCCTCCCAGCTCTACGCGCGTAACGTCTCGTCGCTGCTCGAGCTCATGGTGGGCGAGGACGGCGCGCTCTCCCTCGACTTCAACGACGAGATCATCGCCGGGGCGTGCGTCACGCGCGACCGCGCCGGCACCCCGGCCTGAAGGAGGGCCTGACCACCATGCTCCTCACGAACCTCGCGATCCTCGTGCTGGCCGGCTTCGTCGGCTACGCGGTGATCTCCAAGGTCCCGAACACCCTGCACACGCCGCTCATGTCGGGCACGAACGCGATCCACGGGATCGTGCTGCTCGGCGGCCTGGTCATCGCGGGGGTGGCCGGCGACGGGATCCTCAACAAGATCCTGCTCGTGATCGCGATCGCCTTCGGGACGATCAACGTCGTCGGCGGCTTCCTGGTCACCGACCGGATGCTCGGGATGTTCAAGGAGCGCTCGCCGGACCGATGACCGTGCTGGCCGCCGTGGACACCAACGTCATCCAGGCGCTCTACATCGTCGCCTTCGGGCTGTTCATCTACGGGCTGAGCGGGCTCACCGGCCCGCGCACCGCGGTGCGCGGCAACCAGATCGCCGCCGTGGGCCTGGCCGTCGCGATCATCGCCGCGCTGCTGACACCGAAGGTCGGCAACTGGGGGCTCATCGTCGCCGGCCTCGCCATCGGGACCGCGGTCGGGGTCCCCGCCGCGCGCCGGGTCCGGATGACCGCGGTGCCGCAGATGGTCGCCCTGTTCAACGGCGTGGGCGGCGGTGCGGTCGCCCTCATCGCCTGGGTCGAGTTCCGCGACTCGGGCGGCTTCGCCGACGTGCCCACCTACGTGGCGGTCTTCTCGCTGTTCGCGGCCATCGTCGGCTCGGTCTCCTTCTGGGGTTCGAACATCGCCTTTGCCAAGCTCCAGGAGATCCTCCCGGGCAAGCCGATCACGATCCCCGGCCAGCAGGTCGTCAACGGACTGCTGCTCCTCGTGGCCGTGGGGCTCGGGGTGGCGATCGCCGCCGGCTCGCACGCCGAGATCCTCATCATCGGGCTGCTCGTGGCCGCCGGCGCGCTGGGCAACCTCATGGTCCTGCCCATCGGCGGCGCCGACATGCCGGTGGTCATCTCGCTGCTCAACGCGTTCACCGGCCTGTCGGCGGCGGCCACGGGCGTGGCGCTCAACAACACCGCGCTCATCGTCGCGGGGATGATCGTCGGCGCCTCGGGCACGATCCTCACGAACCTCATGGCCGACGCCATGAACCGCTCCATCCCGGCGATCGTGGCCGGCGGCTTCGGCGGCACGGCCACCCTGCCCGCGGCGGCGGAAGGACCCGAGGGCGGCGGCACCGTGCGCTCCACCTCGGCGGCGGACGCGGCGATCCAGCTCTCCTACGCGCGTCAGGTCGTGATCGTCCCGGGCTACGGGCTGGCCGTCGCCCAGGCCCAGCACGCCGTGCGCGAGCTCACCCGCGAGCTCGAGAAGCGCGGCGTGGAGGTGAAGTTCGGCATCCACCCCGTCGCGGGACGGATGCCCGGCCATATGAACGTCCTGCTGGCCGAGGCCGACGTGCCCTACGAGCAGCTCAAGGAGATGGACGAGATCAACCCCGAGTTCCCGCGGACGGACGTCGTGCTCGTCATCGGCGCCAACGACGTGACGAACCCCGCCGCCAAGGACCAGCCCGACTCGCCCATCTACGGCATGCCGATCCTCCAGGTCGACGAGGCGCAGTCGGTCATCGTCCTCAAGCGCTCGCTGTCGAGCGGGTTCGCCGGGATCGACAACCCGCTGTTCTACAACCCGAAAACCACGCTGCTGTTCGGCGACGCGAAGGCGTCGGTGGGCGACGTCATCGGCGAGGTCCAGGACCTCTAGTAATCATGGGGGCGTGGCGAACGTCCTCGTCGGCACGTCGAGCTGGGCCGACCCCGGCTTCGTGGAAGAGTGGTACCCGCCCGACCTGGCGGCGCGCGATCGCCTGGCCTGGTACGCCGAGCGCTTCGACGTCGTCGAGCTGAACTCGAGCTTCTACGCGCTGCCCAACCGGGCCGCCGCCGCTCGCTGGGCCGAGATCACCCCGCCGGGCTTCACCCTCGACGTCAAGCTCCACCGGCTGCTCTCCCGCCACGCGGCGCCGCTGGACTCGCTGCCGCCTGACCTGCGCGAGGACGCCGACGTGGGTCCGCGGGGGCGGGTGCGCCTGACCCCGGAGCTCGAGGCGCGGATGTGCGAGCGCCTGCTCGAGGAGGTCGCGCCCCTCGCCGAGGCGGGCAAGCTCGGCGCCTTCCTGCTCCAGCTCTCGCCGGCCTTCGCTCCCGGCGAGCACGAGCTCGCGGAGATCCGCCCGCTCGTCGAGCGCCTGGACCCCTGGCCCGTCGCGGTCGAGTTGCGCCACCGGGCGTGGGCGTCCAGGCCCGAGCGCCTGGAGGAGACCCTGGAGACGCTGGAGGACATGCACGCGGCGTTCGTCTGCGTCGATGCCCCCGCGGGGGAAAACGTCATGATGATGCCCGGCGTCGACGCCGTGACCCGCGACGACCTGGCCTACCTGCGCGCCCACGGGCGCAACGCGGACGGGTTCGTCCACGGGAAGACCGTCGCCGAGCGCTTCGGCTGGGTCTACTCCGAGCACGAGCTGCGCGAGCTCGCCGCTCGGGTCGGCGATCTGTCGGGCTTGGCGCAGGACGTCCGGACCGTGTTCAACAATAACCGCGGCGCCGACGCGCCCCAGTCCGCCCGGCGGTTCCGCGAGCTCCTGGGGCAGGACCCCGGTCCCGAGCCCCTGCGCGAGCCCGCGCAGGGGACGCTCCTGTGAGCAGCAAGGCCGACGAGCTCGAGCGCATCGCCGACGAGATCCGCGGCCACCGGGGCTGTGGCTTCGAGCCGTGCGAGACCTGCGCGAACCCCGTGCCCGGCGAGGGGAGCCCGGACGCCCGCGTCGTGTTCGTGGGCGAGGCGCCGGGCGCGCAGGAGGACAAGACGGGGCGGCCGTTCGTGGGCGGCGCCGGGAAGCTCCTCTCGGAGCTGCTCGGCTCGATCGACCTGGCCCGCGAGGACGTGTTCATCACGAACGTCCTCAAGGCGCGCCCGCCCAAGAACCGCGACCCCAAGCCCGCCGAGGTCGAGCACTCGCGGCCGTGGCTCGAGGCCCAGCTCGCGGTCATCGGGCCCGAGCTGCTCGTCCCCCTCGGCCGCCACGCGCTCGGGCGCTTCGTCGGAGGGCTGAAGGTCTCCGAGGTCCGCGGAACGCTCGTCGAGCACGAGGGCCGGCGCTACTTCCCGCTGCTGCACCCCGCCGTCGCGCTCTACGCCCGCGGGCGCCGCTCCGAGCTCCTCGACGACATCGCGAAGCTCCCCGCGGCGCTCGCGGATCCGGCCGGATGATCGGGCGCGACCAGGCGCTCGCGGCGCTCGAGCGGGAGGAGTGGGACGTGCTCGTGGTCGGCGGGGGGATCACGGGCGCGGGTGTCGCGCTCGACGCCGCAACGCGCGGCTACTCGGTGGCGCTCGTGGAGAAGCGGGACTTCGCGGCGGGGACCTCGTCGCGCTCGAGCAAGCTCATCCACGGCGGCCTGCGCTACCTGCAGAACTTCGACCTCGGCCTCGTGCGCGAGGCGCTGCTCGAGCGCCAGCTCATGGTCGACCTCGCGCCCCACCTCGTCAAGCCGCTGCCGCTGCTCGTGCCCGCGTTCGCGGGCGCGCGGCCCGACCGCCTCGTGGGCCTCGGCCTGAACATGTATGACGTGATGGCCCGGAAGCGACCCCGCCCATCCCGCGGACGGGGCTCCGAGGAGTGGAGCCCCGAGCGCCACCGCGTGATCTCCGGGGAGGAGGTGGCCGAGCTGCTGCCCGCGCTGGCGCCCCGCCACCCGACCTCGGGCTACCTCTTCTACGACTGCCAGACCGACGACGTGCGGCTCGTGCTCACCGTCCTCGGGGAGGCCGAGCGCTTCGGCGCGGTGTGCGCCAACGGGGTCGAGGTACGCGAGCTCGTCACAGGGGGCGTGATCGCCCGCGAGGCCGAGACGGGCGAGGAGCTCGCCATCCGCGCGCAGAACGTGGTGAACGCGACCGGCGTGTGGGCCGACCGCCTGCGCCCCGAGGAGCTCCACGACGTCGCCGAGGTCCCGGTCATCCGCCCGAGCCGGGGCACGCACATCCTCCTGCGCTCGGAGGATCTCCCACTGGTCGCCGGCGCGATCGTGCCCGCGGGCGACTCGCGCTCGATCTTCGCCCTGCCGTGGCTCGGGCGCTCGCTCATCGGGACGACCGACGAGGACTACGACGGGGACATCGACGCGGTCCGTCCGGGCGAGGAGGAGATCGCCTACCTGCTTGCGGCGACCAACGCGTTCTTTCACACGGAGCTCGGCGTGGCCGACCTGGTCGGGGCCTACGCGGGCGTGCGGCCGCTCATCTCCTCCGCCGACGCGAAGAAGTCCGTGGACATCTCGCGCAAGGCCGAGGTCTACGAGACCTCGGACGGGATGATCACGATCACGGGCGGCAAGCTCACGACCTGGCGGCGGATGGCCAAGCTCGCGGTCGATCGCCTCGTGGAGCGCGAGGGCCGCGACGCCCCGTGCCGGACCCACGAGGTGCCGCTCGGGCTGGCGATCGATCCCGACGAGCTCGAGCGCGTCGAGGGGGTGCCCGAGGAGTCCTACGCGGCGCTCGCCGGCCGCTACGGGTTCGCCGCCCATGACGTCCTGCGCGTCGCCGCGGAGCGGGGCACCCTGGCCCAGCCCATCGTCCCCGGCCTGCCCGACCTGCTCGCCGAGGCCGTCCACGCCGCCCGCGCCGAGCAGGCCCGCTCGATCGGCGACGTCCTCCTGCGCCGGACGCGCCTCGGGATCCTCGCGGCACGCGAGGTGGTCGGCGGAGACGGCGTGGCGGAGCGGGTCGCGGCCGCCCTGGGCGACGAGCTCGGCTGGGACCCGGCGCGCCGCGCGGCGGCGGAGGAGGCCTTCGCGGCCGAGGCCGTCGCCGAGGGTGTCGCGCTGCCCGGGTGATGCGCGCCCGTCCGGCGTTGATGGGGATCGTCAACGCCTCGCCCGACTCGTTCTCGGACGGCGCGAGGGAGGATCCGATGGCGCGGGGGGAGGCGCTGCTGAGCGAGGGCGCGGACCTGCTCGACGTCGGCGGGGAGTCGGCGCGCACCGACCGACCGCCCGTCGGCGTGGAGGAGGAGATCGCCCGCGTGGTGCCCGTGGTGGAGCGGCTCGCGGCGCTCGGCGCCGAGGTCTCCGTGGACACCTACAAGCCCGGGGTGGCCCGCGCGGCGCTGGCGGCCGGGGCGAGCATGGTCAACGACACTTCGGGCCTGCGCGACGTCGCCCTGGCCGACGCGTGCGCAGCGGCGGGCGCGCGACTGGTGCTCATGCACACCTACGCGCGGCCCAAGGAGAAGGTGCTCGATCCGGCGCGGGACGAGCGCGTCGTGGACGACGTCCTCGCCTTCTTGCACGAGCGCATGGCGATGGCCGAGGCGCGGGGGGTGGCCCGCGAACGCCTCGTGCTCGATCCCGGGCCGGACTTCGGCAAGACCCCGCACCAGACCGTGCGGGTGCTGCGGGCGCTCGACCGGGTCGTGGCCCTCGGCCCTCCGGTCCTGCTCGCGGTCTCCCGGAAGGACTTCGTGGGCGCGATCACGGACCGGCCTCCCCGGGGGCGGGACGCGGGAACGCTCGCGGCGCTGGCGGCGGGCGTGGACGCCGGGGTAGCGATCCTGCGCGTCCACGACGTGGCCGCCGCGCGGGACTTCCTCGCCGTGCGCGCCGTCCTGCGCAGGGAGGAGGAGCTGCCGTCGGGGGCGAACCTCCCCGAGGAGCTGCGCCGGGAGGCCCGCTAACCTTCTCCGAAGCAGTCGCCGGCCGCTGATCACCAACGCGGGCCGGGGCCCACCGACCGAAAGGAAGCACCGCATGTCCGTCCTCGAACGCGACGCGCTGGCCGAAAGCCCGCTCGCCGACCTCCACATCCTCGCCTCCGAGCTCGGCATCGACGGCTACCGCCGTCTGCGCAAGGAGCAGCTCGTCGACGCGATCGTCACCAGGCAGAGCGGTGGCGAAGTGCCCGTCGCCGACTACGCCGAGGCGGAGGCCGAGGTCTCCGAGCGCGAGATCGATCCCGAGCCCGACACCACCGCCGAGAAGCCCCGGCGTCGCCGCGGCGGCCGCCGCCGCAAGTCCGAAGATCCCGACGCGTCCGCGCCGGTCGCCGAGGCCGAGCCCGCCCCGGCGCCCGAGCCCCAGGCCGAGACCGACCGGGCCGAGGAGACCGGCGCGGGCACCGTCGAGGTGCTTCCGAACGGCTCCGCCTTCCTGCGCGTGGGCGGCTCCACCGAGGCCTCCGACGGCGACGTCTACGTCTCCGCCGCCCAGGTGCGCCGCTGTGAGCTCGTGTCGGGTGACCGCGTGACCGGTCCCGTGCGCCCCCCGCGGCGCTCGGAGCGCTACCCGTCGCTCATCCGCGTGGAGACCATCAACGGCCGCCCGGCCGAGGAGGTCGCCGAGGGCACCCGTTGGGAGGACCTTCCCGCCGCCTTCCCCGAGGAGCGCTTCAAGCTCGGCTCCGACGACCCCACCGTCAAGGCGATCGAGTGGCTCACGCCGTTCGGGAAGGGCTCCCGCGTGGTCATCGCCGGCCCGGCCCGCGCCGGCAAGAGCGAGGCGCTGCGGCGCCTCGCCGCCGAGCTGCCCGCCGAGGACCTGGAGCGGATCGTCGTGCTGTGCGGGGTGCGTCCCGAGGAGACCGGCGAGTGGGCCGAGGGCCCCGTCGCGCCCGTGGCCGCGCTGCACTTCGGGATCTCGCCCGAGGCGCTCGGCGCCGCGCTGGAGCGCGGCGTGGAGCAGGGCAAGCGGATCGCCGCCCGCGGGGGCGACGCGGTCGTCCTCGTCGACACGCTCGACGCCGTGCCCGCGGGCGCCGCGCGCAAGGCGCTCGCCGCGGCGCGGAACATCCCCGATGGCGGTTCGCTGACGGTCATCGCCACGGCGGGCGAGCCGTTCGGCGGCGAGACGACGGTCATCGCCCTCGACGTGACCCTGGCCGCCGCCGGGTCCTTCCCGGCGCTCGACCTCCTCGCCTCGGGCACGCTGCGCCCGGAGCGGCTCGTCGGCGAGGCGGGGGCCCAGGCCATCGCCCAGGCCCGCACCGACGCGGGGAATCAGCCCGCGCCAGGCTGAGGGTCGCCCCGGGTCCGCGGGGTACCCCCCGGGTATGTCGAATATCGAAGAGAGCATCGAGGTCGCGGTCCCCGTGCGGACCGCCTACAACCAGTGGACGCAGTTCGAGGAGTTCCCGCGCTTCATGGAGGGTGTGAAGGAGATCCGTCAGCTCGACGAGACCACCACGCACTGGACGGCCTCGGTGGGCGGGGTGGAGCGCGAGTTCGACGCGAAGATCACCGAGCAGACGCCCGATCAGCGCGTCGCCTGGTCAACCCTCGACTCCCCGGGGCATGCGGGCGTCGTGACCTTCCATCGGCTCGACGACGGCCGCACGAAGATCATGCTCCAGATGGACTACGCGGTCGATTCGGCCCTCGAGAAGGTCGGCGACGCGCTCGGCCTGGCCAAGCGGCGGATCAAGGGCGACCTCGAGCGCTTCAAGGAGATGATCGAGGCGCGCGGCGCGGAGGGCGAGAGCGGCGCCTGGCGCGGCGAGGTGGATCAGTCCGCGACGAGTTGATTCAGCGCGGCACGTAGGCCACGCGACCCCAGCTCGGCTCGGGGGCGAGCTCGATGGGCTCGTCCCCGCGGTCGGGCTGGACGTAGGCGAAGGTTCCCGTGTCCGGGTCGTAGGCGAGATCGAGCTCGCCCTCCTTCACGCGCTGGTCGAGCCAGGCCGAGCGGAAGATGAGCCGGCGCAGCCAGTGGACGAGCGAGCGCTCGGCGGGGCCGACGAGCTCGGGCCAGCAGTCGTTGACGTGCTCGCCGAGGCCCGAGGCGGGATCGTTGACCTCGCCGTTGACGACGAGGTTGACGAGATCCTCGCCCTCCTCGTGGCCCAGGCCGGTTCCGACGAAGCCGACCTTCCGGGCCGCCTGCTCGCAGCGCTCGCCGAAGTCGCGCTCGGAGAACGTGAAGCGGAGCTCTCCGTACTCGAGGACGAAATCATCACCGGACTTGTAGTTCCCACGGGCGAGCATCGTCTTCCAGCGCGTCGGCATCCTAGGCGCGAACCCTGCACGGATTCAGGCGTTGCACGGGGACTTGCACGCGGGAAGGGGCGAGTCGTGCGGTGGGGGTCCCTAGGGCGGGCATGGACCCGCCGATTCCCACGATTCTCGTGGTCGAGGACGACCTCGCCACGCGCACGTTCCTCGCCGACAACCTCACCGCCGACGGCTACGACCTGCTGGTGGCGGGCTCGGCCCGGGAGGGGTTGCGCCTGCTCGAGCGCGAGGCGCCCGACCTCGCTCTGGTCGACCTCGGGCTGCCCGACGGCGACGGCCTGGAGGTCCTGCGGCGCGTCCGTGAGGCCGATCGCGTCGCCGAGCGCGTCGATCGTGACCTGCCGGTGGTGCTGCTCACGGGGCGCGCGGGCGACCTTGACCGCATGCGTGGCTGGGAGAGGGGCTGTGACGACTACGTCCTGAAGCCCTTCTCCTATCCGGAGCTGCGGGCGCGGATCGCGGCGGTGCTCAAGCGGGCGAGTGGCCGGCGGGGCTCGGGGAAGCTGCGGGTGGGCGCGCTCGAGGTCGACCCGGTCGCGCGGGTGGTGACGCTCGGGGGCGCGCGCGTGGCGCTCGCCGCCAAGGAGTTCGCGCTGCTCCAGGCCCTCGCGGTGGAGCCCACGCGGGTCTTCACGAAGGAGGAGCTGCTGCGCGACGTCTGGGGCTTCCGCTCGATGGGCCACACCCGGACGCTCGACTCCCACGCCTGCCGGCTGCGCCAGAAGCTCGGGGCCCGGGGCGGGCGCTTCGTGGTCAACGTGTGGGGGGTCGGGTACCGGCTGGTCGACGGAGTGGCGTCGTGAGCGCGCTCGGCGTCCTCGGCTGGCTCGGGTGCGTGGGCGCGCTCACCGGGCTTCTCGCCGTCCGCGTCGCGCACGCCCGGCGGTGGGAGCTCGTCGGCCGCGCCTGCCACGAGGTCCGCGGGGGGATGACCGCCGCGCGGCTCGGGCTGCACCTTGCCCGTCTCGGCCGGACGCCGGCGCTCGCCACCGTGGAGGGCGAGCTCGAGCGGGTCGTCCTCGCGCTCGACGACCTGCAGTGCGCCCGGGAGGGCAGGCGGGCCGGCGAGGAGGAGGGCGTCGTCGAGCTCGGAGCGCTCGCGCGGGAGGTCGCCCTGGGGTGGGCGCCCGTGGCGCGACGGCAGGGGGCGACGCTGTGCGTGGGCGCGGGAACGGCATGGGTGCGGGGGGACGCGCGCCGGCTCGCCCAGGCGCTGCGCAACCTGCTGGCCAACGCGAGCGAGCACGGGGGCGGGCGCGTGGAGCTCACCGTACGGGTCGAGCGCGGGCGGGTGCGGGTGAGCGTGGAGGACGGAGGGCGCGGGCTCTCCGCGCCCGTCGCCGAGCTCCTGCGCGGCGCCGAGCGCCGGAGGCGGCATCTCGGGCCGCACCGCATCGAGCCGCGGGGCCACGGCCTCCCGGTGATCGCGGACGTCGCCCAGCGCCACGGCGGCACGCTGACCTCGGCCCCATCGGCGCGCGGTGCGCGGCTCGTCCTCGATCTGCCGGCCGCCCAGCGTCCCGCCCGTCGCCCGGACGCCCCCTCCCGCGCGTGAGCCGGCGGCGGCGGGCGGCGCTCCTGCTCGGGCTCGCGCTCGCGCTCGGCGGCCTGGCCGCCTCGGACGTCGCCCAGCGCGAGGCGGCGCTCGACCGCCGCCTCGGACCCTTCGTGCCGGTGATCGTCGTCCGCTCGACGCTGCGCGAGGGGGAGGCGATCACCGCGGCGCGGCTGGCCGTCCGGCGCGTGCCGGCGAAGTTCGCGCCGCCGCAGGCCTTCCCGACCCCGGGCGCGCTGCTCGGCCTCCGTGCGCGGGCGCCGCTGCCCGCGGGCAGCGCGCTCACGCCCGCCGTGGTCCGCGACCCGGACGCCGCCGCCGCCGGCCTCGCCCGGCCCGGCGAGCGGGTCGCCGAGCTCGTGGCCACGGGCGATCCCCGACTCGTCGTCGCCGGCGCCCACGTCGACGTCCTCGTGACCCGGGAGGGTGACGGCAACGGGGCCGGCCGCACGCGCCTCGCGCTCCAGGACGTCGAGGTGCTCGACTCCCGCGCGGCGCCCGCTGACGACCACGCCGACGCGCCGTCCGGCGTGCCGCGGGTATCCGCGTCGGTGCGGGTGACCCTCCGCCAGGCCGTCTATCTCGCCGCCGCCCAGTCCTTCGCCCGCGAGATCCGCCTGCTGCCCCGGGCCCCGGGGGACCGCGGGCGGACCGGGGCGGGCATCGGGACGGGCGCGGGCCTGGGAGGCTGAGGGCGTGGAGTCCGGACTCGACGAGCTGGCCGGGCGGCTGCGTGAGCGCCTCGTCTCCGAGGCGGGCGCCGAGGATCGCGGTGACCTGCCGGGCCGGATCGCCGGGCTGGTCGAGGCGGAGTGCGCGCTGCTGGGGGAGGAGGAGAGGGGTGAGCTCGCCCGGCGCGTCGAGCGCCACGTGGCGGGGCTCGGGCCGCTCGAGCCGCTGCTCGCCGATCCCGAGGTCGACGAGGTCATGGTCCTCGGCCCCTCCCGGGTGTGGGTCGAGCGGCGGGGCCGGATCGAGCGCACCGACGTCGCCTTCTCCGGGGAGGGGGAGCTGCGCCACGCCATCGAGCGCATCCTCGCGCCGGTGGGCCGGCGGGTCGACGAGGCGTCGCCGCTGGCCGACGCGCGCCTGGCCGACGGCTCGCGCGTGAACGTGGTCATCCCGCCCCTGTCGCTGGACGGACCCGTCCTGACCATCCGCCGCTTCCGGCGGGCGGGGTTCGGGCTGGACGACCTCGTCGGGCTGGGCACCATGCCACCGGGGGTGTCGGACCTCCTCGCGCGCGCGGTGCGTGCGCGCCTGAACATCCTCGTCAGCGGAGGCACGGGCTCGGGGAAGACCACGACGCTCAACGCGCTCTCGGAGGCGATCGGCGCCGAGGAGCGGATCGTCACCATCGAGGACGCCGCCGAGCTGCGCCTGCGCCAGCCGCACGTGGTGCGGCTCGAGGCGCGGCCCCCGAACCTCGAGGGCCGCGGGGAGGTCCCCATCCGCCGGCTCGTGCGCAACGCCCTGCGGATGCGGCCCGACCGGATCATCGTCGGCGAGGTCCGCGGGGGAGAGGCCCTCGACATGCTCCTGGCGATGGGCTCGGGCCACGACGGCTCGCTGTCCACGGTTCACGCCAGCGGGGCGGAGGCGGCGCTGCGGCGCGTCGAGACCCTCGCCCTCATGGCCGACGTCGCCCTGCCCCACGCGGCGGTTCAGGAGCTCGTGGCCGCGGCGATCGACCTCGTCGTGCACCAGGAGCGCGGGCGCGAGGGCGAGCGGCGGGTCACCGCGGTGGGGGAGGTCGTGCGGGTGGCCGGGAGCGTCGGGCTGCGCGAGCTCATGACGTGGCGGGAGGGTCGCGCGGTATGGCGGCCGCCGGTGCCCGGTGGCGCGGCCGAGCGGGCCGTCGACGCGTGACGCGCGCGGTCCTCGCCGCCGCCTTTGCCGGGGGCGCCGGGGTGCTCGGCGCGTGGGAGGCGCTGGGCGCGGCGGACGCGGCGGGGTTGCCGGGACGTGTGGCGGGCGCGCTCGTGCCGCTGCGACGGGCCGGGCGGGAGGGCCGGGAGCCGAGCGCGCTCGAGCGCCGCCGGCTCGGGCTCGTCGCCGCCGGGGTGCTGCTCGCCGCGGGCTGGCTGCTCGCGGGGCCGCTGCTCGGGCTGGGGCTCGCCGCGCTGGGCCCGGCCCTCGCGCTCCAGGCCGTCCGGATGCGCCGGGCGCGCTGGCGTGCCGCGGTCGCCGAGGACGCGCCCCTCGTCGCGCGCGCCCTCGCCGACGCGGTGGGCGCCGGGCACTCGGTGCGTGGCGCGCTCTCCGAGGCGGCCCGCGGACTCCCCGGCCTCGTCGGCGCGGAGCTCCGCGGAGCGGCGCGGGAGCTCGAGCTCGGTGCGCGGACGGAGGACGTCCTCGAGCGCCTGCGGGTCCGTGCCGGTGGGCAGGAGTGGGACACCCTCGCCGCGGCGATCCTCCTGCAGCGCGAGGCGGGCGGAGACCTGGCGGGCCTGCTCCGGGGGCTGGCCGAGGCCCAGGAGGAGGCGGTGCGCCTCACGCGCGACGCCCGCGCGGCGACCGCCCAGGCGCGCTTCACCGGGCTCCTGGTCTGCGGATTGCCCCTCGGGGGCGCCGCCCTCGCCCAGCTCGCCTCGCCGGGAGTGCTGGGCACGGTCCTCTCGGAGCCCCTCCCGGCCACCCTCACGGTCCTCGCGGTCGGCCTCCAGGTGGGATCCCTGCTGGCGATCCGGCGGCTGGGGAAGGTGGGGGAGTGAGCCGGGCGGTCCTTGCCGCGATGCTCGCCGGCGGCCTTGCCGGGGCCGGTCTCGCCGAGCTCGCCGCCGCCGGACGCGGGGCCCGGCGGCGATCGCGGCGGCTCGTGGGGTTGCTCGCCGCGCTCGGTCGCCGCCTCGGGCCGCGGGGAGCGGCGCCCGCCGACCTCGCCGCCCGGGTGGCCGCGGCGGGGACGCCGCTCGGACTCGCCGAGTCAGACGTGATGGCCATCAAGGCGGGCGGTGCGCTCGCGGGCCTCGGCCTGGCCGCCCTCCTGGCCACGGCCCTCCCGGTCCGGGCCGCGGCGCTGCTGGCGTGCGCGCTCGGCGCCAGCGGCTTCCTGGCCCCCGATCTCCTCCTCCGCCGCCGGATCCACGACCGCCGCCGGCGCATGGAGCGCGAGCTGCCCGACGTGCTCGAGCTCGTCCGCGTGGCGCTCGAGGCCGGCCTGCCGCTCACCCGCGCGCTGGCCGAGGTCGGCCGCCGCCGCGGTGGTGCGCTGGCCGCCGAGCTCCGCCGCGCCGCCCGCGAGGTCGAGCTCGGGGTCCCCCGTCCCCGGGCGCTCGGCGCGCTCACGCTCCGCTGTCCTGCGGCGGGGATGCCGGCGCTGGTCGCCGCCGTCGAGCGGGCCGAGCGCCTCGGGGCGCCGCTGGCCACCACGCTCGCCGCCCAGGCCCGCGACGCGCGCTCCGAACGGGCGCGCCGCATCCGCGAGCGCGCCGAGCGCGCCGCGCCGAAGATCCAGCTCGTGATCGCCCTCGGGCTCGTGCCCTCGGCGATGCTGCTGGTCGCCGCGGCGATGCTCGCGTCGCTGACCTGACGCGCCCAGCCCTCTCCGCGCCCCACTCCGTCCCACCATCCGCTGCACACGGGGCGGCGGAACGGCTGCGGAACGCGCACGACCTCGTGCAGACGGCGCGAACGCACGCCTGCGTGCAAAATCGCCCCCGACGAAATGCCTGCAAATACGGCAGCTACCGGCGCGGTCCAAGTCTGGTGGGAGCCCTGACGACAAATGTGTTGCAAAGTGGGACGCTGTGGGATAGAACTCCACAACGCGAGTGAGCCGGGGTGGCAGGGCTCCTCCCACCCAGTCACCCCGGCCCGCCGTGACCCCTCCCCGAGCGATGAGCACATATGGCCTTCCAGGGAACCTTCGACTTCACGCTCGACGCGAAGAACCGTCTCACGATCCCCGCCAAGCTGCGGGCGGCGTTCGCTGATGGTGTGGTTCTCGCCGCGGGCCTCGAGCCCTGCGTCGCGGTCTGGCGCCCCGTCGACTACGACGAGTGGCGCGAGCAGGCGCTCGCCGGGCACAACCGCCTCTCGCCCCGGTACCGCGACCTCAAGCGCTACCTCTCCGCGCACGCCCAGCCCCTCGAGCTCGACGGCGCCGGACGCGTGATGCTCCCGCCCTTCCTGATGGCGCACGCGGGGCTCGGCCGGGACGTCGCGCTCCTCGGCGCCGACGAGTGCCTCGAGATCTGGGACCGCGCGCGGTGGGCCGAGCACTCCCGCCAGGTCACCGCGAACATCGCCGACATCGCCGCAGGACTCGGAGGTTGACGTGGCCACACTCCTCGACATGACCTCGCTGCACGTCCCCGTCCTCGCGGGGGAGCTCGTGGAGCTCCTCGACCCGCGCCCGGGCGACGTGGCCGTCGACTGCACGTTCGGCGGGGGCGGCCACGCCCGGATCGTCGCCGAGCGGATCGGGCCGGCGGGCACCCTGATCGCCATCGACCGCGACCCCGTCGCCGAGGAGCGCTTCGCCGAGCTCGCCGCCGAGGTCGCCTGCGACGTGCGCTTCCTGCGCGCGCCCTTCGCCGAGGGCCTCGAGGAGCTGCGCGCGGAGGGCGTCGCGGCCGACCTCCTGTACTTCGACCTCGGCGTGTCCTCCATGCAGGTCGACACGCGTGAGCGCGGCTTTGCCTACTCCTACGACGCGCCGCTCGATATGCGGATGGGCCCCGACGTCGAGCTCACCGCGCGCGACCTCGTCAACGGGTGGGACGAGCGCCGTCTGGCCCGGCTCTTCCGCCAGCTCGGGGAGGAGCGCTACGCGACCCCGATCGCGCGGGCGATCGCGCGGCGGCGGGCGAAGGAGGAGATCGCCACCACGAGCGAGCTCGTCGACGTGGTGACCGCGGCGGTCCCCGCGCCCGTGCGCTTCGCGGGCGGCCATCCCGCCAAGCGCGTCTTCCAGGCCCTGCGGATCGCCGTCAACGAGGAGCTCGATCAGCTCGACGCCGCCCTCCCCCTCGGGTGGGAGGTGCTGCGCGGCGGTGGCCGCCTCGGCGCGATCTCCTTCCACTCCCTGGAGGACCGCCGCGTGAAGCGCTTCCTCGCCGAGCGCGCGCGTGGGTGCATCTGTCCGCCCGCCATGCCAGTCTGCGGATGCGGCCGGGAGCCGGAGGCAGAGCTTCTCTCCCGGCGGGCTGTAGCGCCCACGCCCGGAGAGATCGCGTCCAATCCACGCTCCAAGTCCGCGCGCCTACGCGCCGCCCGCAAGTTGGATGGTTCGGGTATCGCCGGCCCCGAGGGGCGGGTGAGCGGATGAGCACCTCTGCTCCCCCCACGGCCGCCGGCCGACGCCGCACCCGCCGTATCGCCCTGCCCCCCCGGCGGATCTCCGGGCCGCTGCGGCCGGCCCCGGCGGGCGCCCGGGCGGGTGGGGGAGGAGCCGCCGCGGCGCCCGCCGCCCGGCCGGGGATCGCCCTTCCGGCGCCCGGGCGGGTGCTCGAGGGCCTGCGCGGCCTGCCCGACCACCGCTTCACGGACCGCCTCGTGGGTGGCCGGGCGTGGATCCCGGTCGTCGGGATGCTGCTCATCGGGATCGTGACCATGCAGGTCGGCCTGCTGCGGCTGAACTCCGGCATCGGGCGCTCCGTGGAGCGCGCGGCCGTGCTCGAGCGCGAGAACGCGGCACTGCGGGCCGTCAACGGCCGCCTGTCCTCGGGCGAGCGGGTCCGTGAGGCCGCGCTGCGCGCCGGGCTGGTGGATCCCCTCGCGGGGTCCGTGCGCTTCCTGCGCGGCGGCGCCGACGCCCGCCGCGCGGTGCGGGCGATCAAGCCGCCGGGCACGGGCGTGGGAGCGACTGCCGCCGCCGCGGCGGCGACCCCCACGACCACCGGCGTGACCACGGCGACCCCCACCGCGACCACCCTCTCGACGCCGACGGTCACGACCCCACCGTCCCCGGCGACCCTGCCGGCAACGGCGACGGTCCCGGCCACGCCGACGACCACGTCCCCCTCGCCCGGGGCGTCCACCCCGACCACGACCCCTTAGTCCGTGCGCCTCGTCGAGCGCCGGATCTCTCTCCTCTTCCTCGTCTTCGTCGTCCTCCTCGGCCTCGCCGCCTTCCGCGCGGCGTGGTTCGGGACGGTGCGGGCCTCGACGCTGCGCCAGGTCGCGTCCTCCCAGCAGACGCAGAGGATCCCTCTGCCTGCGCCGCGGGGGACGCTCGTCGACCGCCGCGGGGTCGAGCTCGCTGTGGACGAGGCGGCCGACGACGTCGCCGTCACCCCCTATCTCGTCAAGCGCCCGCTCGGCGCCGCGCGGCGGCTCGCGCCGCTGCTGCGCCGCCCCGAGGCCAAGGTCCTCGCCACGCTCGTGCGCCGCGACACCGGCTTCGTCTATCTCGCGCGTGAGCTCCCCTCCGTCCGGGCGGCGCGGATCGCCCACCTCGAGATCCCCGGGATCCAGCTCATCCCGCGCCAGAAGCGCACCTATCCCCGCTCCTGGCTCGCCTCGCAGCTCATCGGTGCGGTGGGGACCGACGGGCAGGGGCTCTGGGGCCTCGAGCAGGGCCTCGACCCCGTCCTGCGCGGGCGCGACGGCGTGCGTCGGGCGGTCAACGACGCCCTCGGCCAGCCCATCGAGCTCCGCGACGAGCGGCCGACGATCCCCGGGCAGTCCGTGCGCCTGACCCTCGACGCCGCGCTCCAGGACAAGGTGGAGGAGGTCCTCCAGGGCGTGGGGGCGACGTACCGGCCCAAGGGCGCGACCGCGATCGTCATGGACCCGCGCACGAGCAACGTCCTGGCCATGGCCAACTGGCCGCGGGTCGACGCGAACGATCCGCTCGGTGCCCCGGCCTACGCCCGCCAGAACCGCGCGGTCGGCTTCACGTACGAGCCGGGCTCGACCTTCAAGGCGATCACCGTCGCCGGCGCGCTGGAGCAGGGCCTGGTGACCCCGGAGACCCAGTTCGACCTCCCGGTGAACCTCCAGATCGCCGACCGCTCGATCCACGACGCCGAGGCGCGCGGCCCCGAGCGCCTCTCGGTGGCGCAGATCCTCGCCCAGTCGAGCAACGTCGGGGCGATCTCCATCGGGCTGAAGCTGGGTGCGACGCGCTTCGACCGCTGGGTCCGTCGCTTCGGCTTCGGGCAGCAGACGGGGGTCCGGCTCCCGGGCGAGGAGCGGGGGATCGTCCTGCCCCGGAAGTCCTACTCCGGCTCGTCGATGGGCAACCTGCCGATCGGACAGGGCGAGGCGGTCACGCCGCTGCAGATGGCCACGGCGTACTCGGCGATCGCCAACGGCGGGATCCTACGCCCCGCGCGGATCGTCGACGCGATCGGCGGGCACCGCGCGCCGCGCCCGCGCGGGCACCGGATCATCTCCCCGCGCGTGGCCGCCTCGGTGCGGACGATGCTCGAGGGCGTCCTCGCCCCCGGCGGCACGGCGCACGAGGCCGCGATCCCGGGCTACGCCCTCGCGGGCAAGACGGGCACGGCGAACAAGCCCGACCCGGTCCACGGCGGCTACTCGTCCACCCGCTACGTGGCCTCGTTCGTCGGCTTCGCCCCGGCCCGCGACCCCCAGCTGCTCGTCTCCATCGTCGTCGACGAGCCCCAGGGCGCGATCTACGGCGGGCAGGTCGCAGCGCCGGCGTTCCAGAAGCTCATGGCGTTTGCGTTGCCCTATCTCGGCATTCCCCCCAGGTGAGGTTCCACCTGACTACCCGGCGGACTCGTCGAGATCGTCGGTCCCGTACTTGTCCGAGTAGCCCTTGAGCTCTGCGAAGTTCCGCGGCGGGGGCTCCTCGCTCGTGGAGGGCTGGGCGGCCGCGGCGGGGTCGGGGTTGTCCGGGTCCCGCGGGTCGGGGCGCTTCTCGTAGGGGTCGGGGTACTCGGTGGGGTCGGGGTCGACCGCGGGGTTGTTCAGGGCGTGGTGGGGGTCGCGGCCGGTGTCGCGCTCCTGCGGCCCGCCCTCCTCGCGGATGCCCGTGGGCTTCTCGGAATGCTCTTCGCTGGATTCCATCCCCGGTGCGTACCCCTGAATCGGGCCCCAGCCACCCCTAGACTCGCCGCCGCGTGCGCCTCTCCCAGGTCATGCCCGGGGGATCGGATCCCACCTCCCGCCCCCCACGCCCGGACCCCGAGATCGCTGCCCTCGCGCTCGACACCCGCTGCGTGGGGCCGGGCACCCTGTTCTTCTGTGTACCGGGGTTCACGCGCGACGGCCACGAATTCGCGCCGGACGCCATCGCACGCGGGGCGGCGGCGCTGGTCGTGGAGCGGCCCCTGGGGCTCGGGGTCCCGGAGCTCTGCGTGCCGTCCGTCCGCGCGGCGATGCCCACCGCCGCGGCCCGGTTCTTCGGCGATCCCACCGCGGAGCTCGCGATGCTCGGCATCACGGGCACGAACGGCAAGACGACCACCGCGTTCATCATCCGCTCGCTGCTCGAGGGAGCGGGGCGCGCGTGCGGCCTGGTGGGCACCGTGAAGTCCGTCGTCGGCGGGCGGGAGCGCACGGCCGAGCGCACGACGCCGGAGGCGATCGACCTCCAGGGCGACTTCCGCGCCATGGTCGCGGGGGGTGACTCCTGCTGCGCGATGGAGGTCTCCTCCCACGCGCTCGAGCTCGGCCGCGCCGACGCGATCCACTGGGACGTCGCGGTGTGGACGAACCTCGGCCACGACCACCTCGACTTCCACGGTGACCTGGAGACCTACTTCCAGGCCAAGCGCCGGCTCTTCTCCACGAACCCCGTGACGCGGGTCATCAACGTCGACGATCCCTCCGGCCGGCGCCTGGCCGAGGAGTTTCCGGACGCGGTGACGATCGCGCTCGAGCGCGACGCCGAGTGGCGGGTCACCCACCTCTACGGTGGCCAGATCGCCACTCGCTTCCGCGCGGAGACGCCCGAGGGCGAGGTCGAGCTGACCGTACCCCTACCCGGTCGCTTCAACGTCCTCAACGCGCTGGGCGCGGCCGCCGCGGTGCGCGCCGTGGGCGTCGGCCTCGAGACGATCGCCGCGGTCCTCCCGCGCGCCGAGCGGGTCCCCGGGCGCTTCGAGCCCGTCGACGCCGGCCAGGGCTTCCCGGTGATCGTGGACTACTCCCACGAGCCCGACGCGCTGGAGAACGTCCTGCGCGCCGCGCGCGAGCTCGTCCCCGGCCGGGTCACCGTGGTCTTCGGCGCGGGCGGTGACCGCGACCGCGTCAAGCGCCCGGTCATGGGGGAGGTCGCCTCCCGGCTCGCCGACCGCGCGATCGTGACCTCCGACAACCCCCGCTCCGAGGACCCGGAGGCGATCGTCGCCGAGATCCTCGCGGGCGCCGCGCCGGGGACGGAGTCGATCCTCGACCGGCGCGCGGCGATCGAGCGCGCCCTGGACGGCGCCGGACCGGGGGACCTTGTGCTGATCGCGGGCAAGGGCCACGAGCAGGGCCAGGAGCTCGCCGGCGGCCGCAAGGTGCCGTTCGACGACCGCGAGGTCGCGCGGGAGGCCCTCGCGCGGGTGGTCGCGCGATGAGGGGGTGGTCGCCGGCGCGGGTGGCCGCGGCGGCGGGCGCGGAGCTCGTCCGCGATGCGCCCGCGGGTCACGCGCTGGAGCGGGTCGTCGTCGACTCCCGGCAGGCCGGACCGGGGGCGCTGTTCGTGGGCCTCCCGGGAACGCGGGTCGATGGCGGCTCCTTCGCCTCCGCGGTGCTCGGGGCGGACGCCTGGGGGGTCCTGGTCGCGCCCGGACACGCGGACGCCGGGGTGGGTGGGGATGACTCCGGCGCCGTCCTCGCCGCCGACGACCCCCTCGCCGCCCTCGGGCGCCTCGCGCGGGCCTGGCGGCGGGAGCTCGGCGCGCAGGTGATCGGGGTCACCGGGTCCACGGGCAAGACGACCACGAAGGAGCTCCTGCTCAAGCTCCTCGCGCCGCACCGCGCCACGGTGGCCTCGCGCGCCAACTTCAACACGGAGATCGGTCTGCCGCTGCAGATCCTCGCCGCGCCTGAGGGGACCGAGGTCCTCGTCCTGGAGATGGCCATGCGCGGCGCCGGCCAGATCGCCGAGCTCACGGCCATCGCCGAGCCCGACGTCGGGGTGATCGTCAACGTCGGCCCCGTGCACCTCGAGCTGCTCGGCTCGCTCCAGGGCGTCGCCGCGGCCAAGGCGGAGCTCATCGCCGGCCTGCGTCCCGGCGCCACCGCGGTGATCCCCGCCGGAGAGCCCCTGCTCGACCCGTATCTCCGCCACGATGTCGAGACGGTCACGTTCGGCCCAGGCGGCGACGTCACCCTCCAAGATCTGGACCCCGTGCTCCCCGACGCCCCGCCTCACGTCCTCACCGACCTTCTCGCGGCGGTCGCCGCCGCGCGGGCGCTCGGAGTGGAGCCGTCGGGCCGGGTCGACCTCGCCCCGGTGGCGGGCCGGGGGGCGCGCAGCACCACCTCCCGGGGGGTCGTCGTCATCGACGACTGCTACAACGCGAACCCGATGTCCGTCCGGGCCGCCCTCGACGCCCTCGCCGAGCACCCGGGCCCGAAGCTCGCGGTGCTCGGGGACATGCTCGAGCTCGGCCCCGACGAGGCCCGCTTCCACGCCGAGATCGGCGCCCATGCCCGCGCCCGCGGGGTCGACCGCCTCGTCGCCGTGGGCCCCCGGGCCGCCCACATGGCCGAGGCGTTCGGAGCCGGCGCCCACCGCGTGCCCGACGCCGCCACCGCGGCGGAGCTCGTCCCCGGCCTGACCGGCCCCGGGGAGGCCGTGCTCGTCAAGGCCTCGAACGGCGTCGGGCTGTCGGTCGTCTGCGCAGCGCTGGGCTCCTAGCGCATGGGTCGCGTCCTCATCGCCGGCACGGCGTCCCTGCTCATCTGCGTGTTCGTCGCGCCGAAGTTCATCGCCTTTCTGCGCCGGCGTGAGTTCGGCCAGAACATCCGCGAGGAGGGGCCCGAGGGCCACCAGACCAAGGCGGGGACCCCCACGATGGGCGGGCTGATCATCTTCCTGGCGATCGCCGTGCCGTTCCTCATCCTCTCGGGGCACGACTGGCGCTCGATCGGCGTGTTCGGGGGCGCCCTGGCCCTGGCCGGGCTCGGCTTCGCGGACGACTACATGAAGATCGTCAAGCGGCGCTCGCTCGGGCTCCGCGGCCGGACGAAGCTCATCCTCACCTTCCTGATCGCGCTCGCCCTGTGGTGGGTCGCGCACTACAAGGCGGGGCTGCCGAACTCCATCCGCCTGCGGATCGGCGACGTGACGATTCCGGTCGGCCTGTTCTACCCGGTGTTCATCTACCTGGTGGTGGCGGGGTCGAGCTCGGCGGTGAACCTCACCGACGGGTTGGACGGGCTCGCCGCGGGGTGCTCGGCGATCGTCCTGCTCGCGTACATCGGGATCACGTTCATCACGCCCGGTCCCGGCAACGAGGACCTCTCAATGCTCGCGGGGTGCGGCGTGGGCGCGTGCATCGGCTTTCTGTGGTTCAACTCGTTTCCCGCGAACATCTTCATGGGGGACACGGGGTCGCTCGGGCTCGGAGGGCTCGTCGCGGGGCTGGCGGTGATGACCCGTACCGAGATCCTCCTCGTGCTCATCGGCGGGATCTTCGTGGTCGAGGCCTTGTCGGTCGCCATCCAGGTCTTCGCCTTCCAGACCTTCCGCAAGCGCGTGTTCCTAATGGCCCCGATCCATCACCACTTCGAGCTCATGGCGTGGTCGGAGACGAAGATCATCCTGCGCTTCTGGATCGTCGCCGCGGTCTGCTCGGCGATCGGCTTCACGCTGTTCCAGCAGTCCGTCTCCTAGCCCGGTCAGCATCCCGGCGGTGAAGCCGCGCCCGCCGCTGCCGCCGGGGCCGTTCCTCGTGCTCGGGCTCGAGCGCTCGGGGCAGGCGGCGGCCGCGGCGCTCGCGCGGCGGGGGGAGGAGGTCATCGCGGTCGACGCCCGGCATCCGGCCGGAGCGGGGAGGCTTGCCGAGCACGGCGTCGAAGTGCGCCTGGATGAACCCGGCGTCGACCTCGTACCCCGGGCCCGCACGCTCGTCAAGAGCCCCGGCGTCCCCGCCGAGGCCCCGCCCGTCCGCGCCGCTCGCGCCGCCGGCCTCACCGGTCTCGGTGAGCTCGAGCTCGGTTGGCTGCTCCTGCCCAACCCGTTCGTCGCGGTGACGGGGACGAACGGCAAGACGACGACGGTCGAGCTCCTCGGCGCCGTCTTCCGCGCGGCGGACCGGCCCGTGGAGGTGGCCGGGAACGTGGGCCGGGCGCTCACGGCGCTCGCCGGGCGCGTCGAGCCCGACACCTGGATCGTCGCCGAGTGCTCCTCCTTCCAGCTCGAGGACACGGAGGCGTTCGCCCCCGAGGCCGCCGTCCTGCTCAACCTCGGCGAGGACCACGTCGACCGTCACGGGACGCTCGAGGCCTACACGGCGGCGAAGCTGCGCATCTTCACCCGCCAGGCGCGCGATGACGTCGCGGTGGTCCCCGAGGGGCTCGCGCTGGAGACCCGGGCCGAGCGCGTGACCTTCGGCCCCGACGATCCCCTTCCCGACGCCGACGTCCTGCTCCCCGGCGCCCACAACCGCCTCAACGCGATGGCGGCCGCGGCCGCGGCGCTGTCCGTCGGAGTCGAGGAGGACGCCGTACGCGACGCGCTGGCCACCTTCGCCGGGGTCGCGCACCGGCTGGAGGTCGTCTCCGAACGCGACGGCGTCACCTGGGTCAACGACTCCAAGGCGACCAACGTGGCTTCGACGCTGGTCGCCCTCGCCGCGTTCGCGCCGCCGATCCACCTCATCCTCGGCGGGCAGGGCAAGGGCCAGGACTTCGGCGCGCTCCGGGCGCCCGTGGCCGAGCGCTGCGCATCGGTCGCGCTCATCGGGGAGGACGCCCCGGGCATCGCCCGGGCGCTGGGCGACGCGGCGCCGGTGCTGGAAGCGGGGACGCTCGAGCGCGCCGTCGCGGCGCTCGGCGAGCGCGCCCGGCCCGGCGAGGTCGTCCTGCTCTCCCCGGCCTGCGCCTCCTTCGACCAGTTCGCGGACTTCGAGCACCGCGGCGACCGCTTTCGGGAGCTCGTGCTCGGGTGAAGAAGACCCGCCGCCCCCAGCCGCTCGAGCACCAGGTGCTCATGACCGCGACGCTGTGCCTGCTCGCCTTCGGGGCGGTGATGGTCTACTCGGCCTCCTCCTCGCGCAACCTGCTCGTCACGGGCGGGAACGGCACGGCGTTCCTCGTGCGCTACGTGCTCTTCGGCGCGGTCGGCCTCGCGGCGATGCACGTCCTCTCGCGTCATGGCCTCGACGCCGTACGCCGCTTCACGCCGGTCCTGCTCGCGGTCTCCTTCGTGTTGCTCCTCGGTGTGCTCGTGGCCGGGGTGCAGGTCAACGGGGCCCGGCGCTGGCTCGGGGCGGCGTCGCTCCAGTTCCAGCCCTCGGAGCTCATGAAGATCGCCCTCGTGCTCTACGGGGCGCAGTTCCTCGCCCGCCACCCCAAGCGGATCCGGACGTTCCGGGGCATGGTCTCGCCGCTGCTCGTGATCGTCGGGGGGGCGGCGGCGCTGGTGGCGGCCGAGCCCGACCTCGGCACCGCGCTCGTCATCTGCTTCTCCGCGGGGGCGCTGCTGGTGGCCGCCGGGGCGCCCATGCGCTACCTCGCCTACCTCGTGGGCGGGGTGGCCCTGCTCATCGTGGTCTTCGCGATCGCCGAGCCCTACCGCCGCGCGCGGCTCACGTCGTTCATCAACCCCTGGGCGGACTCGGGCGGTGCGGGCTTCCAGGCCGTCCAGGGTCAGATCGCGCTCGGCTCGGGGGGCTTGTTCGGGGTCGGCCTCGGCCAGTCCACCCAGAAGGCGCTGTACCTGCCCGAGGCGCATACGGACTTCATCCTCGCGGTCATCGGGGAGGAGCTCGGCGTGGCCGGGGTCCTCGGGGTCCTCACCCTCTACGGGATGATCCTGTGGGCGGGCCTGCGCACGGCCCGGAAGGCAACCGGCCCCTATGCGAAGCTCCTCGCCGCGGGCCTGACCTCGCTCATCCTCTGCCAGGCGATCCTCAACATCTTCGTCGTTCTCGGGCTCGCGCCGCTGACCGGCGTGCCCCTGCCGCTGATCTCCTACGGGCAGACGAACGTCTGCGTCATGCTCGCGGCCATCGGGATGCTTCTGCACCTCGCGGGCGGCGGCACCGTCAGGCTGCGGGCCGTGGAGGGGGGACGCGGTGACGGCGCCGCGCGTGGTGATCGCGGCGGGGGGGACGGCCGGGCACGTCGTGCCCGCCCTCCAGGTCGCCGCCGCGCTGCGGGCTGAGGGCGCCTCGGTCGAGTGGATCGGGGGCGAGCGCGCCGAGTCAGAGCTCGTGCCCGCCGCCGGGATCCCGCTCCACGCGCTGCCCGCGGAGGGCATCTCGCGGACGAACCCGCTGCACGCGGCGCGGGCGGTGGGCAAGGCGGGCGTCGCGGCCGGGCGGGCGCTGCGGCTGCTCGGGGCGCTGCGGGCGGACGTCGTGCTGGGCGGCGGTGGGTATGTCGCGGGGCCGGTCGGCCTCGCCGCGGTGCTCCGTCGCGTTCCCCTCGTGCTGACCGAGGCCGACTCGCATCTCGGGCTCACGAACCGGGCGCTGGCGCCGTGGGCGCGGCGGGTCTGCCTGGCCTTCCCGGTCCCGGGCCGCGAGGGGGAGCGTTACCGGGTCACCGGGCGGCCCGTACCCCCTCCCGCGAGCGACCGCCCCGCGGCTCGCGCCGCCCTCGGCCTGGAGGAGAGCGACCGGCTCGTGCTCGTGTTCGGCGGCTCGCTCGGGGCGCGCTCGCTCAACGTGGCGGCGCCGGAGGCCTTCGCCGGCGCTTCCTATCGGGTCCTCCACATCACCGGGCCGCGGGACTTCGCGACGGTGACGGCGCCGGACGACGGCTACGAGACGCGCCCGTACGTCGCGGACTTCGGCCCGGTCCTGCTCGCCGCCGACCTCGTAGTGGCCCGCGGGGGCGGGTCGCTGTGGGAGGTCGTGGCCCACGGGCGCCCGTCGATCCTCGTCCCCTACCCCCACGCCACCGCCGACCACCAGACCCACAACGCCCGCTGGCTCGAGCGCGCCGTGGCCGCCGTCTTGCTCCCCGACGCCGAGCTGACGCCCGCGCGGCTGCGCGCGGAGGTCGACGCCCTGCTCGGCGACACGGGGCGCCTGTCCGCGATGGGCCGTGCGGCGGCCGGGTTCGCGCGGCCGGACGCGGCGCGGGAGGTGGCCCGCGAGGTCCTCGCGGCGGCGGGCTCGCGCCGCCGCCCCGGTCCCGTTCCGCGGTGAGAACCGCCACCCCCGCGATCCCGCCGTCGACGTAGGCTGGTGCCGTGGGCCCGTCGCCTCCCCCCGCCAGGCTCGCGCGGCGCATCTACGACCGCTCGCACCTGACCGGCGAGTTCCGGCTGCGCTCCGGGGTGGTGAGCGGCGAGTACTTCGACAAGTACCTGTTCGAGTCCGATCCGGAGCTGTTGCGCGAGGTGTCCCGGGCGCTCGTCGCGTTGCTTCCGGAGGGCGTGGAGGCGCTGGCGGGGCTGGAGCTGGGCGGCGTGCCGCTGGCGACGATGGCCTCGCAGCTCAGCGGGGTCCCGGCCCTCTTCGTGCGCAAGGAGGCCAAGGACTACGGCACGTGCCGGCTGGCCGAGGGCGGCGGGGTGGCCCGTCGTCGCCTGGCGGTCATCGAGGACGTGGTGACCTCGGGCGGCCAGCTCATCCGGTCCTGCGCCGCCCTGCGCGAGCGCGGCGCGGACATCGTGGCCGTGCTGTGCGTGATCGATCGGGAAGCGGGCGGCGCCGAGAGCCTCGCGGCGGAGGGGCTGACGCTGCGCTCGGTGTTCACCATGAGCCGGCTCCGCGACGCCGCCGGCGTCTAGGCGCGGACACCCTACGGTTCTCGCCCGTGACCGACTGGACCGGGCGCGCCCTGCACTTCGTGGGCATCGGCGGCGCGGGCATGAGCGGCCTGGCGCTCGTCGCGGCGGAGCTCGGGGCGACGGTGACCGGGTCCGACGCGCGGGAGTCGGCCTACCTCGCGCCCCTGCGCGCGGCGGGGGTCGCGCCGGCGATCGGGCCGCACCACGCCGAGAACGTGCCCGCCGGCGCCGAGGTGGTGTTCTCCAGCGCGGTGGGTCCGGAGAACCCCGAGCGGCGATCGGCGACGGGCCGCGAGC
>JBBSGJ010000004.1:0-35440 GCA_038254195.1 Solirubrobacterales bacterium
GGGGACTTCGGCGGAGGCGGTGGTGGGGACTTCGGCGGGGGCGACTTCGGCGGCGGGGACTTCGGCGGCGGCGGGGACTTCTAGCGCGCCTCGCGCGCTCACTCGGCCAGTCCCTCCGCTGTGAGAGGGATCTCTCAGCTGGGAAGGGTGAGTCAGCCCTCGCCGAACCTCGACAGCCTCGAGCGCGGAGGCCCCCAGCCCCCTCCTCCGCCCTTCCCCAGATATCCGGCCCGGCGCCTCGCCCCGAGCGTCCTACGCCACGAGCCGCGCGACCGCCCGGTCCAACTCGGACGACGCCGACAAGATCAGCTCCCGCGCCTGCTCCTCGAGCAACGCCAGGTTCCGCGCCGACGCATCGTCCAGCGCGTCGGAAGCCCGCGTCAGCGCGACCTGCAGCCGCACGGGATCCTGGGCCAGCTCCCCGAGCTGGTACTCCACGGTGTCGGCCACCCCGTCAAACACGACGTCGATCAACGGTCGCACCCACTCGAGCAGCCCCCATCCGGCCGCGTCCTTCCCGGAGATCGGCCGCGTGAGCTGCCCCGTGCCCAGCGACACGACGAAGGGCGCCTCTCGCGGCTCCAGCCGCCTGGCCTCCGCGAACGCGCACATGGCCGGGTTCGTGGCGAACACGCCCCCGTCGACCAGCGCCAGATCGCCCACGCACAGCGGCTCGAAGTACGTCGGCGCCGCCGCCGTGGCCCGCGCGACCTGCGCGAGCGGGAAGTCCTGGGTCGGATCGTTCTTCGCCCGCCAGGACTTGAAGAAGAACGGCACCCGGGTCGGCAGGTCGTAGGCCGTGACCAGCAGCGGCACGAGCGAGTCCGACAGCCGCCCTGGCCCGACGTAGCGCTCGAGCGCCGCGCCGAGCGCCCGGTCGTCGTACTTCTCGTCGAGCAGCCCGAGACCCGAGGTCACCTTGCGCGCGAGCGTGCGGGAGAAGATGTGCGGCCCCTCGGTCCGGTAGAGGTCGACGAGCTGCTCCGCTCGCCACGACGGCCGGCCGTCGGCGCCCGGGCGTCCGAGCGCGCAGGCGAGGATCCCGCCCGTCGACGTGCCGGCCACGAGGTCGAACAGGTCGGCGACGGGCTTTCCCGCCCGCGCCTCGAGCTCCGAGAGCACGAGCGCCGGGATGATCCCCCGGATCCCGCCGCCGTCAATGGTTAGGACGCGCATGACGCGCGAGCCTACGTGACGGGCGCTGCTCGCCTTGGAGCAGTGCCGCCGCTGAGCAGCCGGGCGGCGAGCAGGCCGGCGACCGCGCCGGAGACGTGGCCCTGCCAGGAAATCCCGGGGTGGGGCGCGAAGCCCGAGAGCAGGGCCCCGCCCCAGAGCGCCAGGACCACGGCGCCGAGCGCGAGCTGCGCGAGGCGCTTGGAGAACAGCCCGCGACTCACGAGGTAGGCCGCATAGCCGAAGACCACGCCGCTCGCCCCGATGTGGTCCGTGTGCGCGGGCGCGACGAGCCAGGTTCCCAGGCCGCCGACCACGGCGACGAGCGCGGTGACGACGGCGATGCGCCGCAGGCCGTCCAGCGCGATGGCTCCCCCCATGAGGGCGAAGGGGATGGTGTTGCCGAGCAGGTGTCCGAAGCCCGCGTGGAGGAATGGCGCCCACAGGATCCCCGAGAGGGCGTCCGGATCGCGTGGCTGGATCCCGTAGGCGTCGAGCCGATGTGAGTCGATCGCGTCCACGATCTCGGTGAGCCACATGAGCGCCACCAGCACCGCGACGAGGCGCAGGCCGTCCCGGACCGTGGGCTTCGCGAGATCCACACCCTCCAGGATGCCACGCCCGCAACCTTGCCACACCCGTGTCAACGTTTGTAGCCTCCTCCCGTGGCCGAGCGCGACTATCTCCGGGCGGTCTCCGAGCGCGTCGTCGTGTTCGACGGCGGCATGGGCGCGACCCTCGAGGAGCTCGACCTCGACCCCACCGACTACGGCGGACTGGAGGGCAAGTGCCACGAGGCCCTCGTGCTCCACCGCCCCGATGTGATCGAGGCCGTCCACTCCTCCTTCCTCGAGGCCGGCGCGGAGGTCATCCAGACCGACACCTTCCAGGCCTCCCGCCTCAAGCTCGACGAGTGGGGCCTCGGCGCGCACACCGTGGAGATCAATCGCCAGGCGGCGGAGCTCGCCCGCCGCGTGGCCGGCCCCGACCGCTTCGTGGCCGGCTCCATCGGGCCCACGGGCCAGCTCCCGGCCTCGGAGGACCCGACCCTCGGCACCATGCGCTTCTCCGAGCTCGTCGCGATCTTCGCCGAGCAGTCCGAGGCGCTCGTGCGCGGCGGCGTCGATCTCATCATCATCGAGACCGCGCAGGACCTCCTCGAGGTCAAGGCGTCGATCTTCGGCGCGCGCGAGGCCTTCGCGGCCACGGGCCGCCGCGTCCCGCTTCAGGCGAGCGTCTCCCTGCTGCCCAACGGCGGGAAGATGCTGCTCGGGACCCCCATCGACGCGGTTCTGACGACGCTCGAAGCCCTGAAGGTCGACGTCCTCGGTTTGAACTGCTCCACCGGCCCCGAGGACATGCGCGACGCGATCCGCTTCCTCGGCGAGCACGCGTCTGTGCCCGTCTCCTGCATCCCGAACGCGGGGATCCCCCACCAGGGCCCGAAGGGCGAGACGATCTTCCCCGCCGAGCCCGATCCGCTGGCCGCCCAGCTCCAGGACTTCGTCGAGCGCTACGGCGTCTCGATCGTCGGCGGCTGCTGCGGCACCACGCCCGACCACATCCGCGCGCTGCACGACCGCGTCGGCGGACGCGAAGCCGGACCGCGGCCGGCACCCCGTGGTGCGTTCCTGTCGAGCATGATCGCCGCCGCGCCGCTGGTCCAGGAGCCGCGCCCGACGCTCATCGGCGAGCGCGTGAACTCCCAGGGCTCGCGCAAGGCCAAGGAGCTGCTGCTCGCCGACGACTACGACGGGCTGCTGCGGATCGCCGAGGGCCAGGTCGAGGGCGGGGCCCACGTGCTCGACCTCTGCGTCGCGCTCACCGAGCGCGCCGACGAGGACGAGCAGATGCGCCGTCTCGCCAAGCGCATCAACCTCACCCAGCCCGCGCCGATCCAGATCGACTCGACCGAGCCCGAGGTCATCGAGCAGGCGCTCGAGCAGATCCCCGGGCGCGCGGTGGTCAACTCGGTCAACCTCGAGGCGGGGCGCGCGAAGCTCGACCGCGTCGTCCCCGTCGCCGTGGCCCACGGCGCCGCGCTGATCGCCCTGACCATCGACGAGGAGGGCATGGCCAAGACGGCCGAGCGCAAAGTGGAGGTCGCCAGGCGCATCACCCAGATGTGCCGCGACGACCACGGCCTCGATCCCGAGGTCCTCATCTTCGACGTGCTCACCTTCACCCTGACCACCGGCGACCCCGAGTGGCGCCCGTCCGCGGTGGCGACCATCGAGGGCATCCGCCGGGTCAAGGCCGAGATCCCCGGCGTGAAGACCTCCCTCGGGGTCTCCAACGTCTCCTTCGGGGTCTCTCCCGCCGCGCGCGCGGTCCTCAACTCGGTGTTCCTGCACCACTGCGTGGAGGCCGGGCTCGACCTCGCGATGGTCAACCCGAACCACATCACGCCGTACGGGGAGATCGGTGACGGGGAGCGGGCGCTCGCCGACGACCTCGTGTGGGACCGCCGCGAGGATGCCCTCGAGCGCTTCATCGCCCACTTCGAGGCCAAGGGGCCCGAGGAGGAGGACACGGTCGCCGACCCGACCGCGGGCATGGAGCCCGAGGAGGCCCTGCACTTCCACATCCTGCGCCGCCGCAAGGAGGGCGTGGAGGACTGGATCGACGCCGCCGTCCAGAAGATCGGCGCCGTCCCCACCCTGAACGAGGTGCTGCTCCCGGCCATGAAGGAGGTCGGCGACAAGTTCGGGGCGGGCGAGCTGATCCTCCCCTTCGTCCTGCAGTCCGCGGAGGTGATGAAGCGCGCGGTGGCGCGCCTGGAGCGCTACCTCGACCGCATCGAGGGCTACACGAAGGGCACGGTGGTGCTCGCCACGGTGTTCGGCGACGTGCACGACATCGGCAAGTCGCTCGTCAACACGATCCTGACGAACAACGGCTACACGGTGGTGGACCTCGGCAAGCAGGTCCCCATCCAGACGATCGTCGACGCCGCGCGAGAGCGCGCGGCCACGGCGATCGGCCTCTCGGCCCTGCTCGTCTCCACCTCCAAGCAGATGCCGCTGTGCGTCGCCGAGCTCCACGCGCAGGGGCTCGAATTCCCGGTGCTCGTCGGGGGCGCGGCGATCAACCGCGACTTCGGCCGCCGGCTGCTGTACCCAAGGGGCGTCGACTCCGACGAGGTCTACGCGCCCGGGGTCTTCTTCTGCAAGGACGCCTTCGAGGGGCTCGCGAAGATGGACCAGCTCGTCGAGCCCGAGGCGCGTGAGCGGCTCGTCGTACAGATCCGCGACGAGGCGCGCGTCCTGCGTGAGCGCGGGCCCGAGCCCGCGCCCGCGCGAACCGACGACAGCTCCGTACGCTCCGCGGCGCGGACCGACGTGCCCGTCCCCGTGCCGCCGTACTGGGGAGCGCGGGAGGTCGAGGTCGACCTCGAGGACGTCTGGCCGCACCTCGATCTCCACGTGCTGTTCAAGCTCCACTGGGGCGGGCGCGGCGTGAAGGGCGAGGCGTGGGAGGAGCTGCTGCGCGAGAACTTCCGTCCCCGCCTGGAGCGCATGTGGCGCGAGCAGGACTACCTGCGCCCGCGCGCGCGCCTTGGCTACTTCCCGTGCAACTCCGAGGGCAATGACATCGTCGTGTGGGATCCCGAGGCGCCGGGCGAGCGCGAGCTCGAGCGGTTCCTCTGCCCGCGCCAGCCCGGGCACGACCGGATCTGCCTGGCGGACTTCTACCGGCCCGTCGGGTCCGGCGAGATCGACGTCGTGGCGCTCCAGGCCGTGACCGCCGGCGAGGAGGTCACCGAGCTCATGGCGCGGTTGGAGCGCGACGGCGAGTTCGCCGAGCAGCTCTTCGTCCACGGGCTCGGGGTCCAGACCGCCGAGGGGATGGCCGAGTGGCTGCACTCGGTGGTGCGCCGCGAGCTCGGCCTCGCTGCCGGCCAGGGCCGGCGCTACGCCTGGGGCTACCCGGCGATACCCGAGCAGTCCGAGCACGAGCAGCTCTTCCGCCTGCTCGACGCCGGGACGATCGGCCTGCGCCTCACCGGCGGCCACGCCGTCGAGCCCGAGCAGTCCACGGTCGCGATCATCGCCCACCACCCCCAGGCCGCGTACTTCGGAATGAAGAGCGGCCGCCTCACCGACGCGCCGGGGCCCGACGACATCGTCGCCGGATCGGACCGCTCCCCGCTCGTGCTCGGCGCGGGCACCCCGGCCTGAGCGACTTCGCCCGGCGGCAACCCCCAGGTTGGCCCGAGGCTCCTAGGCCTCGGCCTCCGCGACCACCGGACCGTCGGCCCGCGCGGCCAGCGTCACCGGGGACGCGTGCATCGCCCGGAGCTTCACGTCGCGCCAGGAGAGCCCCTCCTTGACGAGCGCGGGGGCGCCCATGGCCACAGCGGTGGCGATCTCCACCGCCTGGAGGACGATGCCGTAGCCCAGCGCGTCGGCCGCCCCGACCCCGTAGGCGCCGTGGAGGACCGCGACGCAGGCGGCCTGGAAGACCCCGACGTTCGACGGCGTGACCGGCAGGGCGGCGGTGACGTTGACCGCGAAGAGCACCGCGGCCGCGGCGCCGATCCCCGCCTGCTCCTGGAGCCCGAGGGCGACGAGCAGCACGTAGCACGCGAGCCACTGGATCGCCCACGCCGTGAGCTGGGCGAGAGCGGCGAGCCCGCCGAGCCCTGGTTTCCGGAACACCGCGAGCCCCGTACGCACGAGTGAGAGCGCCGCGTGCCCCTGGGCCACGAGGCGACGCAGGTGCTCGGAGCGCGGCGTCCCGCCCCGGGCCAGGAGCGCGGGCGCGAGCAGGACGACGATCAGGAGCACGAGCGGTCCGAGCGAGGCGAGCCAGAGCGCCCGGTGATGGCCGTGGAAGAGGCCGACGGACTCGAACATGACCACGCCGAGGATCCCCAGCGCGACGAGGTTGAGCAGCGTCTGGGAGACGATCGTCCCGAGGACGACGGGGAGGTTGTCGCGGGGGCGCCCGGTGCGCCGCGCCACGATCAGCGCGCGCGACGGCTCGCCGAGCCGCGCGGGGAGCGTGGCGGACATGAGTACTCCGATCGACGTTCCCTGCAGGGCGTCGGCCAGCTTCACCCGGGCGCGTGGAAGGGCCGCGCGCAGGATCGCGTGCCAGGCGACCGCGCGGGTCGCCATCGCGAGGCACATGAGGCCGAGGCCGGCCAGCACCCAGGCCGGCGAGGAGTCGATGAGCGAGCGCGCGACGCGGTCGAGGCCGATCCGCCGCACGGCCACCAGCGCGAGCGCGGCGCCGAGCACGAGCGCGATCCCCACCGCCACGCGGCGGGCGGCCACCAGGGCGGGCGAGCGCCGGCCGGGCAGCGGCGGCTCGGGGGCCGACCCCCTGAAGGAGGGCACGCGCTCACCCGAGGCGGGCAGCGCGCCGGCGCGCAGGGCCGCCCGGTGGACGCGCTTCGAGGACGGGACGGCGGCGAGCTCCCGCGCCTCCTCGTAGCTCGCCAGGATCTCGTCGGCCACCCGGGGCCAGGCGTAGCGCCGTGCGCTCTCGCGCGCTGCCGTACCCATCGCGGCCCGCCGCGCGGGATCGTCGGCGAGGTCGCGCAGCGCCTCGGCCAGCGCCCGGCCGTCGCCCCGGGGGACGAGCACCCCGTCACACCCGGGGCTGACGACGTCGCGGTAGCCCGCGATGTCCGAGGCGACCACCGGGGTTCCCGCGGCGAAGGCCTCGGTGAGGACCATCCCGAAGCTCTCGCCGCCGAGCGAGGGGGCGACGAGGACGTCGGCGTGGGCCAGCTCCTCGCGCCTCACCTCGTCGGAGACCTTCCCGAGGACCCGGACCCCGCGCGCGTCGAACAGGAGGGGGGCGACCTGGGCCTCGTCGGCCCCGACGATGGTCAGGGAGGCGGGGACGTGCTCGCGCAGGGCCTCGAAGGCACGCAGGAGGATCGGCAGGCCCTTGCGCTCGACGACCTGGCCGACGAAGACGATCCGCAGCGTGCGCGTCACGCTGCGCGGCCCCGGCTCGGGGCCGAGCTCCACGCCGTTGGGGACGATCCGGTAGGCGCCTCCGAAGAAGCGCCGGGCGGTCCACTCCGCCGCCTCGGAGACCGCCAGGCGCACGTGGAGGCGGTTCATGCGCCGGCGCACCCCGCCCGCCACGGTCAGGTTGTGCGTGAACGGGTTCTCCCCGTAGGTGTGGAAGGTGCCCACGAGCGCCGTGCGGACGGAGAGCATGGCGTCCCAGCCGATGCAGGGGACGACGGGCTCGTGGAGGTGAACGACGTCATAGCCGCCGGTGACCAGCTCCGAGCGCAGCGCCGAGATGCCGGCGGGGGAGAGCGAGGCGTTCGAGACCGCGCCGTTGAACCGCAGCCCGAGCGTGCGCCCGATAGGCACGAGCGCGGGGTGGACGTCGCGGACCTGGGGACGGGCACCACCGTGCATCCGGACCGCGAGGCGGTCCGGCGGGTCGTAGGGGGCGAGGATGCGTACGTCGTGCCCCGAGCCGGTGAACTCCCCCGCCAGGGCCTCGATGTGCCGCGTCACGCCCCCGGGGTACGTCCACGAGTACGGCGACACCAGGGCGATGCGCACCGGCGGAGCATACCCGCCGTCACTATCCTGAATGAAGTGAGCGAGCCCACGCCCCGACGGCAGTTCGTCAAGTACACGTTCCTCCAGCTCGACCCCGCCTGGCGCCGCCTTCCCGAGGCCGAGCGCGCCGAGCACAAGCGTGAGTTCGCCGCCGCGTGCGAGGACTTCGCCGACGGTCACCTCCTGCGCGTCTTCTCCCTCGTGGGCACGCGCGGGGACGCCGACCTCCTCGTCCTCTCCCAGGCCGAGAACCTCGAGCGCATCCACGAGCTCCACGTGGTCCTCAACCAGAGCGGGCTCATGCGCTGGGCGTCGATCCCCCACTCCTTCCTGGCGATGACCAAGCCCTCGGAGTACTCCGACGAGTCGCGCCTGGAGGTGCGGCCGGGGTCGTCGCGCTACCTCTTCGTCTACCCCTTCGTCAAGACGCGCGCGTGGTATGCGCTCGACTCCAAGGAGCGCTACGCGGTCATGCAGGAGCACATCCGCATCGGGCGCGAGTACCCCTCGATCGACCTCAACACGAGCTACTCGTTCGGCCTCGACGACCAGGAGTTCGTCGTCGCCTTCGAAACCGACTCGCCCGCGGACTTCCTCGACCTCGTCCACCGCCTGCGCGGGACGGAGGCCTCGGCCTACACGAAACGCGATACGCCGACGTTCACCTGCCTCGAACAGGGCCTCACCCGCTCGCTCGACGCGCTCGACGGCGCGCGCGCGGCAGTCGCGCTCTGAGTGGACTAGACGGCGGAGACTTCCTCCTCGTCCGCGACGCGGAACGAGGAGCCGCAGCCGCAGGCCGCGATGACGTTCGGGTTCTCCACCTTGAAGCCGGCGCCCTGGAGGCCGTCGACGAAGTCGATGACCGAGCCGTGCACGTAGGGGACGGACTCGGTGTCGACGAGGAGGGTGATGCCCTTGTCCTCGAAGAGCTCGTCCCCGTCACGTCGCTCGTCGAACGCGAGCACGTACTGGAAGCCCGAGCAGCCGCCGCCGCGGACGCCCACGCGCAGGCCGGCGGCGGGATTGGGAGTGCCCTGGGAGGAGAGGAAGTCGCGCACCTTCTCGGCGCCGATGTCCGTAAGAGTGATCATGGCTATCGGAAGTATAGTGGAGCCGGTGGTCACCCCGGACGAACTGAAGGGCCGCATCGAGTCGGGGATCCCGGAGGCCCGGGCCGAGGTCGCGGGCGACGGGCGGCACTTCGAGGCCCGCGTCGTCTCCCCCGCCTTCGCCGGCCTGTCGCGGATCGCCCAGCACAAGCTGGTCTACGCGGTCTTCGGCGCGGAGTTGGGTGACCGCATCCACGCCCTCTCGATCGAGACGAGCACACCATGAGCACCGAACCGACCAATCTGCGCGAGGCCATCGAGCAGGCCGTCGCCTCCAACCCCGTCATCCTCTTCATGAAGGGCACGCCCGAGGCGCCCATGTGCGGCTTCTCCGCGCGTACCGCGGGCGCGCTGCAATCCCTCGGCGCGCCGTTCGCGGCGGTCGACGTGCTGGGAGACCCGCGCATCCGCCAGGAGCTCTCGGCCATGTCGGAGTGGCCGACCACCCCCCAGCTCTTCGTGCGCGGGGAGTTCGTGGGCGGCGCGGACATCGTCGCCGAGATGTGGGAGTCCGGCGAGCTTGCCGAGTCGCTCGGAGTCGAGCCGGTCGACGAGGACGAGGATGCGGCGGTGGCGGGGCCGGTCACGCCCGCGTCGCCCGACGCCGCCCCGCTCTCCATCGAGAACCGGCTGTCCTGAGCCGCGCCCGGCGCAGCCTCGCGGCCACGTTCCTCGGAACGGGGGCGCTGCACTTCGCCCGCCCGCAGGTCTACGAGGCGATCATGCCCGGCTGGCTCCCGGCCCACCGGGAGCTCGTGCTGGCCTCGGGCGCGGCGGAGATGCTCGGCGGCGCCACCGCGCTGCACCCGCGCATGCGGACCTTCGCCCGCTGGTGGCTCATCGCCACGCTGGTGGGAGTCTTCCCCGCGAACCTCCACATGGCGCTCCACCCCGAGCGCTACCGAAAGATCCGGCCGTGGGCGCTGTGGGCACGGTTGCCGCTCCAGGGCGGGTTCATCGCCTGGGCGTGGAAGGGGACGGAGTGACCGTCATCGACCTCGTCGGAGCGATCGGCGGCATCGTCACGGTGATCGTCTACGTGGTCTACGTCGTGGTCCAGGCGCGCCGCCAGGCCCCCGAGCGCGTCGCCGAGCAGGAGGCACGCGAGTACTTCACCCGCCACGGCGTCTGGCCCGACGGCTCCTAGAGGCGCTGGGGTCCGCGGGCATCGATCATCCGCCGGAGGACGAACTTGATGGCGTCGATCTCACCCCGCCCAGCTCCTCAGCGGCCGGGTCGCGCTCTGCTCAACCCGCCTCTAAAGCCCGGCCTTCTCGAGCAGCCGGAGCCACACCTCCGAGCGGGTGGGGAAGGCGGGGACCGCCTGCCAGAGGTCGGCGAGGGGGACGGCGGCGGCCACGGCGATCGTCGCGGCGTGGAGCAGCTCGGCGACCTCGGGCCCGCAGAACGTCACGCCGACGAGCACGCCGCGCTCGTCGTCGATGAGGATCCGGGCGAGCGAGTCCTCCCCGCGCCCGACGAACGAGGCGCCGGCCACCGCGCCGGGTGGATGGTCGACGGCGCGGACGCGCAGGCCGGCGGCCTCGGCGGACTCCAGCGTGTGGCCCACCGCGGCGACCTGGGGGTCGGTGAACACCACCCGCGGCACGGGGGCGCGGTCGCGCGCGGGGCGGCCGAGGATGAGGTCGGCGACGATGCGGCCCTGGTGCTTGCCCTGGTGGGTCACGAGCGCCCGGCCGTTGACGTCGCCCACGGCGAAGAGCCAGGGCTGGTCGGCCACCCGCATCTCGTCGTCGACCGCGACGATCCTCCCGGGCTCCAGGCCCACGGTCTCCAGGCCGAGTTCGTCCGTGTGGGGTCGGCGCCCGACGGCGACGAGGATCTCGTCCCCGCGCACCTCCGCGCCGCCCTCGAGGGAGAGCACGACGTCCGCGTCCTCCCGGCGCGCGCCCGTCGCCTCCACGCCGAGGCGCACGTCGACCCCATGGCGCTCGAGGGACTCGCGGACCATCTCCGCGGCGAAGGCCTCCTCGCGGCCGAGCAGCCGGGGCAGCGCCTCGACGAGCGTCACCTCGGACCCCAGCGAGCGCCACGCCTGCGCGAGCTCGGACCCCACGACGCCGCCGCCGAGCACGATGAGCCGCGCGGGGACCTCCTTCGCGGTCGTGCCCTCGCGGTTCGTCCAGGGTCGCACGTCCGCGAGCCCGGGGATGGGCGGGACCGCGGCGCCCGAGCCCGTGGCGAGCACCACCGCGCGCCGCGCGGTGTGGAGCTCCTCCCCCACGCGCACCCGCCGCTCGCCGTCCAGCCGCGCCGCTCCGCGCAGGACCGTCACGCCGCGCTCCTCGAGCCACGGGAGCTGCCCGGAGTCGTCGAGGCCGTGGATGACCTCGTCGCGGCGGGCGAGGACCGCCCGCGCGTCGGGCCGCGCCTCGTCGACGAGCTCGCGCACCCCGCCGACGCGCCGGGTCTCGGCGAGCAGGTCGCCGGGACGCAGCAGCGCCTTGGACGGCATGCACGCCCAGTAGGCGCACTCCCCTCCGACGAGCTCGCGCTCCACGAGCGCGACCGACACGCCCCCGGCCTCGCCGAGCCGTCCCGCCACGACCTCCCCCGCCGGCCCGGCGCCCACGACGATCACGTCCCACCCGGCCATCAGTTCAGCCGCGCCTGGAGACCGAGCGCCTCGGCCGCCAGCGCGTCGCGGTCCGCCCCCTCGACGGGGAGCTCGAGCCGGAGGTTCGCCGCGCGGATGGCCGCCAGCAGGTCGCCCCGGCGGGTGTAGGACCCCACGAGGTTGTTGAGCATCCGCAGCGCGGTGACGTGGGCGCCCCAGGGCTGCACGGTGCCCCCGGGGACGCTGACGCGCGCCCCGCCCGCGAACGGGTCGAGCAGCAGCGGCGGGGTCGTGCCGAGGTGCCCGACCACGAAGTGCCCGGGCAGCCCGACGCCGGCGAGCGGGATCCCCGCCCGTGAGGCGCAGGCCACGTAGACCACCGAGAGCAGGATGGGCAGCCCGCGGCGGCGCGCGAGCACGAGGTCGAGGAAGGAGTTCCGCGGATGGTCGTAGTCCTCCTCGTCCCCCGAGAACCCGTGGAGGTCCCCGAGCACCGAGGCCAGGGCGGCGACGTCCCCCTCGGGGTGGCCGCGCCCCCGCCGGGCGGTGACCTCGTTGCCGAGGACGTCGAGCTCGTCGCGCACCGCGTCGGCCTCGACCGTGCGGAAGGCGCCGGCGATGGCGAGGGCGAGCTCCTCCACCGGGGCGGCGGGGTCCGCGGCGAGAGCGGAGAACACGGTGGTCACCGGAACGCGCCGGCGTGCGCGCCGGCCCACTCGGCGTAGGTCGTGGGGGGCCCCGCGAGGCGCTCGACGGTGTCGGTCACGGTCGCCGCCGCGCCGTCGCGCCACACGCCGAAGAGCTCGAGCAGGGCGTCGACGGACTCCGGCGGCAGCCCGGCGGAGCGCATGCCCTCGCCCGCGGCCTCGGGCGCGACGGAGACGTAGGTGACCGGGCGGCCCGTCGCCTCGGTGATCGCATCCGCGATCCCCGCCTGGCCGAGCGGCTCGGGGCCGGTGAGGTCGTACGCCCGGCCTGCGTGCTCCTCGGGGTGGGTCAAGACCTCGGCCGCGACCCGGGCGATGTCCCGCGCGGCCACGTAGGCGATCGCGGCGCCGTCGAGCGGAGCGAAGAACTGGCCGCCCGAGCGGATCGTCTCCGCGTAGGACAGCGTGTTCTCCATGAACGCCGCCGGGCGGAGGTGGGTCCACCCCACCCCGAGACCCTCGATGTGGCGCTCGACCTCGCCGTGCTCGCGACCGAGCGCGAGGGGCGAGTCGGGGTCGGCGCCCTGCGCGGAGAGGCGGACCACGTGTCCGATCCCGGCGCGCGCCGCGGCGTCGGCGACGCCCGTGGCCAGGGCGACCTGGCCGGGGGCGAAGGGAGTGAGGAGGAAGAGCGCGTCCACGCCGTCGAGGGCAGGGCCGAGCGTGCCGGGGTCGGCGAGGTCGCCGACGACGGGCTCGATCTGACCGGAGAGCCCGCGCCCCTTCTCCGGCGAGCGCACGAGAGCCCGCGCGGGCACGTTCTGCTCGGTCAGGATGCGCGCGAGGGCCGAGCCGATCCGGCCCGTCGCGCCGGTGACGAGGATCATCGCCGGGGAGCCTCGCAGATCGCCAGGGCGGCGGCGGTGACGGCGAGCGCCACCTCGGCGCGGGGGGCGAGGGACCCGGCGAGCACGAACTCCCCCGGCGCGTGGGCGAGCCCGCCGCGGGGGCCGAGGCCGTCGACCGTGCGGGGAACGACCCGCGCGATGTGGCTCGCGTCCGACGCGCCGCCGCGCCGGGCGGGCGCGACGGGGCGGCCGAGTCGCTGTCCCGCCTCGGCGAGGAGATCCCGCGCGGCGTCCCGGGCGTCCATCGCGGGCCACGCGCGATGCAGGTCGGCGTGGAGCGTCGCGCCGCCCACGGCGCCCGGCACCTCCGCGAGGACGCGTTCGAAGACGCCGAGGTCGTCGGCGCGCAGGTCGCAGAAGAGCTCGCCGGCGTCGGGCACGACGTTGAACGCCTCGCCCGAGCGCAGGACCGTGGGTACCGCGGTCAGGCGGTCGGGCCCGTCGGGATCGTGGCGCGCGGCCACGGTCCGGGCCGCCTCGGCGAGCGCGAGCAGCGCGTTGGCGCCGCGCTCGGGCGCCGCGCCCGAGTGCGCCGCGCGACCCGTGGCGGTCACCCGCAGGGTGCCGGCCGCCTTGCGCTCCACGACGACGGCCTCCTCGCCCTCCGGGGTGCGCTCGCCCGCCTCGAAGCACAGGCACGCGTCCCAGCCGCGGAACGCCTCGGCGTGGGCGAAGGGGGCACGCCGCCACTCCTCGTCGACGACGAGCAGGAGGGCGACCTCGGCGAAGTCCTCCCGCCGCTCGGCCAGGGCGCGCAGGACGCCGAGGGCGAGCACGACGCCGCCCTTCATGTCCGACGTGCCCGAGCCCACGAGGCGGCCGTCCTCGGCGTGGAGCGGATGGTGCGCGCCGTGGGCCACGACCGTGTCGAGGTGGCCGAGGAGCAGCACGCGGGCGGGGCCGGTGCCCCGCAACCGGGCGAGCAGGTCGGGAGCATGGTCGGGCGTCGAGCAGGGAGGACGCTCGACCTCCGCCCCGACGGGGAGCAGCGAGCCGGCGACCGCGATCGCGTCCTCGGCCCCGGCGACGTCGCCGCTCGGCGAGGAGACGGCCACGAGCGCCGCGAGCTCACGCTCGGCGCGGGCGGCGATACGCGCCGCGTGCTCGGACACCCAGGGGTCGACCATCGGCGGCGAGGGTACCCCGGCCCCATGCCCTCGCTCCGCCGCCGTCCAGACCCTGTCCCCGCCCAGCTCGGCCGCGTCGCACAGGATCTCGGCCTCGCCGCGCTGCTCGGCGGCAACCTCTTCGGCCGCCTCGCCTTCCATCCGTCGGTGGCCGGGATCTCCGATCCGCGGGAGAGGGGAAAGGTGGTCAACGCGGCGTGGCGACGCTACGGGACGGTCAACTCGCTCGGGCTCGCCGCGCTGACCGCGGGCTGGGCGTCGTCGCGCCAGGGCGACGAGCGCCCGCTCGCACGCGTCAAGGACGTGCTCGTGGGCACCGTCGCGGTGACCGGGCTGGCCACCGCGGTCGAGGGGGTGCGCTTCTCCCGTCAGGCCCCCGGCGGCGCGGTGGCGCTCGAGGACGGGGACACCGCGGCGCCCGAGGCGGGCGGGACGGCGCGGCGCAACAAGCGGTCGCTCACGGTGCTCGGGACGGTGAACGCGCTGAGCGAGGTCGGGCTCGTCGCGGTGAGCGCGGCCCTGCGGGACTAGGAGTATGTGTCGCTATTCGCGACCGGGGACCCGCGCTCCGGCGGCCATTGGACCACTCGGCTTCGCCGAGCGGTGCCCCCCGCTCCGGCGCCCCTACCGCCGGGCAATGTAGAGCGCCTGGAGGCCGCGGCCGACGCGACCGCGGGTGTCGGAGAGGACGCTCTCGGCCACGCCGGTCCCCGCGGGGTCGGCGCGGGTGACGCTCTCGAGGGCGAGCCACTCCCCCTCGGGCTCGCGCTCGAGGTAGACCGTGAGGTCGGGATTGATGAACTGGTGGGTCTCCCACGGCACGGCGGCGGCGACCCCGTTGCCGAAGTCCGCGAGCGCCGCCGCACGCTGGAGGCCCGAGGGCTCCTCGTCCGGGACGATGTCCGCCTTCAGGCGCATCCACAGCGTCCCCGGGCCGACGCCCCAGCCGCCGGAGACCCAGCGGTGCTCCACGGCGGTGGAGCCAAACGAATCCTCGAGGCCGCCCACGAGCGACTCGTCGCGACCCTCGCCGGGCGCCCCGGGCGGGAGATCGGGAGCCGGCAACTCGGCGACGGGCTCGGGCTCGCGGCGGATCCGCAGGGCGAGCGCGCGGCAGACGAGCTGACCTCCGGCCTCGAGCGTGGCGGCGAGGAGCTGGACGCGCCGCCCGGGGCGGACCGTCTCGGCGCGGACCGTGAGGGGCGCGAAGGGGACGGGGCGCAGGAGCTCGAGGGTAAGGCGCGCGGTGAGCATGGGCCCGGGCGGGGGGATCGACTCGAGCTCGCGGGCCACGAGCGCGGCCGCGGGCCCGCCGTGCAGCGCGCCCGGGTCCCAGGGCCCGCGCGCCAGCGGGGTCGGCGACCAGGCGTCGCCCTCGGGCTCGAAGAGGCTGGCCATGAGCCCGCGGCACCCTAGAGCGCGGTGCGTCTCGTCTCCTGGAACGTCAACTCGCTCAGAGCACGGCTGCCGCGGGTGCTCGAGCTGCTCGAGCTCCCTGCGCCCGACGTCATCTGCCTGCAGGAGACGAAGTCGGAGCCCGGGGCGTTCCCGGATCTCCCCGGGTACGAGAACGTGCATGTGTCAGCGGGGCGCTGGGCGGGCGTGGCCGTCCTGGCCCGGCGCGGGCTCGGCCTGCGCGAGGCGGCGCGTGGGCTGCCCGGGGAGGCGGCTCCGGACGAGGCGCGGTGGGCGGAGGCGGACGTGGGCGGGATGCGCGTCGTCTCGGTCTACGTCCCCAACGGGCGGGAGGTGGGGTCCGAGGCCTTCGCCCAGAAGCTCACCTTCCTGGGGGCGATGGCGGCGCGGGTCGCCGCCCTGCGCGGCACCCCGCTCGTCGTCTGCGGGGACATGAACGTCTGCCCCGAGGACCGTGACGTCTACGACCCCGCCGCGTTCTCCGGCGCGACCCACGTCACTCCGCAGGAGCGCGCGGGGCTCGCCGCGGTGCGGGAGCACGGCGGCCTCCGCGACGCCTTCCGCGTCCTGCACCCCGAGGAGCCGGGCTTCACGTGGTGGGACTACCGCCAGGGGCACTTCCACCGCAAGCTCGGGCTGCGGATCGACCACGCGCTGGTCTCGGACGACCTCGCCGCGGGGCTCGTGTCCTGCGGGATCGACCGGAGCTTCCGCAAGGGCCCGAAGCCCTCCGACCACGCACCGTTGCTCGTGGAGCTCGCTCAGCCGTAGGCCCCGCGACGCGCCAGGGCCGCGGCCCCGGCCCGCGCCGCCCCGGCGATGGCGTCCTCGACGCCCCTCCCCGCCGCGAGCCCGACCGCGAGGCCGGAGGCGAAGCAGTCCCCGCAGCCGTAGGCGTCCTGCGCCTCGCCCGGGACGGGGAGCCCCGCCCACCGACCCCCGCGCCCGTCGGCGTGCCGCCACGTCCCCCCGTCGCCACCGGCGGTGAGCAGGGCGAGCGTGGGCGGCGGGTCGAGCTCGTGCGGGGCCAGGTCCTCGGATGGGTCGCGCGCCGAGGCGACGAGGGCGTCGAGGCGTACACGGGCGGGGAGGATCGCCTCAGGCGCACGGCCCGTGGCCACGAGCGTCGCCCCCGCGCGGGCGTGGCGCAGCGCGGCGGCGTCCCCGCCCGTGAAGTAGACGGCGTCGGCGTGGGCGAGCTCCTCCCACGCCAGCGGGTCGTCCCCGTGCGGCACGAGGCGCTCGCCGAGGACGAGGATCGTGCGCTCGGCGGCGGCGTCGAGGAGGGTGACGGTCCGGCGCTGGGGACGGGGTCGCGCGACCGCGTGGACGCGGACGCCGAGCTCGCCGAGGCGGGCCCGCGTGCGCCGGGCGTTCTCGTCGTCGCCGAGAGCGCAGAAGAAGTCCACGGGGTCGGCGCCGAGGCGGATGAGCTCGACGGCGGCCACCGCCCCGCCACCGCCCGCGTCGCTCCAGGTCTCGTCGGCGTGGAGGATCTCGCCGGGGGCGGGCAGCCGGGCGACGCGGACGAAGTCCACCCACTCGACGTGGCCGACCACGGCGGCTCTCAGCGGTCGCGCTGGTTCTGCATTCGCTCGCCCCATGCGCCGACGAGGGCGACGACGATGGGCAGGGTGATCAGCCCGTTCACGATGATCAGGAGCAGCAGGAGCTCGAGGATCTCCTTCACGGTGATCGCGGCGAGGAGCACGGTGGCGCGGATGGTACCCGCGGTGAGCGGGGCATGATCAGTCGCGTTGACGGCGCTCACGGTCATCGGGACGGGGCTCGGCGCGCCCGGCGTGCGGGTCGCCGGGGTGCTTGTGACCGGGCGCTCGGTGCTCGTGGGCGTGAGCACGGGCGCGGACGCCGAGCGGGCTTCGGCCGGGCTCGACGCGGTCCACGTGCTGCCCACGGAGGCCTCGCCGCTCGTGGCCGCCCGGCACGCGGGCGTGGTCCTCGATCCCGCCGACCTGGTGGAGCTCGCGGCCGATGCCGAGGTCTTCGCGCTGGACGGCGGCGCGCTGGCTCCGCTGACCCCGCGGTGGTCGGTGCGCGACCTCGCGCGGGAGCTCGGGCGCCCGGTCGTGCTCGCCGTGCGCGCGTCGGGCGGTCTCACGGCGGAGGGGCGCGGGGAGCTCGAGGCCCTACGCGGCGCCGGGCTCGCCGTCCTCGGGGTGATCCTGACGGCATGGCCCGAGCCGCCGTCGCGGGTCCTGCTCGACGAGCTCGACCTGCTCGCCGAGCTCGGCGGGGTGCCCGTGGAGCCGCTCGCCGGGGCGGAGCGTGCCGTGGCGGATTGGACGGCGCGGGGCGACGCGCACGGTCCGCGGTCCACGGCGTGGGCGGGACCGACTCTCGAGCCCTACCTTGGTTGGGAGGGCGCCGGCGCGGGCGACCCCCGCACGACCCCCCGCCCGCGCATCATGCAGGTGATGCTCGAGATCGTCCAGAGCGAGGGTCCGATGGTGGCCACGCGCGCCTACGCGCTCTACAACCGCGCGGCCGGCGGGCGGAAGCTGACGTCCGTGGCCCGCGCGCCGCTGTCCTCGGCGGTGTACTGGCTGGGGCGGGAGGGCAAGGTGGTCCTTACCGGGAGCGAGGACGCTCCGGGCCTCCAGGACGATCTCATCCGGCTCCCCGACACCCCTGCCGTCCGCGTCCGCGAGCTCGGTCCGCGCACCCTCGAGGAAGTCCCCCTCGACGAGATCGCCGAGCTTGTCCGCCGCCTGCGCACGGATCGCAGGCTGCCCGACGCCCACGCCAAGCGCGCCGTCCTTGCCGCCTACGGCCTCGTCCGCCTCACCACCCGCGCGGACTGCTACCTCGACCGTGCGCTCGCCCTCGCGGGGGAGGAGGCGGCGTGAGGCCGCGGCGCCGTGCGGTCTCCTACGCGATCGCGCTGGGGCGGGTGGGACTCGGGACGGCGCTCCTGGTGGCCCCGGATCGCGTGGGCGCGCCGTGGGTCGGTCGCGACGCCGGCCGGGCGGGCACGCGCGTGTTCGCGCGCGGGCTCGGGGCGCGCGACGTCCTCCTCGGGCTCGGCACGCTCGCCGCGGTCGACACCCCCCGGGAGCCGCTGTTCCTCGCCGCCGGCGTCGGCGCGGACCTGGCCGACGGGCTGGCCACCTGGGCCGACCGCGCCCGCCTGCCCGCCGCGGCCCGCGCCGTCGCCGTTCTCGCGGGGGCGGCCGCGGCGGCTCAGGCCGTCCTGGCGGCACGCCGATGAGCCCGCTCTACGAGTTCGCCTGCCCGGCGTGCGGGGAGGGCTTCGACGAGCTCGCCCCCGCCGGCGCCGCCGCGGCGCCGTGCCCGGCCTGCGGGGCCGCGGCCGCGCGCCGCTTCACCGTTCCCGCCCGGGCCGCCCGGATGGGCCTCCGCGGTGCCGCGGCCCGGGACTCCGAGGGCCGCCGGGGCGAGCGCGAGGCCGTGCGGAGCGAGCGGATCGACACTGCCCGGCGCGACCGCGCCGCGGACTGACGAGGAGCGCGCCCGGCTCCTCGCGCTCCGCGAGCGCGGCGAAGCGCCCGCCGGCGGCGATGAGCTCGTCCCACGTGCCCGTCTCCACCACGCGCCCGTGGTCGAGGACCGCGATGAGGTCGGCGTTCCGGATCGTCGAGAGCCGATGGGCGATGGCGATCGTCGTGCGCCCCTCGGCGAGCTCGTCGAGCGCTTTCTGTACGGCGCTCTCCGTCTCGTTGTCCAGCGAGCTCGTCGCCTCGTCGAGCACGAGGACGGGTGGGTTGCGCAGCAGGGTCCGCGCGATGGCGATCCGCTGCTTCTCCCCGCCGGAGAAGCGGTAGCCCCGCTCGCCGACCACGGTGTCGTAGCCCTCCGACAGGCTCGCGATGAGGTCGTGGACCTGCGCGGCCCGGGCCGCCTCCTCGACCTCCTCGTCGGTCGCGTCGGGCTTGGCGAAGCGCAGGTTCTCGCGCACGGAGGCGTGGAGGAGGTAGGTCTCCTGGGAGACGAGCCCGACCGTGGCGGCGAGCGAGGCGAACGAGAGATCGCGTACGTCGACACCGTCCACGGTCACCCGCCCGCGCCGGGCACCGCCGTCAGGGTGCGCAGCATCCTCGACGGTGGTCGGATCGTAGAGCCGCGCGACGAGATAGCCGAGCGTCGTCTTGCCCGAGCCCGTCTCGCCCACGAGCGCGAGCGAGGAGCCAGGCGGCACGCGGAGCGAGACGTCCGCGAGCGTCCACGGACCCTCCTCCTCGTAGCGGAAGGAGACGCCCTCGAAGGCCACCTCGCCGCGGACGGCGCCGAGGTCCACCGCACCCGGCGCCTCGTCGACGTCCACGGGCAGGTCGAGGTACTCGAAGATCCGCTCGAAGAGCGCGAGCGACGTCTGGACGTCGATCTGCACCGACAGCAGCGACTGGAGCGGGTAGAACAGCCGCGTCTGGAGGGTCGTGAAGGCCACGAGCGTCCCGAGCGACACGCCGGCCGCGCCGATCCCCGCGAACCAGAAGACGGCGGCAGGCATGATCGCGAAGGCCATCTGGACCGAGGCCATCCGCCAGCGCCCGGCCATCCGCGCGCGGACCTCGAGGTCCGCCAGGTCCGAGGACTCCCGCGTGAAGCGCGCGGCCAGCTCGGGGGAGCGGCCCAGCGTCTTGCCCAGAAGGATCCCCGACACGGAGAGCGACTCGGCCACGAGCGCCGACATGTCGGCGAGGCGGCTTTGGCGCACGGACTTGATGCGCTTGCGCTCCTCCCCCACGCGGCGGGTGAGCCAGACGAAGAAGGGGAGCAGGCCGAGCGAGAACGCGGCCAGCCGCCAGTCGAGCAGGACCATCGCGACGAGGGTGGCGAGCACGGTGGTGACGTTGGCGACGACCGACGTCGCCGTGGTCGTGAGGACGTTGTCGATCCCGCCGATGTCGTTGGCGATGCGCGACTGCACCTCCCCCGTGCGCGTGCGGGTGAAGAAGGCGAGCGAGAGCCGCTGGAGGTGGCGGTAGACCGACGCGCGGAGGTCGTGCATGACGCGCTGGCCGACCTGGTTGGACAGCAGGGTCTGGGCGACGCCGAGCACCCCGCTGAGGACCGCGGCGAGGATCATCCCGCCGACCAGGAGCGAGAGCAGCCCGTCGTCGTTGCGCGGGATGGCCCGGTCGAGCACCGCGCGCAGCAGGAACGGCGAGACCATCCCCAGCCCCGCGGAGACGAGGATGAGGGCCAGGACCGCCCCGAGCTTCAGGCGGTAGGGACGGAAGAGGCGGGCGACGCGACGGACGGGCAAGATCAGGAGCTTACTGAAGGTAAGCGCGCCAAGGTAACCACTCGCGCGTTCTAGGGTGGGACGGACGGGCGGAAGCGGAGCATGGTCGTCGAACTTCGCCTCGGGCGCCGCGGTCCGCCACGTCGTGCCCCGCGGCGCGGTCAGGGCGACCCGGGTGGCCTCCCACCAGTCGCGCTGAGCGCCGCCGCTTCGCGAGGGGCTCACATCGCCTCAGGAGGCGAGTTGGTTGGCCATCGCGGCCATGAGCAGCATCCCGCCGTCCACGACGTGCGACGAGCCGGTCACGTAGCCCGCCTCGGGTGAGCACAGCCAGGCGATGAGCGCGGCCACGTCGCGCGCGTCGCCGGGACGCCCGGCGGGGATGCCGGGGCGCTCGGCCGCGTGGGGGTCCTCGTCCTCCTGGCCGGTCATGGGCGTGGCGATCTCGCCCGGCGCCACCGCGTTGACGGTGATCCCGTGCTCGGCCAGCTCGAGCGCCATCACCTTCGTCAGCCCACCGAGTCCGTGCTTGGACGACGTGTAGGCCGAGGCGCCGAGGAGCGGCACGTGCTCGTGGACCGAGGTGACGTTGACGATCCGCCCGCCACGACCCGCGGCGACCATCCGCCGCGCGCACTCCTGGGCGACGAGGAACGCACCGACGAGGTCGGTGGCGACGATGTGCTCGAACTCCACGAGCGTCTTCTCCAGAAAGGGCGAGGAGTCACCCGTGCCCGCGTTGTTGACGAGCACGTCGACACCCCCGAGCTCGTCGAGCAGCGCGCCCACCGCCGACCGGACGGCCTCGCCCGCGCTGGTGTCGAGCCGACCCACCACCGCGCGCCGTCCTACGTCCTCGACCTCCACCGCGGTCTCGCGCGCGCCCGCCTCGTCGGTGTGCCAGGTCAGCGCCACGTCGTGCCCGGCCCGGGCGAGCGCGACCGCGGTGGCCCTCCCGATGCCGGAGTCCGAGCCCGTGACGAGCGCGGTCACGTCCCCTGCCCGCGCCCCGTCTTCTCCTGGAGCTCCTCGATGCGCCGCGACGCGGCCGCCTTCGTGAGTGAGGGATCGAGCTCCTCGCCCGCCTGCTGGGAGAGGGTCTGGAGGTAGGACGCCTGGGGCGCGGTCATGGGCTCTTCGCCGGTGACCCAGTCGGCGGGGTCCTTCTCGGCGGAGGGATCGTTCGCGATGTTCTCGTTGGCCATGCCCGCCGTCCTACCCCGCCGGGGCCGGACGCGCTCACCGTGCCGATCCCGCCGCGCCCGCGGATGGGAGCCCATCGGTCAGCTCCGCCAGGCCTCCCGCCGCCGCGGTCGCCCCGACGAAGGCGATGAACTGGTCCACCATCGGTCGTTCGGGGCCGACGCGGGAGCGCATCACGTGCCATTCGCGCGCGGCCGGCCCCGGCTCCACCACGATGGCGTCGAGGAGCCCGGCGGCGAGCTCCGTCGCCACCGCGTCGCGGGAGACGAAGGAGACGCCCAGCCCCGCCCGCGCGGCCTGCTTGATCGCGCCGTTGGAGCCGACGGTGAGCGTGGGGTTGTCGAGCCTGGCCCCGGCGAGAAACTCCTCGTTCACCGTTCGCGTGCCCGATCCCGGCTCGCGCAGGAGCCAGCTCCGGCCCTTCAGGCGGGCGGGCGCGACCGCGGAGCCGGTGGCCAGCGGATCGCCGGGCGCGGTGATGAGGACGAGCTCGTTGACCAGGAACCCGTGGGCCTCGATGCGGTCGTCTCGGGGAGGCCGGCCCCCGAACGCGACATCGGCCTCGTGCTCGAGCACCATGTTCAGGATCCGGCCGCGGTTTCCCACGCTCAGGGTCAGCCCGATGCCTGGGCGCTCCATCGAGAACGCGCGCATCATGACGGGGACGAAGGACTCGGCCGCGGTCGTCACCGCCGCGATGCGCAGCATGTGCTGGGCCTCGGCCGCCGTCTCCCGGGCCGCCCGTCGACCCTTCTCCAACAGCCCGATGACGTCGGCCGCGAACGGCGCGAACGCGGTGCCGGCCGGCGTCGGCCGCACCCCACGGCCCTCACGCTCGAGCAGGGTGATTCCCAGCTCGCGCGCGAGGGCGGTCACGGCGGCGGAGACCGAGGGCTGCGTCACGACGAGCTCGTCCGCCGCGGAGGTCACCGATCCTGTCCGCACGACCGCGAGGAAGCTCCGGAGTTGGGTCAGGGTGATCGACATGGCCCGGAAACATAAACGAACTCCTCAGCGTCGGGCCGGAACCTTCTGCTTGCTTTCGAAGGCAGACCCGCCATGCTCGGCGGATGAGCTCGACACGCGCACCGCAGGCGGAACGGATGGGGCGGCGATGATCGATGTCGCCTTCACGCGGGCCGAGGCGCGCCCGGCGGACGTCACGATCGTGATCGATGTGCTGCGCGCCACCTCCACGATCGTGCAGGCGCTGCATGCGGGCTATCGGCGCGTCCTGTGCGCCGACGGCCTGGACCGTGCCCGCGGGCTTGCGGCCCCGGGCCGCGTGCTCGCCGGCGAGCAGGACTGCGTGCGGCCGCAGGGCTTCGATCTCGGCAACTCGCCGGCGGACACGATCCCGCCGCGGGGTGACGAGCTCGTGCTGGCGACGACCAACGGCGCGCCGGCGATCGTCCGCGCCGCCGAGCTCTCGCCGGTGGTCCTGATCGCCTGCCTGCTCAACCTCGACGCCGCGATCGACGCGATCGCCGGCGAGGACGTGCAGCTCCTCTGCTCGGGCACGGACGGCCGCCCGGCCCTTGAAGACGTCTACGTCGCCGGTCGCATCGCCGCGCGCCTCGATGGCCCGCTCAGCGACGCCGCCTTGGTCGCTCGCGCGGTCGCCCACGCCTATCCGGCGAATCGCGACGCCCTGGCGGGGAGCGCCGATGCGGTCGTGCTGGTCGCGGCCGGGCTCGAGGCGGACGTCGAGTGGTGCGCGCGGGAGTCGGTCCTCCCCGTCGTTCCCCAGCTGTGCGCCACCGAGCAAGGGGTGGCCACCGTGGACAGCGGGGGGATAATAGAAGAAGACCACAGGGTTGTAAGTCATACTTAGCTTGCTAGTTCACCCTTTTGTGGTTAGCTTGTGTCCATGCCGCGAGCGATGAGCGATGGGAGAGGACTCCTGACATGACCCCTGAGAGCACGAACGGGAAGCCCGACGACGACGCGAGGGGCCGCTGGACCTCGGGCGTCACCCCGTACGCCGAGATGGGCTACTGGAACCCCGACTACGAGGTAAAGCCCACCGACATCCTGTGCGCCTTCCGCATCACGCCCCAGGAGGGCGTCGAGGCGATCGAGGCGGCGGCGGCGGTGGCCGGCGAGTCCTCGACGGCGACGTGGACCGTGGTGTGGACCGACCGCCTGACGCCCTACGAGCACTACCAGGCCAAGGCCTACAGCGTCGAGGAGGTTCCCGGCACCGAGGGCCAGTACCTCGCGAAGATCGCCTACGACATCGATCTCTTCGAGGAGGGGTCGATCGCCAACCTGACGTCGTCGATCATCGGCAACGTCTTCGGCTTCAAGGCGCTCAAGGCGCTGCGGCTGGAGGACATGCGCATCCCGCCGCACTACCTCAAGTCCTTCCAGGGGCCGCCGCACGGGATCGTGATGGAGCGCGAGTACCTCGACAAGTTCGGCCGCCCGCTGATCGGCGCCACCACGAAGCCAAAGCTGGGTCTCTCGGCCAAGAACTACGCGCGCGTCGTCTACGAGGCGCTGCGCGGCGGGCTGGACTTCACCAAGGACGACGAGAACATCAACTCCCAGCCGTTCATGCGCTGGCGCGACCGCTACCTGTACTCCCAGGAGGCCGTGAGCCGCGCGATGGCCGCGACGGGCGAGGTCAAGGGCCACTACATGAACGTCACCGCGGCGACGATGGAGGAGATGTACGAGCGCGCGACGTTCGCGAAGGAGATCGGCTCGCCGATCATCATGATGGACCTCACGGTCGGCTTCACGGCGATGAGCTCCATGTCCAAGTGGGCCCGCGCCAACGGGATGCTGCTGCACCTGCATCGCGCCGGTCACGGGACCTACACGCGCCAGAAGACCCACGGCGTCTCGTTCCGCGTCATCGCCAAGTGGTGCCGGATGCTCGGGGTGGACCACATCCACGCGGGCACGGTGGTCGGCAAGCTCGAGGGCGATCCCGGCATGATCCGCGGCTACTACGACGTCTGCCGCCAGCGCTACAACCATGCGAACCCCGAGACCGGCCTGTACTTCGACCAGGACTGGGCGTCGCTCCCCGCCGTCATGCCCGTCGCCTCGGGCGGGATCCACGCCGGCCAGATGCACCAGCTGCTGCACTACCTGGGCGAGGACGTGGTCCTCCAGTTCGGCGGCGGGACGATCGGCCACCCCATGGGGATCGCCGCCGGCGCCACCGCGAACCGAGTGGCGGTCGAGGCGATCATCATGGCCCGCAACGAGGGCCGCGACTACTACGAGGAGGGTCCCGACATCCTCGTGCAGGCGGCGAAGGGCTGCCCGCAGCTCGCCGCCGCCCTCGAGGTCTGGAAGGACATCACCTTCGAGTACACGTCCACCGACACCCCCGACCTCGTCGCCACGCCGACGTCGTCCTAGGAGCACGAACATGAAGATCACCCAGGGAGCCTTCTCGTTCCTGCCCGAGCTCACCGACGACCAGATCGAGGCCCAGATCAAGTACGGGCTGCGCAACGGGTGGGCGATCATGGTCGAGCACACCGACGACCCGCACCCGCGCAACTCACTGTGGGAGATGTGGGGTGAGCCGCTCTTCGACCTCCCCGAGGAAGAGGTCGACACGGCCATGCGGGAGGTGCGCGGCGCGCGCGAGGCGTGCCCGCACGAGTACGTGAAGGTGGTCTGCTACGACCGCTCGCTCGGCCGGCAGACGACCGGGCTGTCGTTCATCGTCGGCCGTCCGCCCGACGAGCCCGGGTTCCAGCTCGAGCGCACGGAGAAGGCCGACCGCCAGGTCCGCTACACCCTGCAGGCCTACGCGACGAACGCGCCGGTGGGCCGGCGCTACCGCGACCCCGCGCCCGAGTCGGGAGACGGTGAGTGACGTCCACAGTCGACTCCGTGCGCGACGACGTCGCGGATGGGGCCGGGGCCGACGAGCAGTCCGCGGCCGACGCCATCCGGGCGGTGCTCGCGGACATCGACAAAGAGCTCGTCGCCCTGGCTCCCGTCAAGACGCGGATCAAGGAGATCGCCGCGCTGCTGGTCATCGACCGGCTGCGCGACGAGGCCGGCCTGCACTCGGTGCGCCCGTCGCTGCACATGAGCTTCACCGGCAACCCGGGCACCGGCAAGACGACCGTGGCGCTGCGCATGGCCGAGATCCTGCACCGCCTGGGGTACATCGAGAAGCCCCGCGTGGTGGCGGTCACCCGGGACGACCTCGTCGGACAGTACGTCGGACACACCGCGCCGAAGACCAAGGAGGTCCTCAAGCGGGCCTACGGAGGCGTGCTGTTCATCGACGAGGCCTACTACCTCTACCGCCCCGACAACGAGCGCGACTACGGCCAGGAGGCGATCGAGATCCTGCTGCAGGTCATGGAGGCCGAACGCGAGCAGCTCGTGGTCGTACTCGCCGGCTACCACGACCGGATGGAGGAGTTCTTCCGCTCCAATCCGGGGATGGGCTCCCGGGTCGCCCATCACGTCGACTTCCCCGACTACGACCTCGGTGAGCTCAAGGACATCGCGGACCTGATGCTCGAGCAGCGCGCCTACGAGCTCGACGACGACGCGGAGGACGCCCTGGTGCGCTACATCGAGCGGCGCAGCGCGCAGCCGCGGTTCGCCAACGCGCGCAGCATCCGCAACGCGATCGACCGCGCCCGTCTCCGCCAGGCCGCCCGGCTCTTCGAGGAGCCCGGCGAGCTCTCGCGCGAGCAGCTCATGACGATCGAGGCGCAGGACATCCTGGGCAGCTCGGTCTTCGACAGCGACGACACCAACCCCGTTTCCGACCCCGAGCCCGTGGGCTAGCCGAGGAGATCACCGTGCCCCGTCCCATCATCCTCGGAGTCGTGGGCGACTCCGCCGCCGGCAAGACCACCATCACGCGCGGGCTCGTGCGGCTGCTCGGCGAGGAGCACGTCACGCACATCGCCGCCGACGACTACCACCGCTACGACCGCAAGCAGCGGGCCGAGCGGGCCATCACCCCGCTGCACCCGGACTGCAACTACGTCGACATCATGGAGCAGCACTTCTCCGAGGTGCGTGCCGGGCGGGCGATCCTCAAGCCGGTCTACAACCACCAGGACGGCAGCTTCGGGCCTCCGGTCTACGTCGCGCCGCGGCAGTTCACGGTCATCGAGGGACTGCTGGGCTACCACACCGAGAAGCTGCGCGACTCCTTCGACGTGCGCGTCTTCCTGGCGCCTCCCGAGGAGCTGCGCCGCCAGTGGAAGGTCGACCGCGACTGCTCGCGGCGGGGCTACACCACCGATCAGGTGCTCGAGGAGCTCGACAAGCGCGAACCCGACTCCGCGTCCTACATCCGCCCGCAGGAGCAGTTCGCCGACATCGTCGTCGCGTTCAAGCGTGAGCGCGACGACCAGCGCGATCTCGACGCCGAGATCACCCTGGGCGGCGGCCTGGACCACCCCGATCTCGCGCCGCACCTCAACGGGGGCGACGAGGGGCTGACGCTCACCGAGGGTGAATCCGACCAGACGCTGACGATCTCCGGCGACATCGACCCCGAGTACGCGGCACAGATCGAGGAAGTCATCTGGGACCGGCTGCACTACGCGAGCCACCTCCGCTCCGAGCGCCTCGGCGAGTTCACCGTCGGCACGAAACTGGAGCGCTCGGAGTCCCTGGCCCTCGTCCAGCTGCTCATCGTGTACCACCTCGTCACGGCCCGCGCCTCCGTGGCGCTGGGCGCCGAGGGCTCCCGCGTGGAGGACCGGGAGGCGGAGAGCGCCCGGGAGTCGGAGAGCGACGAGAAATCGTCGGACGACCGGGAGTCGGAGGGCGACCCGGAGCCGGATCCCGTGAACTCCTGAGCCGTGTCTTCAGCGGGTCAGCCCGCGTCGCTCAGTAGCCCAGCGTGACCCGCACGAGGTCCGTGCGGGTCCGGAGGCCGCGCGCGCCCGTGGCGGTGATCCGCGCCCGGAGCAGACCGTCCTTCGAGACGAAGCGCGCCGGGCGTGAGGTCGTGGTCCAGCGCACCCGGCGGTCGGTTCCCGCGGCCCGCCGCAAGAAGGCGACCGACGTCCACCGGCGCGCCGCCCAGTCGTAGACCGACACCCGACGGCTCGCCCCCGGGCGGCTGACGTTGCCGTCCTCGAGGACCGAGACGCGCTTGAGCACCGCCTTCGTCGAGCGCTTGGTCGAGATCGTGACGCGGAAGTCCGAGGTCCAGGAGCCCCCGCGGCGCACCGAGCCGACCTCGAGGCGCCGGCCGTCGTCGGCCCGCAGCCGCGTCAGCGCGGTCAGCCCCCGGACGGGGCGTCCCGCAAACGCCAGGTAGCCGGTGGGCACGAACACGAGTGAGGCCGGAGCGCGAGGCAGGGGGGTCGTCCGGGTGCTCGGCGTCGTGGGTGTCGTCGGCGTGGTCGGCGTCGTCGCCGGGGTGAGCGCGATCGCCCTGGCGAGGTTGACCCGCCCGAACCCGAACGCGTTGTCACGACCCGCCGCGCCGAGGTCGTCGACGGCCCGGTCGAGCACCCCGCGGACCTGGGCGGAGGTGAAGGAGGGCCGGCGCGCGGCGATGGTCGCCGCCACCGCCGCCGCGGCGGGCGTGGCCATCGAGGTGCCGTCGAGGAATCGGTAGGCGGTGGGGTTGATGTTGCCGTTGCGGTCGAACGGCCACGTCGAGGCGATGTCGGTCCCGGGGGCGGAGACCTCCACGTCGGGGTTGACCTCCGAGAACCCCGACCGGTCGCCGCGGCGGTCGCTCGCCCCCACGGAGACGACGTTCGCGTACCCCGCCGGGAACTCGAGCGGGTTGCCGGACCCGTACTCGTTGCCGGCAGCGGCGACCACGAGGATCCCGGCCCGGTCGGCGGCGTTCACGGCGTTCTCGAGTAGGTCGTTCTGGCCCCCCGGCGCGGAGCTCGCGCCGCCCAGGCTCATGGAGAGGACGTGGATGCCGTACTGCGCCCGGTGGGCGACGACGTCGTAGATGCAGCTGATGATCCCGATGTCGTCGCCCTCACCCTTGGCGTCGAGCGCCTTGCACATATAGATCCCGGCGTCGGGAGCGACGCCCGCGATGCCGCTCCCGTTGTTCGTCGTGGCCGCCGCGATCCCCGAGACGTGGGTGCCATGACCGTTGTCGTCGGCACAGCCGGGCGAGACGGTCGTGGTGCTCACGGCGCTCACGCAGCCCACGACCTTGCCCGCGAGATCCTCGTGCTGGGCGTAGACGCCGGTGTCGATGATCCCGATGGTGAAGCCGGAGAGCCTCGGATACGGACCCGTGACTCCGCCGAGGCCGAGGGCATCGAACGCCTCGGGGGCGTCCACGTCCTGGTCGGTGATCCCCGCGTCCTGGCTGGTCCCGTCGCCGACGTAGCCCGACTGCCCCGTGTTGTCCAGCCCCCACTGGAGGGAGAAGAACTGGTCGTTCGGGACCGCGGACGCCGTGTAGCGGCGGTTGGGCGCCGCCAGGGCGATGCGGTGATCACGCCGGTAGCGCGCGAGGACGCGCGTGACCGACCGACCGCGGGCGATGCGCCAGACCTCGATGCCCTGGGGCCCGAGGATCCCCACGACGCGGGCGCCGGTGGCGCGGCGGGTCGCGGCACGCTCGGCGGCGCTGACGCCGGGGGCGAAGCGGATGAGGACCCGGCGGGGATCGATCGGCGGACGGTCGGTCCCGCGCGCAGGGCCGCTCGGGCGCGTGGGGAGGGTGGGATGGCCGGCGCGCCGCGGGCGATGGTGCGGCGGGAGCCGCGCGGGGCGGGACGTGGGACGCCGCGTGGACGTCGTGGGCGCCGCCGTCGAGGTCGGCGCGACCACCGCCGCGGGACCGGCGGGGGGAGGAGCACCCTCTGTGAGGGTGAGCGCGAGCACGCTCCCACCGCCGAGGGCGAGCGTCGCCCCGAGCGCGAGGGCCGTCTTGGAGCGTCCACCGCGCATCTCTGACTCAATACCCCTTTCGCCCGGTGCAGTTGCGGCGAGGTGGACGATTCTCAGGGAGCGCTCAGGAGCCGAGCCCGCCCGGCTCGCGGAGCCGGGCGGGAGTGTCGGGCGTGGGTGGTGGGATTCCTACTCGTTCGCGCCGCTCTGCTGGGCGCCCCGGCGCGCCGCCTCGGCCTGCGCGAGCTGACGGTTGACGTGGTCCCAGTCGAGGTTGCGGAAGAACGCCTCCACGTACTCGCCGCGGCCGTCGGGCGTCGAGCCGAAGTCGGCGGCGTAGGCGTGCTCGTAGACGTCGATCGCGAGCACCGGGACCATGTTGTAGACGGCCCAGAGGTTCTGGGTGTCCATGATGTAGTTGAAGAGCGAACCGTCGTTCAGGTCGTAGCCGACCATGACCCAGCCGCGCGCGGCCTTCGTGGCCTTGCGCACGGCGGCGTTCCACTTGTCGACCCCGTTGAACTCGGAGTCGATCAGCTCGGCGAAGCGCCCCTGAGGGTCACCGCCCGACCCGCCGAGGTGGCCGAAGTACAGCTCGTGGTTCTTGTAGCCGAGCAGGGCGAACGTGTAGTCCACGGAGATGGCGCGCAGCGGCGAGTAGACCTGGTTGCCCTCGATCTGCGCGTAGTCGAACTCGTTGAGGAGCTTGCGGCACTCGTTGGTCTTCTTGATGTAGCCCTCGTAGAGCTTGTAGTGGTCCTCCATCGTCTTGCGGGAGATGCCATCGAGATCCTTCTCGAAGGCGGCGAACTGGCGGGGCTTCAACTCGTCCCAGGGCATGGGGCTCCTCTCGAGCGTGTGCGGTCGGCGGGTGTATACCCACCGATCGATGCGAGTCGACGCCCACCGCCCCGCCCGCGCCTACACATCCCACGCCACGCGCAGCGCGTCGGGCTTGCGGAAGACGAGCCCGCGCGGCGTGGTCGGCTCCGCGAGCCGGAGCCCGGGCAGCCAATCGAGCACGGCCTCGAGCGCGACGCGGCCCTCGAGGCGGGCGAGGTGGGCGCCGAGGCAGACGTGCGGCCCCCGGGCGAAGGTCAGGTGGCGGCGCTCGGTCGCGGGGCGGTCGAGGTCGAAGGCGTCGGGCTCGGTGACGTGCGCGGGATCGCGGTTCGCGGCGGCCAGCGAGACCCGGACGAGATCCCCCGCGCGGATCTCGGCCCCGCCGAGGACCACGTCCCGCGTCGCGTAGCGGTCCACCACCGAGGCCGCCGGCTCCAGGCGCAAGGACTCCTCGACGGCGACGGACACGAGATTCCGGTCGGCCGCAACTCGGGCGAAGCAAGCGCGTTCGGACAGGAGGTGCCAGAGCATGTTCGCGATCATCCCCTCCGTCGTCTCGATGCCCCCGAAGAGGACCACGGCGGCGTCGGGGGCCGAGGTGCCGCCGGGCAGGGCGGCCCGCAGCCCGGCCACCGCGGCGGCGCCCTCGGGCGTGGGCCCCTCGCCGGTGGTCACCGCGGTGACCGACGCGACGATCGCCCGATACCACTCCCGGAGCCGTCCGGGCCTGGTGTCCTCGAGCCCGAGCGCGTGGCGCATCGTCTCCGCCGCGAGCGGCCCGGCGAGCTCACTGCGCAGGTCGCCGTGCCCGCGCGGCGCGAGTGCCCCCAGGAGCGCGTCGGCCTCGGCCCGCACGGCCCCGGCCAGCCGGTCGCGGACCTCGCCCGGGCGGAAGGGTGCGACCCACGGCGCCCGGTGGGCGTCGTGCTCGGCGCCGTCCGTGCTGAGCATGCTCGAACCCACGACGCGTCCCGTGGAGAAGCGGGGGTCGTCCACGGTGAAGCTCGCGGCGTCGCGCATCACCGCCTCCGCGAGATTCCGTGTGAGGACCAGCCAGCCTCCGAGCGCGTCGACCCACGCGACCGGCGCCCGCTCGCGCAGGCGGGCGAGCGCGGGATGCGGAGCCTCCTCGAGCTCGGCGAGTCCGGGAGCGGACATACACCGGCGACGCTAGCGACGGTGGGCCCTACCCTGCCCCGGGTCGTGGGGGCACGGACGGGACAGATCTTCGCCGCGCTCCTCGTGAGCCTGCTCGCGGCCGCCCTCTGGGCGGCGCCGGCGCGGGCGGTGACGACGGTCACGCTCGTCGCCGGCGCCGACCTCGGGCGCTCCGCGGTCGCGCCCCCGGCGACCTGGGACGTGCGGATCGACGGCGATCCGCCCACGCTCGCGAACCTCTTCCCGGCGCCCGTTCCGCAGACGCGCCGGCTCGTGCTGACCACGGGCCCCGGGCTCGCCTCGAGCCTCGAGACGTTCGCCTCCTGTCCCCGGGAGATCCTCCGCGACGAGGGCCCGGACCACTGCCCGGCGGGATCCCTGCTGGGCAGCGGGCAGATCGACTTCCAGTTCACCGCTCCCGGCGGCGCGATGTTCTTCGGGACGACGACCGACCTCCGGCTCGTGCGCACGGGGAGCCACAGCCTCGCCGCCTACGCGGGCACCCCGGCGGGGCCCGTCCTGGTCCCGGCGAAGCTCACCGAAGGGGCCGGGGTGACCCTCACCTTCGACATGGGGCCCGCGCTGCGCCTCGGGGCGCTCCGCCGTATCCGCTTCACGTTCGATGCGGTCGGCCGCGGGGTGGTGTTCGGCGGCGGTCCGAGCGCCGGGCCCGGCGACCACCATGCGCCCTGCCGCCGGCTCGGCGGCCGGGCGCGCGATCGCTGCCTCGCCGCCGCGCGTGAGCGGGCCTACCGGGTCATCCCACGCTTGGCGGGGCGCGGTGGCGCGCGGAGCCGCCCGCGGCTGCTGCGCGCAGTCTCCTGCACGCGGGGCCCGTGGACCTTCGGAGCGGACCTCCGGCTCACCAGCGGGGAGCCGGGCGTCGCCACGAGCAGCGTGCCCTGCGTCCCCCCGGTCACCGCGGCGGCGGCCCGCGCCGCCCGGACGGCGCGCGCGGCGGCGGTCCGCGCCGCCCGGGCGCGCGGGGCCGCACCCCCGGTCGTGTCGATCGGGCGGCTCTCCACCGGCGCCCCCGCCTACCTCGTGCGTACGAGCGCCGGGGGCTGGGGCGTCCGCGTCAGCCGCGCGGGCGCCGCCTCGGTCTTCCAGGCCCGTCCCGTGCTGGTGGAGGCCACGCCGTCGGTCGACTCGCCCATCGACGCCTTCGCCGTGCCCTACTCCGCGGTCAGACGCCTGCGCGGCGGGGGCGCGGTCGGGACGGCGCGGGTGCGCATCACGTCCTACCTCGCCCTCGTGGTGCGCGACGAGTGGCGGGTGCGGGCCGCCACCCTCCGGGTCTCGCGGCGGGTGCAGGTCGACGGCGCGGGCGCCGGAGGCTTCGCCACCGCGGTCCGCGTCCGGCTCGACCGCCATCTCCGCCGTAACCGGACCGACGAGTTCCTGCCCGGGCAGATCTACCGTGGCACGGGCGGGATCGTCCGCGGTGCGATCGGCGGCCGCAACACGTTCCCGCCGCTCGGCCGGGGGGTCGCCCGCATCCGCGAGGACCGGCTGCCGGCGCCGCTGTGGGCCTTCCGGCTGCCCGACGCGACCTCGCTCACCGCGTTCGACCCCGCCCCGCGGGGAGGCACGACGGCGGCCGACAACGCCGACCGCCAGATCCGCCCCCTCATCGACCGCCGCTTCGCCTTCGGTTCGTTCGAGGCCGTCCAGCCCGCCGACCGCCTCGACGTCGGCTTCTGGTACCCCGGCTCGGAGGGGCCGTCCACCTACACGGACGGCGGCTTCGCCCCGCTGCTCGTCCCGGGGTTCCGCCGCCGCTACAACCCGCTCAGCGATGGGGTCGTCCAGCGCTACACCACCGCGTTCCGCTTCGGCCGCGGGGAGGGGCACTTCGGCTTCCAGCGAGCGGCGTGGCGCACCGCGTGGGCGGCGCTGAAGCCGCGCGTCCACCCCGTCGACCTCGCCCAGGAGCGGCGGTCGCTCGTCTCCATGGTCATGGATCGGGTGGCGACGACGAACGGTCGGACGGGCATCTCCACGTTCTGGAACGCGGTGCTCGGGGTCCCCGCCACGCCGTCGGGCACCGGCCGGATCCTGATGGGCTTCATCGGCAAGAACGTCGAGCTCGCCCACCTCCTGCTGCTGGACTCCGTGAAGCACCCCGGGCCGCAGGCGGCACGGGAGCGCCAGCTCGCGGGGCAGATCCTCGACTCCTTCACGCTGCTGCCGATGTCCCCGCCCCTCAGCGAGGGCTTCGAGCTGGGCGACGGCAGGCCGGCGTTCTACCCGCGCGGCGGCGTCGTCCACGTCCGGGCGCTCACCGACGGAGTGACGATGGCCCTGCGGGCCGGGGTTCTGGCCAAGCGCGCCCACCTCACCGGCATCACCACCCCGGACACGCCCGCGGTGGTCGCCGCCCGGCTGGGCCGTCCGCCCCAGGGCCCGGACGGCTGGATCGCCTGGGCGCGTGAGCTCGGGGAGTTCTTCCTGCGCCACCAGAACCCCGACGGCACGTTCCCGCGCTCCTTCCGCGCGGGGACGGAGGAGGTCTCGGACCCCTCGCCGGTCACGAGCGACCAGCCCGTCGAGCTCCTGCTGGAGCTGACCCAGGCCACGGGCGATCCGCGCTACGCGGCCGCCGCGCGGCGCGCCGGCGAGGCGCACTGGCGGCTCGCGGTGAGGATGGGCTCCTTCGCCGGGAGCACGAGCGACGCGCCGGGGACCTACGGCCCCGTGGTCGACAAGGAGAGCGGCTCCATCGCCCTGAGCTCCTACCTCGCGCTCTACCGGGCGACCCGCGAGCGGAAGTGGCTCGACCGCGCCCAGACGGCCGCCTCCTTCCTCGAGTCCTGGATCTGGGCCTGGAACGTCCCCATGCCCGCCGGCGTGGCCGCCCAGGACCTCGCCTGGAAGCCGGGCGTCCCCACGGTCGGCGTGCAGAGCATCACGACGGGCAACGCCTACGTCGACGAGTACTCGGCCACCGACGTGGCGAGCTTCACCAGCCTCTACCGGTACACGCACGACCAGCACTGGTTCGACGTCGCGCGCATCCTGCTGCACGACACGAAGGCGATGCTCGCCCGCCCCGGTCGCATCTTCGACCTCGCCGGGCCGGGCTGGCAGCAGGAGGCCTGGACCATGGGCACGCCGCGGGGGTCGGGCAACCAGCGCTCGTGGCTGCCGTGGATCACCGCCGTCCAGCTCGATGGCATCCTCGTCACCGAGGAGCGCGAGCCGGCGCTGTTCCGCCGCCTCGCGGCGCGGAAGTAGCGACCGCCCTCTCCCCGGAGCTCTCCCCCGAGGAGGCGGGCTTCGATGGCGCGCGTCTCGGCCGGATCGACTCCCACTTCGCGCGGTACGTGGAGGACGGCCGGCTCGGAGGCTGGCTGCTGGTGATCGGCCGCGAGGGCCGGATCGTCCATGTGGGCTCGGCCGGGTACGCGGACGTGGAGGCGGGCCGCGCGGTGGCGCCGGACACCGTCTGGCGGATCTACTCCATGACGAAGCCGATCACCTCGGTGGCGGCGATGATGCTCTACGAGGAGGGGGCCTTCGAGCTCAAGGACCCTGTGGCGCGGTTCCTCGGAGAGTTCGCCGAGGCCCGCGTGTGGCGGGGCGGGACCGCGGTCCAGCCCGTCCTCGACCCGCTCGTGGAGCCCGTGCGGATGTGGCACCTGCTCACGCACACCTCGGGGCTGACCTACGGCTTCCA
>JBBSGJ010000005.1:0-32891 GCA_038254195.1 Solirubrobacterales bacterium
GGGCGACGCCCTGGCCGCCGACCTGCGCGCCTGCGCCCAGGAGGAGGCCGGCGTCCAGACCCGCCTGCGCGCGCGCACCGAGGAGGTCACCCGCGCCGAGGTCGCCGCCCAGCGCGCCCGGGACGCGCACGCCGACGCGGCCCGGGCGCTCGCCGAGCTGGCCGGTCGACTGGACCAGGCGTGGGTGGGATCCGATCCCCCCGAGCCCCTCGACGCCGCCGAGCGCACCACCCTCCTCCAGCGCCTCGAGCGCCTGGCCCGCCGCCGCGAGCTGCTCGGCCCCGTCAATCCCCTCGCCCAGGACGAGTACGCCGAGGCCGTCGCCCACGTGGAGGAGCTCGAGGCCCAGCGCGAGGACCTCGAGGCCGCCCTGCGCGAGCTCGGCGATCTCCTCCGTGACACCGACACGCAGATCCGCGAGACGTTCGCGGAGACCTTCGCCGCCGCGGCGAAGAACTTCGAGGAGGTCGTCGGGCACCTCTTTCCGGGCGGACGTGGCGCCCTGCGCCTGGTCGCGGAGGATCTGAGCCCGCGGCCGGTGCTCGGCGGCGAACGCCCTGAGGAGGACGACGACGCCGAGGACGCCGCCGACGCCCCCGAGCTCGGGGTGGAGATCGAGATCACCCCCGCGGGGAAGGCCACGAAGCGCCTCTCGCTGCTCTCGGGCGGAGAGAAGTCGCTCACCGCCCTCGCCTTTTTGTTCGCCGTCTTCCTCGCCCGGCCGTGCCCCTTCTACATCCTCGACGAGGTCGAGGCCGCGCTCGACGACCCGAACATCACCCGCTTCCTCGAGCTCCTGCGCCGCTTCGGCGACCGGGCGCAGTTCATCGTCGTCACCCACCAGAAGCGCACGATGGAGGCCGCCGACGTCCTCTACGGCGTCTCCATGGGCGACGACGGGGTCTCCAAGGTGGTCTCCCGCCGCCTCGAGCCCGAGACCCGCGCGGCCGCCTGACCTAGGCTGCGATCCATGGCCTCGGATTGGCGCGAGCTCTTCGTCACCGACGACGCCTCCGCGTCGGAGGAGGGCGGGGCGGGGAGTGGGACCGGATCGGAGGAGCGCCGCGGCTTCTTCCGCCGGCTGCGTACGAACATGCGCAAGACCCGCCAGGCCCTCGCCGCCGAGGTCCAGGCCACGCTCTTCGAGGGTGACCTCGACGAGGAGACGTGGGAGCGCCTCGAGGAGGCGCTGATCTTCGCCGACGTGGGTGCGCGGACGACGGCGGAGGTCGTGGAGACCCTCGAGCGCGAGGCCGGGTCGGGCGAGGTCGCGGGCGGGGAGGCGCTCACCCGGCGCCTCGAGGAGCTCCTGGCCGGCATCGCCCGCACGGGGAACGGGCGGATCGACCTGCGCCCGACCCCCACCGTCCTGCTCGTGGTCGGGGTCAACGGGACGGGCAAGACCACGAGCGTCGGCAAGCTCGCCCACCACCTGCGCCACGAGCTCGGTCGCACCGTCGTCCTCGGGGCCGCCGACACCTACCGCGCCGCCGCCGTCGAGCAGCTCGAGCGCTGGGCCGAGCGCGCGGGAGCGATCTTCGTGGCGGGCGCGCCCGGCGCCGATCCGGGGTCCGTGGCCTACGACGCGGTCGCGACCGGTGTCCGGGAGCGGGCCGACGTCGTCATCGTCGACACCGCCGGGCGCCTGCACACCCAGGACGACCTCATGGCCGAGCTCACCAAGGTGCGCCGGGTGATCGGGAAGCTGCTGCCCGACGCGCCGCACGAGACCCTCCTCACGATCGACGCCACGACAGGCCAGAACGGGGTGCGCCAGGCCCAGCTCTTCGCGGAGGCCGTGAAGGTCGACGGGATCGTCCTGACCAAGCTCGATGGGACCGCGAAGGGCGGGATCGCCCTGGCGATCGCCCGGGACGTCGGCATCCCCGTCAAGCTCATCGGGATCGGCGAGGCGCTCGAGGACCTGCGCCCCTTCGATCCCGACGACTTCGCGCGGGCTCTGATGGCGCCGGAGTAGCCTCTGCCCGTACATGGATCCCTGGGTCCTCTGGGTCATCGCCGCCGTGGTGCTCGCCGTGGGGGAGATGCTCACGGTCTCGCTCTGGATCGGGCCGTTCTCGGTCGGTGCGCTGGTCGCGGCCGTCGCCGCCGCCGTGGGCGCGGGGTCGCTGCTCCCGTGGATCCTGTTCATCGCGGTCTCGGCCGTGGTCCTCGGCGTCGTGCGACCCATCGCGCGCGCCCACCTGCGCACACCACCCCGGCTGAGGACGGGCGCGGCGGCGCTCGTGGGGCGCCCGGCGCTCGTGGTCGAGGCGATCGGCGGGCCCGAAGGGCTCGGGTCTGTGAAGATCGACGGCGAAGTGTGGACCGCCAAGGCCTACGAGGGCGAGGAGTTCGCCCAGGGGGCGCAGGTCCAGGTCGTGGAGATCCAGGGCGCCATGGCTCTCGTTACCTAGGAGAAGACAATGTCCGCAGGTCTCATCGTCCTCATCGTCCTCGCCGCGTTCGCGCTGTTCGTCGCCGCGCGGACGGTGCGGATCGTCCCCCAGGCCCGGGCCGGCGTGGTGGAGCGGCTCGGTCGCTACTCGCGCACGCTCGACGCGGGGCTGACGATCATCGTCCCCTTCATCGACCGGCTGCGGCCGCTCATCGACCTGCGCGAGCAGGTCGTCTCCTTCCCCCCGCAGCCCGTGATCACCGAGGACAACCTCGTGGTCCAGATCGACACGGTCATCTACTTCACGGTCACGGACGCGAAGTCCGCGACCTACGAGGTCGCCAACCCGCTCCAGGCCATCGAGCAGCTCACGGTCACCACGCTGCGCAACGTCATCGGCGGCATGACGCTCGAGCAGACCCTGACCTCGCGCGACACCGTGAACGGCCAGCTGCGCGCCGTGCTCGACGAGGCCACGAGCAAGTGGGGCATCCGCGTCAACCGCGTCGAGCTGAAGTCCGTCGATCCGCCCGGCTCCATCCAGGAGGCGATGGAGAAGCAGATGCGCGCCGAGCGCGACCGCCGTGCGCAGATCCTCACCGCGGAGGGTGGCAAGCAGGCCTCCATCCTCACCGCCGAGGGGCAGAAGCAGGCCGCGGTCCTCACCGCGGAGGGCTCAAAGCAGGCGGCGATCCTGCGCTCCGAGGGCGAGGCCAAGGCGATCCAGACCGTCTTCGGCGCGATCCACGCCGGCCAGCCCGACCCCGAGCTGCTGAGCTACCAGTACCTCCAGATGCTCCCGCAGCTCGCCCAGGGCCCGGCCAGCAAGGTCTTCATCATCCCGAGCGAGTTCTCCCAGGCGCTCGGGAACCTCTCGTCCACGTTCGGCGGCCTCGCGACCGGCCGCACGCGCCACGACTCACCGCCGCCGCCGCCACCCCCGCTCGAGGGCGACGAGGCGGCGTCGGCCGCCGCGCTGGCCGAGGCCGAGCGGGCGGCGCGGGATGCCGCGCAGGCCGCCAGCGAGGCGACGACGCCGGGGGCGGGCGGCGCCTTGCCCGCATAGATGTTCGACTCTCTCGGCGAGAAGCTCCAGGCCACCCTCTCGGACGTCCGTGCGCGCGGGACGCTGACCGAGGCGGACATCGACGCCGCGATGCGCGACATCCGCCTCGCGCTGCTCGAGGCCGACGTGAACTTCAAGGTCGTGCGCTCCTTCACGAAGGGCGTCAAGGAGCGGGCGCTCGGCGCCGACGTGCTCGGCCAGCTCAACCCGGGTCAGCAGGTCGTCAAGATCGTCTCCGAGGAGCTCACCGCGCTCATGGGCGGCGCCGCCCGGACGGTGACCTTCTCGCCCCGGCCGCCCACGGTGATCCTCATGGCCGGGCTCCAGGGCTCGGGCAAGACGACCGCCGTCGCCAAGCTCGCCCGGTACCTGAACTCCGAGCATGGCTCCTCGGTCGCGGTGGCGGCGTGCGACGTCTACCGCCCCGCCGCCGTCGACCAGCTCGTCACCGTCGGCGGGCAGGTGGGTGCGACGGTCTACGAGCAGGGGACGGACGCCGACCCCGTCGACATCGCCGAGTGGGCGCTGGAGCGGGCCCGCCAGGACGGCAAGGACGTCCTCATCGTCGACACCGCCGGCCGCCTGCACGTCGACGAGTCGCTCATGGGAGAGCTGAAAGCCATCCGGGACGTCACGAAGCCCCACGACGTCCTGCTCGTGGTCGACGCCATGACCGGTCAGGACGCCGTGAACGTCGCCGAGCAGTTCGCCGCGGCCGTGCCCTTCGACGGGGTGGTCATGACGAAGCTCGACGGCGACGCCCGCGGCGGCGCCGCGCTGTCGGTGAAGGCGGTCACCGGCAAGCCGATCCTCTTCGCCTCCACCGGCGAGAAGCTCGACCAGTTCGAGCGCTTCCACCCCGACCGGATGTCCCAGCGCATCCTCGGGATGGGCGACGTGATGTCGCTCATCGAGAAGGCGGAGCAGACCTTCGACGAGGACCGCGCCAAGGAGCTCGAGCGCAAGATGCGCCGGGCGGAGTTCGACCTCGGGGACTTCCTCGACCAGCTCCGCCAGATCCGGAAGATGGGCCCACTCCAGAACCTGCTGGGGATGATCCCCGGCATGGGCGCCCAGCTCAAGGGCGTGAAGCTCGACGAGCGGGAGTTCGACCGGGTGCAGGCGATCATCCTCTCCATGACCCCCGAGGAGCGCCGCCGGCCCGACCTCATCAAGGGCTCGCGGCGGGCGCGGATCGCGCAGGGCTCGGGCACGAACGTGCCGGCCGTCAAGGCGCTCATCAAGCAGTTCGAGCAGATGCGCAAGATCATGCGCCAGATGTCCTCGGGCAAGATGCCCGACCTCGGCGCGCTCATGCGCCAGGCCGGCGGGCGGTAATCTCCACCGCGATATGGCGGTGCGACTCAGGCTCACCCGTGTCGGCGGGCGCAAGAACCCCGTGTGGCGCGTGGTGGCGACCGATTCGCGCTCCAAGCGCGACGGTCGCGTGCTCGAGATCGTGGGGCACTACAACGCCCAGACCCAGCCCTCCACGATCGTCCTGGACGAGGGGCGCGTGCGCGCGTGGCTCGGGAAGGGCGCCCAGCCCTCCGAGCCGGTCCGCAAGCTCCTCAAGATCCAGGGCATCGCGTCCTGAAGGAGCTCCTCGAGGATCTCGTGAGGTCGCTCGTCGCCGAGCCCGACGCGGTGAAGGTCGAGTCCTTCGAGGAGGACGACGGGACGGTGGTGCTCGAGCTGTCGGTCGCCGATGAGGACTACGGCCAGGTGATCGGGCGGGGTGGCCGGACGGCGAACGCCCTGCGCACGGTGCTCAAGGCCGCCGCGGTGCGCGAGCGCAAGCGCGTGCTCGTCGACATCGTCGACTGAAGCGAAGCCGTGCCCGCCCAGTCCGAGGTCGTCGCGGGACGGGTCGGCCGGCCGCACGGCCTCGACGGCTCCTTCTATGTGCTCGAGCCCGTACCGGCGCTGCTCGGACGCGGTCGGGTGGTCATGGTCGACGGAACGGCCCGGGAGATCGTGCGCCGCGCGGGGACCGAGGACCGGCCCCTGGTGCGGTTGGAGGATTGCGTCGACCGGGGAGCGGCGGCGGCGCTGGGCGGCGTCGAGCTCCGGGTCGCGCGCGTCGAGGCCCCGGCGCTCGGGGAGGACGAGTGGTGGGCGACGGACCTCGTGGGGCTGCGGGTGGTCGACGGCGAGCGCGAGGTGGGCCGGGTGGACGCCCTGCGGGCGCTGCCCTCCTGTGAGGTGCTCGAGGTGGGCGACCTGCTCGTGCCGCTCGTGCGCGACGCGGTGCGCTCCGTGGACCTCGAGCGTGGGGTGGTCGACGTGGACCTCCGCTTCCTGGGAGCGGACTGAGGGTGCGGATCGACGTGGTCACGCTCTTCCCCGACTGGTTTGGGTGGTTCTCCGGCCAGCGCCACGTCGCCAACGCGCTGGCGGCGGGGCACTCGCTCGAGGCCGTCGACCTGCGGGCGTCCTCCACGCTCTCGGGGCGGCAGGTGGACGACACCCCGTTCGGCGGCGGGGCGGGGATGGTCCTGCGGGTCGACGTGATGGAGGCCGCTCTGCGCGAGCGCTACGGGTGCGATCCGGTCGGGCTGCGCTCCCGGCGCCGGGTCATCGCGCTGGCGCCCTCGGGTCGGGCGCTCGACGACGCCTGGGTCGACGAGCTCGCCGCGGAGGAGGACATCACGCTGCTCTGCGGGCGCTACGAGGGTCTCGACGAGCGCATCGTCGAGCACTTCTGCTCCGACGTGCTCTCCATCGGGCCCTACGTGCTGGCGGGCGGGGAGCTCGCCGCGATGGTGGTCTGCGACGCCGTCCTGCGCAAGCTGCCGGGCGCGCTGGGGCATGCGGACTCGGCGGGGGAGGAGTCGTTCTCGGCGGCGCTGGAGGGCGGGCCCGAGTACCCGCACTACACGCGCCCGGCCGAGTGGCGGGGCTGGAGCGTCCCGGAGGTGCTGCTCTCCGGGCACCACGCGCGCATCCGGGAATGGCGGCTGGCGGAGAGCCGGGCGCGGGCGGGGCTTCGGTACCATGGCCGCTCCGGGCGCGAGGCACCGCCCCCCTCCGCATGAGCTCCGTCATCGACTCCATCGAGCGCGCCCAGCTGCGCCGGGTGCCCGAGTTCCGGGCCGGCGACCGCCTCCGGGTGCACTTCCAGGTCATCGAGGGCACGCGCCGGCGCGTGCAGGTCTTCGAGGGCGTGGTCATCAAGCGCCAGGGGCACGGGGCGCGCGAGACCTTCACGGTCCGCAAGCAGTCCTTCGGGGTCGGTGTGGAACGCACGTTCCCCGTGCACTCGCCGAAGATCGAGCGGATCGAGATCGCCGCCCGCGGCGACGTGCGCCGCGCGAAGCTCTACTACCTGCGCGGGCGCGTGGGCAAGCGGGCGCGCGTGCGCGAGCGCCGCTTCACCGGCGCAGAGGCCGTGGTGGAGCGGGAGCTGCTGCACCCGGCGGCGCCGCCTCACACCGAGCAAGGCCCCACGGACGGCGACCTGCCCGCGGACGCCGCCGCCAAGGAGCCCCGAGCGGATGCCGGGGACGGTGGCCCGCTCGCCGAGGGTCACGCGGAGGCCGACGCCTCCCCGGCGGATGCTTAGCCGTCCCACCCCGCGGTGAGCCCGAAGGCCAAGTCGCCGGCGGGCTCGCTCGTCGAACTCGTGGTCATCGTGGCCACCGCGCTGGGGCTGGCGCTGCTCATCCAGGCGTTCCTCGTCAAGCCCTACAAGATCCCCACCGGGTCGATGATCCCCACGCTGAGCATTGGCCAGCGCGTGCTCGTGAACCGGATCGGCACCCACTTCGGGTCCCCGAGCGTGGGGGACATCGTCGTGTTCCATCCGCCGCAGGGCGCCGAGGACATCGGGGGCGCCGCGGGCTCGGGGCGCTGTGGCGACCCCAACGCCGGCGACGGCACGGACCGGCCCTGTGACCGGCCGACGCGCAAGCGCGCGAACGACAACTTCATCAAGCGGATGGTCGCCGGGCCAGGCGACACCATCGCGATCGTCAACGGCCACGCGATCGTCAACGGCAAGCGGGAGAAGGACCCCTATATCCGGCCGTGTGCCCCCGGAGACTGCAATTTCCGCACGGCGATCAGGGTTCCACCCGGTCACTACTTCATGATGGGCGACAACCGTGGAGACTCCGCCGACAGCCGCTACTGGGGGCCGGTCCCCGAGGACTGGATCATCGGCGGCGCCTTCGCCACGTACTGGCCGCCGGACCGGATCGGGATCTTCTAGGAAGGGAACCCCGCCCGCCCGCGCCCGCCCGGGCCGTCGCCTCGTCCAGTGGGACCGGCGGCTGGAGCGGCGCTGGGTCGCGGGCGCGGATGAGGCCGGGCGGGGCAGCCTCGCCGGGCCGCTGGTCGCCGCCGCCGTGCTCTTCGACTACGAGCGGATGGGGCCGCGGGAGGTCCGCGCGCTCGGGATGCTCAACGACTCCAAGCAGCAGACGGAGGCCGGGCGCGAGGAGCTCTACCCGGTGATCCTCCGGCTCGCCGCGCGGGTGGCGATCGTCTCGCGCTGCGCGCGCCGGATCGACGAGTCCGGACTGCACCGCACGAACCTCGCCGCACTCCGGGACGCCCTGCGCCGGGTGGCCCGTCCGGGAGCGCTGCTGCTGTCCGACGGGTTCCGGCTCGGCGATCTCGGCTTCGAGCACCGGGCGGTGGTCGGCGGGGACCGGACCTCGGCGTCGATCGCGGCGGCGTCCGTGCTCGCCAAGGTCACCCGCGACCGCTACATGCGCCGCGCCGACGCCCTGCACCCGGGGTGGGACTTCGCGCTCCACGTGGGCTACTCGACGCCGGAGCACCGCGCCGCCATCGAACGCCTCGGCGTCTCGCCGTTGCACCGGAGGTCGTTCGCGTCGATCGCGTACGAGCAGCTCGGGCTCGGGGCGGGCTGAATCACCCCGGAACCACCTCGTAGCGGCCGCCCGGTGCGGCGCGGAGGAGCCCCCGCAGCTCCAGCTCGGTCAATCCGGCCAGCGCGCCGCCCACCTCCAAGCCTCCCAGCGCCAACGCCGTCACGGTGTCGGCCCCGTGGGCGACCGCGTCGAGCAGCGGCCGCAGCTCCTCGGGAACCGGGCGCGGCGCTACGCGTTGCGGCGGCAGGTGCAGCAGGTCGAGGATGTCGGTCGCGTCCCGGACGAGATGCGCGCCGTCGGCCAGCAGCGCGTGCGGACCGGTCGCCATCGGGGACGTGATCCGGCCGGGCACCGCGGCCACGTCACGCCCGAGATCCTCGGCGATCCCCGCGGTGATGAGCGAGCCCGAGCGCTTCCCGCCCTCCACGACCACGGTCACCGAGCTCAGCCCGGCGATGAGCCGGTTGCGCGCGGGGAACATCCACCGGCGGGGAAGGACGCCGGGGGGCAGCTCCGAGACCACGGCCGCGTGCTCGACGAGCCGCCGGTGCAGCCCGCGCGCCGAGCGCGGATAGGCCTGATCCGCGCTGCCCGCCAAAACGGCCAAGGTCCCGCCGTCGGCGCCGAGCGTCCCCTCGTGGGCGGCCGAGTCGATCCCCATGGCCATGCCCGAGACCACGGTCACCCCGGCGACCGCGAGCCCCCGGGCGAGCGACCCGGCGACCTCGAGCCCGTACGGTGAGGCCCGCCGCGTCCCCACGATCGCCACCGCCGGGGCGGCCACGAGCGCGAGGAACCGGTCGAGCGGTCCGGCGACGTGGAGGACGGCCGGGGCGTCGGGAGCGTCGAGCAGCTGCGCGGGGTAGCGCCCGTCACAGCGACAGAGCGACGCCAGCCCGGCGCCCGCCGACGCCTCCCGCGCGCGGTCGGGCACGACGCGCCCCAGCTCCGCCGCGATCCTCCCGCGCTCCTCTCCGCCGAGGGCGGCGAGCAGCTCGTCGTTGCTCAGCGCGAGCACGACCGGCAGCCGCCGCCCCTGCTCGCGCGCCCGCTCCAGGTGTCCCCCGAGGCGGGCGAGCAGCCACGTCCGCCGCAGGCAGGCGTCACAGGCCGAGCTCACGCCGCCATCCCCTCGGCGGGCGCCCAGCCGCGGAAGGCCAGCGCCTGCGTGACGTCGGGCAGGTCGATGCCGTCCCGGCCCCCGAGGTCGGCCAGGGTGAGGGCGACCCGCAGGACCCGGTGGCGCCCCCGGGCCGTCACCTTCCCGAGCGCGTAGGCCCGCGAGAGCGCGTCCTCGGCCTCGTCGCTCACTCCGACCTCGCGGCGCAGGACCCGGAGCTCGAGCCGCGCGTTCGCACTCGCGCCCGTGCGCGCGGAGCGGCGCTCCTGACGCTCACGCGCGGCGAGCACCCGCTCCCGGATCTCGGAGGAGCTCGCCCGGGACAACCCCGTCCCGAGCACCGGGCGGTCCACGGTCACCACGAGGTCGATCCGGTCGAGTAGCGGCCCGCTCAGCCGCCGGCGGTAGCGCAGGTGGTCGGCCTCGGTGCACCGGCATCGCGGAGTTCCCGCCGCGCCGCACAGACACGGGTTCGTCGCCGCCACGAGCTGGAAGCGCGTCGGGAACCGCACGGCATGTTGTCCCCGGACGACGGTGATGTGCCCGTCCTCGAGCGGTTGGCGCAGCGCCTCGAGCGACGGCCGCGGGAACTCGGCGAGCTCGTCGAGGAACAGCACCCCGTGGTGGGCGAGCGACGCCTCGCCGGGCTCGGGTGCGGACCCTCCACCCACGAGTCCCGAGGGCGACGTGCCGTGGTGCGGCGCGCGGAAGGGCCGCACCGTCACCAGCCCGGGCCCGCGCCGCAGGCCGGCCACGGAGTGCACCCGGGTGACCTCCAGCGCCTCTGAGTTGGTCAGCGGCGGGAGGATCCCCGGCAAGCGGCGGGCGAGCATGGTCTTCCCGGTGCCGGGCGGCCCCTGCATGAGCAGGTTGTGGCCGCCCGCCGCTGCCACGGTCAGCGCGTGGACCGCGAAGGGCTGGCCCTCCACGTCGGCGAGGTCGGGCTCCTCCGCGGAATCGCGCGGCACCACCGGAATGGCGGGGGGCGGCGGCAGCGCCCCCTCGCGCAGCCCCTCCACCGCCTCGCGCAGCGTCGTCACCGCGCCCACGACGAGCCCGTCGACGAGCGCGGCCTCGTCCGCGCGCTCGCGGGCCAGGACGAGGATCTCGACCCCCTCGCGCCGGGCGCCCTCGGCCACCGCGAGGGTTCCCCGCGCGGGACGCACGTCACCGGAGAGTGAGAGCTCGCCGAACACCGCGACGGAGTCGAGCCGTTCACGCGGGAGCTGCTCAGAGGCCGCGAGGACCCCGAGCGCGAGCGGGAGGTCGAAGCTCGGCCCCGTCTTGCGCAGGTAGGCCGGCGCGAGGTTCGCGGTGATGCGCTTCTGGGGGAACGCGAAGCCCTGGTTGAGGATCGCCGCGTGGACCCGCTCCCGCGCCTCCCGGACCGCTTTGTCCCCGAGCCCCACGACGTTGAACGCGGGCAGCCCCGCGCGGACGTCCACCTCCACCCAGACCTGGCGGGCGTCGAAGCCGTCGAGCGCGAAGGTGATGACCCGGGCGAGCACGCCGCCACCCTCTCGCGAGGCGGTGGGCAGCGGGCCTCGACGGGGTCATCCGGCACCGATCCGGTACGGATCGGTGGCGAACCGGGCCCCGACCGTGCGCCCGCGCGGACCCGGCACGAAGGTGGCGCCGAACCGGCACGAAGCGCGCGGGACAGGCGCACCGGCGCCCGGCAGGCTCCCGGTCATGGTCTCCAGCGACGACCCCCGACACGCGGCGGGGCGCCTCGGCGAGCGACTCGCGGCCGAGCACCTCGAGCGGCTCGGGTTCGCGCTCGTGGAGCGCAACGCGCGGACGCGCTACGGCGAGCTCGACATCATCGCCTGCGATGGGAGGGTGCTCGTCTTCGCGGAGGTGAAGACCCGCCGGGGGGAGAACGGGCGTCCGTTCGAGGCGCTCGATCCGCACAAGCAGAAGCAGGTCCGCCGCATGGCGACGCAGTGGCTCGTCCAGACGACGGACCGTCCCTGGTCGGCCGAGCTGCGCTTCGACGCGATCGGCATCATCCTCGACGGCCAGGGGCGCCTCCTGCGCCTCGAGCATCTCGAGGGGGCGTTCTAGGGGCCTAGCCTGCCGCCATGGCCCCGCCCGTGGTGCTCTCGGTCGCCGGCTCGGACTCCGGGGGCGGCGCCGGGATCCAGGCCGACCTCAAGGCGTTCGCGGCCTGCGGCGTCCACGGGGCGACGGCGCTGACCGCGCTCACCGCCCAGAACACGCTGGGCGTGGACGGGGTCCATCCCGTCCCGGGCGAGTTCATCCTCGCGCAGGTCCGGGCCGTGGCCTCGGACCTCGGCGTCGACGCGGTGAAGGTGGGGATGCTCGGCGATGCCCCGACGGTCCACACGGTGGCCCGGGCTCTGGAGGAGCTCCGAGTGGGCGCGGAGCCGATCCCCGTCGTGGTCGATCCGGTGATGGTCGCCGAGTCCGGAGCGGTGCTCCTCGACGCCGCCGCGCGCCGGGCGCTCGTGGAGCGCATCCTCCCGCTGGCCACCGTGGTCACCCCGAACGTGGCGGAGGCCCGGGTGCTCGCGGGGACGGGGGTGCGCGACGACCCGGAGGACCTCGTCCGGGCTATCCGCGACCTCGGCCCCGGCGTCGTCGTCCTCACCGGCGGCCACCGCGAAGAGGCCGAGGACGTCTTCTGGGACGGCGACCGGCTCGAGCTCATCGCCGGCGAGCGCCACCCCGGGGACGCGGCGCACGGCTCAGGATGCACGCACTCCTCCGCGCTCGCCGCCCACCTCGCCCGCGGATACCCGCCTTTGCAGGCCGCTCGCGCGGCCAAGGCCGTGGCCGCCGAGGCCGTCCGCCGCGGACTGCGGGAGCTCGGAGCGGGATCGGGCCCCGTGGACGCCCTCGGTGTGCTCGAGAGGGCGCGATCGGCAGCCCGCCCTCGGCTATGATCGCCGCCGTGCGCTTCCTCCGCATGACCCCCGGCCACGGCGAGGTGCTCATCGCCGAGGGGGACCTGCGGCGTGCCGAGGAGGAGCAGGCGCTGGTCGACGAGTTCCGGCGCCAGCTCGACGCCGGCATGTGGGCTGCCGTTCCCGTCCCGGCTCCGACCGCCGGCCGGCGCCGGGCCGAGATGGTCCGCGACTTCGACGAGATCCCGCGCGACGCCGACCGTGTGATCTTCTTCCCACGCGCCGCCGGCGGCCGGTAGTGCTGCTCGCCCTCTGCACCGCCGCGATCGTCGTCCTCGCCCTCCTCGCCGAGGTCCTCCTCCCGAAGATCGACGAGTACCTCGCGCGCCGGCGTGCGCGGCGGGCATGGGTGGGTGGGTCCGGTTCCGGGGCCGATTCCGACGAGGCGGTGGTCGCGGGCTACGACCCGGGACGTGAGCGTCGCGCCGAGCAGCGCGCGCGGCTGCTGCTGCGCTCCTGCGTGAACGACGAGGAGTGGGCGATGTACCGCGACCTCGGGTTTCTCCGCGTGTGGGGGAGCCAAACCGACGGGCCCGGAGGGCGGGACATGGGCGGGGCGGCGTACGCCTACCTCGTCTACCCGCACCGTCCGATCATCGCCTACCTCCCGCAGACCGACCGCCTGCTCAACGAGTACTGCGTCGAGTTCCCCGACGAGACCCGCCCCTACGGCTCGCCCCGCCTGCCCGACTCCGACGACGTCCTCGCGAAGTGGATGGCCCTGACGGGCGACGAGCGCCGTGTGGTCTCCGAGGCGAACATGCACCTTCCCGGCCGGCAGGTCGACCCCCGCCAGATCCAGCGCGACCTCTGGCGCCTGCGCCAGTGGGAGCGTGACTGGGCCAAGCGCGCCGAGCGCCAGCCCGCGAGTTAGTGCCGCGAACTTCCGCTTCGGGATACTGATGGATCCCAAGCACCGCTCGCGCGCCCTCACCGAGGGGCCCGAGCGCGCCGCGGCACGCTCCTACCTCAAGGCGATCGGCTTCGGCGAGGAGGAGATGGCCAAGCCGATCATCGGCGTCGCCTCGACGTGGATCGAGACCATGCCATGCAACTTCCACCTCCGCGCGCTCGCCGCGCGTGTGAAGGAGGGGATCCGCCAGGCCGGGGGCACCCCCATGGAGCTCAACACGGTCGCGATCTCCGACGGGATCACCATGGGCACCAGCGGGATGCGCACGAGCCTCGTCTCCCGGGAGGTCATCGCCGACTCGATCGAGCTCGTCGCGCGCGGCCATCTCTTCGACGGGGTCATCGCCCTCTCGGGCTGCGACAAGACCATCCCCGGCACCGTCATGGCCCTGGCCCGCCTCGACGTCCCGTCGGTGATGCTCTACGGCGGCTCGATCCTGCCCGGCCACCACCACGGGCGCGACATCACGATCCTCGACGTCTTCGAGGCGGTCGGTGCCCACGCGGCCGGCAGGATCACCGACGCGGAGCTCGCCGAGATCGAGAGCGCCGCGAGCCCGGGCCCGGGCGCGTGCGGCGGGCAGTTCACCGCGAACACGATGGCCGAGGCCTTCGAGGTCATGGGCATCTCGCCGGCGGGCTCGTCCATGGTCCCGGCCGTCGACGGCCGGCGGGGCGAGGTCGCTGAAAGTGCCGGCCGCCTCGTCATGGACGTGCTGCGCCGCGGCCTCACGCCCCGCCAGATCATCACGCGCGAGTCCCTGGAGAACGCCATCGCGGCGATCGCCACCTCGGGGGGCTCGACCAACGGGGTGCTGCACCTTCTCGCCGTGGCCCGCGAGGCGGGGGTGGATCTCTCCATCGACGACTTCGACCGGATCTCCGAGCAGACCCCGCTGCTCTGCGACCTCAAGCCCGGCGGCGCCTACAACGCGCGGGACCTCTACGAGGCCGGGGGCGTGCCGCTCGTCATGCGGCGCCTCCACGAGGCGGGGCGACTCCACCCCGACACGCCCAACGTCGACGGCACGACCGCCGGCGAGGTCGCGGCGCACGCCACCGAGACCGAAGGCCAGCGCGTAGTCCGTCCGCTCGACGACCCCGTCAAGCCCACGGGCGGGCTGGCGATCCTCAAGGGCAACATCGCCCCGGAGGGCTGCGTGGTCAAGCTCGCCGGCCACGAGCGCCGCCGCCACGAGGGGCCCGCGCGCGTCTTCGAGTCCGAGGAGGACGCCATGGACGCCGCGGTGCACGGTCGGATCGAGCGCGGCGACGTCGTCGTCATCCGCAACGAGGGCCCGGCCGGCGGGCCCGGGATGCGCGAGATGCTCGCGGTCACCGCCGCGATCAACGGCGCCGGTCTCGGCGAGCACGTCGCGTTGCTCACGGACGGGCGCTTCTCGGGCGCCACCCACGGCTTCATGGCCGCCCACGTCGCCCCCGAGGCGGCACGCGGCGGCCCCATCGCCGCGGTGCAGACCGGGGACACGGTCACCATCGACGTGGACGAGCGCCGCCTCGACGTCGCGCTCGCCCCCGAGGAGATCCGCGCCCGGGTCGCGGCCTACACGCCTCCTCCCGCCGACGACGGCGGCTCACCGACCGGGGTGCTGGCCAAGTACGCCAAGCTCGTCGGCTCGGCGAGCGAGGGCGCGCTCACCTCCTAGACCCGCTCGGGCGGGCGGTCGGCGTCGACGAGGAACTCCCGCAGCGTCTCGTTGAACTTCGCCGGGCGCTCGAGCTGCGGGACGTGCCCCGTCCGCTCGAAGATCACCTTCCGCGCGTCCGGGATGAGCTCCGCGAACACGTCGGCGTCCTTCACGGGCACAAGCCGGTCCTGGCGGCCCCAGACGATGAGCGTCGGACAGCGGATCTCTCCGATGCGCTCGCGGATCTGGTAGCTCATGAGCGCGTCGAACGCGTCGATGAAGCCCGGCTTGCCCGAGCCCCGGACCTGCTCCTCGACGAGCGCCGGCGGCAGCTTGTCGGGCCGGAGCATCACGCTGCCGGCGAACGCGAGGCGCATGCGCGGCCGGCGGACGACCCAGTCGGCCTTCGACCCCACCCACGCGGCGCCGTAGCGCGCAAGCTTCGCGCCCGTGATCAACGGCCGCCGGTGCAGTGACTCCGAGGAGATCCCCGCCGCGGAGACGAGCACGAGCTTCTCCACCCGCGCGGGGAACTGGATCGCCAGCTCCGTGGCGATGAAGCCGCCCATCGAGTTGCCCACCACGACCGCACGCTCGATCCCCAGCGCGTCGAGCAGCGCCGCCACCGCCCGCCCGTAGGCCGGGATGGAGAGCTCCTCCTCGGGCATCGGGGAGGAGCCGAACCCCGGCAGGTCCATGGCCACGCAGCGGTGGTCGCGCCCGAACACCGGAAGCTGCTCGAGCCAGTTCTGCCACGCGCCCCCGAGGCCGTGGACCCACACGATCGGCCGCCCGTCGCCAAGCTCGCAGACGTTCATCACCGCGTCTCCGCCCCGCAGCCAGGAGAGGTGCTCCGACCACGTCACGTCGAGCCATGGAGACCGTCCCTCGGGGCCGTACATCGCCGATACATTGCCAGGAGAACGGACATGAAGGTCGCCATCGACATCGACTCCACCCTCTTTCACTACTGGGACGGCTTCGCGGCCGCGGCCCGGCGGCGCTTCGGCGTCGAGCTCCCCTACGAGCACCAGGTCACGTGGGGGATCCCCGAGCTGCGCCCCGAGCAGGTCCGGGCCCTCGTGTCCGAGACGCATTCGGAGCAGAACATCCTCGCGGGCGACCCGTACCCCGGAGCGGTGGAGACGGTCCGCGCGTGGCACGCGGCCGGCCACCACATCCACATCACCTCCCACCGCGACACGGGCTGCCACGCGGCGACGGCACGCTGGCTCGACGCGATCGGCCTCCCCTACGAGGAGCTCTACTGCTCCTACGACAAGGTGTCGCGGTGCGCGGAGATCGGGGTGGACGTCCTCATCGACGACTCGCCGGTGAACCTCGACCGGGCGCTGGCCGAGGGGATCACCGTGGCGACGATCGCCCACCCCTGGAACCGTGAGCTCTGCGAGGACGAGGCGATCGTCTGCGCGCCCGACTGGGCCGCGCTGCGCGAGGCGCTCACGCCGGTCCTCGCCGGCACGGCGGCGCACACGCCATGCGCGCCGGACGGCGCACGCCGCTGCGCGCGTCCGAGGGCGAGGAGCCGCTGTGGCCGCCCGCGGAGGCCCGGGGGGGTGGGCGGGACGTCGTCCCCCGGAAGAGCGACCGGGACCTGCTGCCCGGGGTCGAGCCCGAGCGCCAGGTCACCGACTGGGGCCGGTCGGAGCGCGTCGAGGGCTTCCTGGACCGCAGCCTCGCCGACTTCCTCTACCGCTACTGGTTCCGGGTCGAGACCGAGGGCATCGAGAACGTCCCGGCCGAGGGCGGCGCCCTGCTCGTGTCCAACCACTCCGGCGCGCTACCGCCCGACGCGACGATGATCGGCAAGGCGATCCGCGAGGAGCATCCCCGTCCGCGCCCGCTGCACCTCACCGTGGAGCACTTCTTCAAGGGCTACCCGGGCTTCTCCATGTTCATCCAGAAGATCGGCGGGGTGGCCGCGCACCCCGCCAACGTCCACCGGCTGCTGTGGGACGAGCGCCAGCTCGTGCTCGTGTTCCCCGAGGGGCGCAAGGGGACCGAGAAGTTGACGAAGGACCGCTACCGGGTCCAGCGCTTCGGGCGCGGAGGCTTCGTGGAGGCGGCCATGCGCGCCCGCGCGCCGATCGTCCCCGTCGCGGTCGTGGGAGCCGAGGAGGCCGCACCGGTGTTCGCCCAGCTCACCCTGCTCAAGCGGCTCACCGGCCTGCTGTACTTCCCGCTGACCCCGACCTTCCCGCACTTCGGGATCCCCGGGATGCTCGGCTACCTGCCCGCGAAGTTCCATATCCGCTTCCTGCCGCCGGTCCAGACCGACGAGATGGGGGAGGAGCCGTGGCGCGACAAGGGCCTCGTGCAGGAGCTCGCCCACGACATCCGTGGCCTCATCCAGGAGAACCTCGTGGACATGGTCGGCTCGCGGACGAGCGTCTGGACGTGACATCGCGCCGCGTCCTCGTCACGGGCATCTCGACCTTCTGGGGCGGGCGGCTCGCGCAGGCGATCGAGGCCGACCCGGCGGTGGAGGTCGTCATCGGCGTGGACGACCGGGTGCCGACGGTGGAGCTCGAGCGCACGGAGTTCGTGCAGGTCGCCAACCGGCACGCGCTCATCCGGCGGATCGTCGACGCGGCGGCGATCGACACGGTGGTCGACACCCGGCTCGTGGTCGACTCCACCGCCACCCCCCCCCGCAGGGCCCACGAGAACAACGTCATGGGGACGATGAACATCCTCGCGGGCTGCTCGGGCGCCGATTCCCCGGTGCGGAAGTTCGTCTTCAAGTCCTCGGCGCACTTCTACGGCTGCGAGCAGGACGACCCCGCCTTCTTCACCGAGGACATGCGCCGCCCCCACCCGGCGCGGGCGCCCATCGAGAAGGACGTCCTCGAGGCCGAGCGGGCCGTCGCGGACTTCGCGGCGCGGGCTCAGGACGCGATCGTCACCGTCCTGCGCTTCGCCAACGGCATCGGGCCCGACCTGCGCACCGCGCACATGCGCCTGCTCGGGCTCCCCGCCGTGCCGACCATCCTCGGCTTCGACCCCCGCTACCAGTTCGTCCACGAGGACGACATCGTCGCCGCGCTCGGGCACGCCGTCGGCGAGGACCTCCCGGGCGTGTTCAACGTCGCCGCCGACGGGGTGCTCGTGCTCTCGGAGGTCGTCGACCTCCTCGGCAAGCGAGCGCTGCCGCTGCTGCCGCCATGGGGCACGGAGCTCGTGGCGGGGCGGCTCCTGCGCCGCCTGGGACTACGGCTTCCGCCCGAGATGCTCCGCCAGCTCCGCTTCGGGCGCGGGCTCGACAACCGCCGCTTCAAGGCCACGGGCTTCGCCTACCGCCACACGACACGCGAGGCGATCGTCGACCTGCGCCACCACCAGCGCACCGCGACGATCACGCGCGGGCAGGACTCGGGGTACGTGTGGGAGCGCGAGGTGGAGGAGTTCCTGCGCCGCTCGCCGAGCGTGCGGCGCCCGCGGCGGCCGCCGGCGGACGACGCAGGCGGTCAGGCACCCGCCGCGTACGACGAGCTCGAGGCCGGGGAGCTCATCGGAATCCTGCCCTCCCTGGGGCGCCCCGACCTCGAGGAGCTGCGCCGCTACGAGGCCGCCCACCGCGAGCGGGCGGAGGTTCTCGCGGCGATCGACTCCCGCCTGGAGACTTCCCGCTGAGAGCCCGATTGCACGTCAGAGACCTCGTTGCGGGGGCACTAGACTCATCCGCCTCATGCGCAATCGCGTCTTCCTCCTGGTCGCCGTTCTCCTCGTCGTCGTCCTCGGCGGCGTGGGAGCGGTCTACGCCTACGACTCCTCGCAGTCCGGTCGGATCGGCAAGGGCGTCACGGTGGCGGGGATCGACGTCTCGGGCCTCACCGCCGGGCAGGCGAAGGCGCGGCTCCGGCGGCTCTACGTCACCGACCTGCGCCGCCCCGTGACCGTGCGCTGGGAGGGCCGGACCTACCGCCTCGCGGCGCGCCAGGCCGGGGTCACCACGAACCTCGGCGCGACCGTGCGGAGCGCCCTCGCGCGCTCGCGCCGCGGGAACATCGTCTCGCGCACGGCGCGCAACCTCTCCGGCGGCTCCCTCGACGTCGCCCTTCGGCCCCAGGTGTCCTACTCGCCGCGCGCGGTGCGCCGCCTCGTGGCGCGCATCGCCTCGGACGTCGACCAGCCCGCGAAGGAGGCCGACGTCTCCTTCTCGGTGTCCGGGCCGAGCGTCACGCCGGGCCACGACGGCCGCACCCTGCGTCGGGCACCGCTCATGCGCTCGCTCCGCGCCGCCCTCGTCGGCTCGGGTTCGCGGCGCCTCCGCGCCCGCACCCTGGTCGTCCATCCGCACCACTCCACCGCGGACGTCGCCAAGCGCTATCCCGTCGTCCTCGCGCTCGACCGCTCGGCGTTCCACCTCACGCTCTACCGCGACCTCAAGGTGGCGAAGACCTACACCGTGGCCGTCGGCCAGGTCGGGCTCGAGACCCCCGCCGGCCTCTACCACATCCAGAACAAGGCGGTCGATCCGGCCTGGCACGTCCCGAACTCGGCGTGGGCGGGCTCCCTCGCGGGCCAGGTCATCCCGGGCGGCGCGGCGAACAATCCCCTCAAGGCGCGCTGGATGGGGATCTTCGACGGCGCCGGGATCCACGGCACGGACGTGAGCAGCTCCCTCGGCTCCGCCGCGTCCCACGGGTGCGTCCGGATGGCCATCCCCGATGTCGAAGAGCTGTACTCGCAGGTGTCGGTGGGGACGCCGATCTACATCGCATAGCAGAACGGACTTCGAGGGTGACGAGGCTCGGGCATCCCTGCCCGAGGCCCGGGGACATTGCCGTTTCGCCGTTCCGGCGGCGAGTCCCGCCGTCGGCGGGACAGGGCCGAAGGGAGGGACTTACCTGCGAGTGCCCGGCGCCCGCGGCTGTCCTGTCCGGCCTACTGCTCGCAGGGCCGGCATAAGTCAGGACACCTCTGCGTGACCTCGGCGGGGGGGGCGTGTGGGGCGTTACTCCCCCTTCCCCAGCCATGAGATCCGCCGCGCCCGGCGGGGCTGACCGAAGGCACGCCGTTCCCGCGGCTCAAGCGGCCGGGCCGGGATGCGCGTCGCCTACTGTCGGTGGCCCATGCTCGGTCGACCACACCGCCCGCCGGGCCGGTCGAAGGTCACCCCGGCGGGCGCAACCTCCCTGAGCCGCCCCGGCACCTGCGCTCACGCTTCGCTCTCGCGTGCACCCTGCTGGTCGTCGTGCATCCGGGGTGTGGCGGTCCCGGGTCGCCGGAGCATGCACGGGACCGGGACGCGCTGAACCGGTTCATCGAGCGCTCCCCCGGGGCTCGTCACGGGCGATTCGGGCAGGTCGGCAAACGCGTACGAGCGCGGTTCCGCGTCGCGCTGCCCACCGGCGGGCTGAGCCCGAAAAGAAGTCCTGTCCCGCCGAGATCGCGGAGCGATCGACGGCGGGACTCGCCGCCGGAACGGCGAAACAACGACATCCTCGGGTCTCGGGCAGGGATGCCCGAGTCTCGTGTACCTCGACAAGAACGTTCTGCCCGGGCAGGGATGCCCGAGCCTCGTCACGCTCGAAGTCTGTTCTGCGGCCCGATCTCCCCCGGGGGGACCTCCTCCCACCCCTGCGCGAGCAGGGAGGCGTGATGGTCACGGTGTCGAATGGTCAGAGCGCCGATGAACACGCCCCGGGTCTGCTTGCGCATCACCGCGTACCACATCGTGGTCGCGTCGTCCGTGCCCTGGATGCGGTGCCAGGGCCGCGGGGGAAGCTCGTCCGACGGGACGAGGCCCGCCTCGTGGAGCTGGCGCCGGGTCGCGACCTGACCCGTGCCGGTGTCGATGAAGAAGACCGCCACGCCGATCGAGGCTACCCCGGCCTGGCTCGCCGTACTGGCCCGCTGGGACGCCGACCTCGCCCGTCGCGGGGCCGCCGCCCGGACCCGCCGGGCGTACGCCGCGGATGGGGGCCAGCTCGCGCGCTGGGCGTCGGCGGCCGGCCTCGCCCCGACCGAGCTCGACACCCGTGCCCTGCGCCGCTGGGCGGCCTCGCTGTCGGCCGGCGGCGCCGGAGCGAGCACGGTGCAGCGCAAGCTCGCCGCGGTGCGCGGCCTGCTACGGACGCTCGTCGAGTACGGCGAGCGCGACGCGAACCCGGCGGACCTCGTCTCCGCTCCCCGGGCCGCCTCACGGCTGCCCGTCACCCTCAAGCCCACCGAGGTGGCGGCCCTGCTCGACGCCATCCCCGTTTCGGGCCCCCTCGAGCTGCGTGACGCCGCGCTCTTCGAGCTTGCCTACGCCGCCGGCCTGCGCGCCGAGGAGCTGATCTCGCTCGACCTCGGCTCGGTCTCCTTCGAGGCCGAGGAGCTCCGCGTGGAGGGCAAAGGCGCGAAGACCCGCGTCGTACCCGCCGGGGAGGTCGCCCTCCGCGCGCTCGAGCGCTACCTCGCCAGGGGCCGGCCCGCGCTGGCCGCGGCGGGCGGCCGGGAGCCCGAGCCTGCGCTCTTCCTCTCGAAGTCCGGCCGCCGCCTCTCCACGTCCGACGTCCGCCGTCGCGTCAAGGGGTGGGCTCGCCGGGCCGGGCTCGGCGGCCGCGTGCACCCGCACGCGCTGCGCCACTCCTACGCGACGCACCTGCTCGACGGTGGCGCCGATCTCCGCACAATCCAGGAGCTTCTCGGCCATGCGAGCCTCTCGACCACGCAGGTCTACACCCGTGTAGAGTCCGCTCGGTTGCGGACGGCTTACGCCCAGAGCCACCCGAGGGCCTGACTCGTGGAGACCAACGTCAAGGCCATCGAGCTCAAGGACCTCTGGCGCCGGTACAAGACCGGAGGGGACGATCGCGCACGCGAACGCCTCGTCGTCGCCTACTCCCCGCTCGTGAAGTACGTCGCCGGGCGCCTGTCCTCCGGGCTGCCCTCCCACGTGGAGGAGGCCGACCTCATCTCCTACGGGCTGACCGGCCTGGTCAACGCCATCGAACGCTTCGATCTGACCCGGCAGATCAAGTTCGAGACCTACGCCATCCCGCGCGTACGCGGCGCGATCATCGACGAGCTGCGCTCGCTGGACTGGGTGCCGCGCTCCGTGCGCGCCCGCGCCCGGGGGATCGAGCGGGCGAACGCCAAGCTCGAGCACAAGCTCCAACGCGCCCCGGACGACGAGGAGATGTCCGCCGAGCTCGGGATCTCCGTCGAGGAGTTCCAGGCCGCGCTCGTCCAGATCTCCAACTCGACGATCGCCGCCCTCGACGAGCTGTGGTCCGTGTCGGCCTCCTCCGGCGACCAGGTGTCCCTGCTCGACACCCTCCACGACCCCGACGCGCCGGATCCCGAGCGCGCCCTCGACGCGACCGAGCTCAAGGACCGCGTGGCGGAGGCAATCGCGCGCCTGCCCGAGCGCGAGAAGCTCGTCATCGCCCTCTACTACTACGAGAACCTCACCCTCCGCGAGATCGGCGAGGTCCTCGGCGTCACCGAGTCACGCATTTCCCAGTTGCACACCAAGGCGGTGCTGCGGCTGAGGTCCCACCTACAAGACTGAACCCCAGGAGGACAGCCTCGTGCACACGCCCGCCGACCGGATCCGCAACGTCGCGCTCGTCGGACACCGGGGCGCGGGGAAGACCTCGCTGCACGAGGCCTTGCTCTACCAGGCCGGGGTGGTCTCGCGCCTCGGCTCGGTGGCCGAGGGCACGACCACCTCGGATGCCGACGAGGACGAGAGAGCAAGGCAGATGTCCATCTCGGCGGCGCTCGCCTCCTTCGAGTGGCTCGAGCGCAAGGTCAACCTGCTCGACACCCCCGGCGAGCCGAGCTTCGTCGCCGACGCCCTCGGCGCCCTGCGGGTGTGCGAGTCCGCCGTCTTCGTCGTCAACGCCGTGATGGGCGTGGAGGTCTCGACCCAGCGGCTGTGGCAGCGCGCGGCCGAGCTCGACATCGCCCGGCTGATCTTCGTGAACATGCTCGATCGCGAGCGGGCCGACTTCTTCCGCACGCTCGCGGGGCTCAAGGCCGCGTTCGGCCCCCACGTCGTGGCCACGGAGATCCCCATCGGCGCCGAGCACGAGGTCTCCGGCGTGGTCGACCTCGTGGACATGAAGGCCTACGTGTATTCGGACCCACCCACCCCCGGCCGCGGCAACTCGTCGGAGATCCCGATCCCCGAGGAGGTCACCGCCCTCGCCCAGGAGTACCGCGACAAGCTCATGGACGAGGTCGCCGAAGGCTCCGAGGCGCTCATGGAGCGCTACCTCGAGGGCGAGGAGATCTCCCACGCCGAGATCGTCGACGCCCTGAAGGAGGGCACGAACCACGGCGACCTCTTCCCGGTGACCTGCGGCGTGGCCACGCGCAACCTGGGCACGAACCGCCTGCTCGACGCGATCGTCGAGGACCTGCCGAGCCCGGTCAAGCACGGTGGCCTCCCCGTCGCCGGGATGGTCCTGGAGCCCAGCGAGGACGCCGACGTCTACGCGTACGTCTGGAAGACCCGCGCCGACCCGTTCGCGGGGCGCATCAACCTGTTCCGGGTCTACCAGGGCGTGATGCGCGCCGACACCCCGGTGCTCAACACCCGCGCCCACGCCAAGGAGCGCGTCGGCCAGCTCCTCGCCTTCTCCGGGCGTGAGTCCGCCCATGTCGACGAGTTCGGCCCCGGGGACATCGGCGCGGTGGCCAAGCTCAAGGAGACCCGGGCGGGCGACTGGCTCGCGGCCCGCGACGAGCCGATCTCCATGCCCCGGATCAAGCTCCCCGCGCCGGTCATGGCCTTCGCCGTGGAGCCGCGGATCAAGGGCGACGAGGACAAGGTCTTCACCGCCCTGCGCCGCCTGCAGGAGGAGGACCCGACGATCGACCTGCACCGCGACGCGCGGACGGGCGAGCAGATCGTCGCCGGGCTCTCGCAGGTGCACGTCGAGGTCGTGGTGGAGCGGATGAAGTCCCGCTTCGGGGCCGAGGTGAACCTGAAGCCGCCGCGCGTGCCCTACCAGGAGACGATCCGCGGAACCGCCAAGGCCCACGGCCGGCACAAGAAGCAGTCCGGCGGGCGGGGCCAGTTCGGCGACTGCCACATCGAGGTCGAGCCCCTGCCCGACGGGGAGGGCTTCGAGTTCGTCAACGCGATCAAGGGCGGCGTGATCCCGACGAGCTTCATCCCCGCGGTGGAGAAGGGGGTCCGCGAGGCCATGGAGCACGGGACCGTCGCGGGCTTCCCGGTCAAGGGCGTGCGGGTCAGGGTCTTCGACGGCCAGTGCCACACCGTCGACTCCTCGGAGATGGCCTTCAGGATCGCCGGCTCGCTGGCCATGCGCCAGGCGCTCGAGCAGGCGCAGGCCGTGCTGCTCGAGCCGATCATGCGCGTGACGATCTCCGTTCCCGAAACCTCCGTGGGCGACGTCATCGGCGACCTGGGCTCCCGCCGCGGGCACCCGCTCGGGATGGAGCCGGCGGGCGGGATGACCGAGGTCCGCGCCGAGGTGCCGATGGCCGAGATGCTCTCCTACGCGCCGGACCTGCGCTCGCTCACCGGCGGCCAGGGCGAGTACGCGATGGAGTGGGAGCGCTACCAGGAGGTACCCGCCCACCTCGCGCAACGGGTTGTGCAGGCCGCGCGCGAGGAGGCGGCCCCCCACTAATCTCGGGACCGCGATGGCCGCCACGCGCGAGATCAAGACGTTCCACGAGAGCCACGTCTGCGACATCTGCGGGCGGACGCTCCTGCGCGGCGAGCGGGCCGAGACCTGGCTCGCCGGCGGGACCCGTCACGAGGTGTGCGACCTGTGCGCGGCGCGGGCGCTCCAGGAGGGCTGGATCCGCGAGGACTCGCGCCTCGAGCTGGGCAATCGCGCGCCCGTGGGCGACCGGCGCTCCTCGCTGCTCGGGCGCCTGCGCTCGCGCCGGCCGGTCCGGCCGGAGGGCGAGGAGCCCACGGGGTCCGTGCCGGGTGCTCACGAGGAGGCCCCGGCCGTGGCGGCCCCACCGCCACCGCCACCGCCACCGCCTCCGCCTCCGCCCGCCGCGCCCGCCCTCCCGCGCGAGCCGCGCCACGTCCACGCCGTCCCCACCCGCGCCGACCAGCGCATCGCCGCCGCGCTCGAGGCGTTCAGCCAGACCGAGCACACGCGCACGGTGGCCGGCGTCGCGCGCTCGCTGGGCGCCCCGACGGTCGCCGCCCGGCCCGTCGAGGGAACCGCCCGGGTCTCCGTCGTCGCCTCCTGGGAGCTGTGCTGGTACCGCTACACGATCGACCTGTCCGACGACCCGCCCGCGGTCGACCAGGACGGCCAGGGCTACGAGCTCGACGAGCTCGAGGAGACCGAGCGGCTGGGCAACGCCTCGGCCGACGTCGACGGCACGCTCTCGCCGTCCCCCGGTCTGTAGGCAGAGAGGAGCCCGCGCACCATGATCTACTGCGTCGTCCCCGAGGAGCTCGTGCCCGAGCTGTTCGACCGCCTGAACGACTACTACGCCGACGATCCCCACGTCGAGGTCATCGTCGACCGCCGCAAGAGCGGGGGAAGCCTCCCGGCGGGCGGCGAGCGCCGGTCCCGACCCGCCGGGCCGCCCGCGGGCGCCATCCCGCGCGCCGCGGCGGAGTGAGGGTCGTCGTCCACGTCGACGGCGGGGCGCGCGGGAACCCCGGCCCCGCGGCGATCGGCGCCGTCGTCTCGGACCCCGACGGGACCGTTCTCGAGGAGGCCGCCGAGGCGATCGGGGAGGCCACGAACAACGTCGCGGAGTACCGGGCGCTGCTGCTCGGGCTCGAGCGGGCGCGCGCGCTCGGCGCCGACGAGGTCGAGGTCGTCAACGACTCCGAGCTCGTCGCCAAGCAGCTCCAGGGCCTCTACAAGGTCAAGCATCCCGCCATGCGCCCCCTGTTCCTGGAGGCCACGACGGCGCTGCGCGCATTCTCCTCCTGGTCGATCCGCTCGGTCCCGCGGGCGCAGAACGCGCACGCCGACGCGCTCGTGAACCGCGCTCTGGACGCGGCCGCGGCCGGGCGTTAGGGTCGCGCGCGGGGCCGCCGCCTCATCCTGGACCGGGGGTGGCGGCCCTTCTTCACGCAAAGCGCCGGACGCTGCGGCGCGGGTACGTGCGAGGATGTCCGTCGTGAGCACCACCACCGACACCGCCGCCCTCGACAAGCTGAGCGTCGACGCCATCCGCGTCCTCTCCATGGACGCGGTCGAGAAGGCCAACTCCGGCCACCCGGGCACGCCCATGGCACTCGCCCCGCTGGCCTACGTGCTCTTCACCCGCGTGATGAAGCACAACCCGGCGAACCCGACCTGGCTGGACCGCGACCGCTTCATCCTCTCCGCGGGTCACGCGTCGATGCTCCTGTACTCCATGCTCTACCTCACGGGGTACGGGATGGAGCTCGAGGACCTGAAAGGTTTCCGCCAGCTCGACTCGAAGACCCCGGGCCACCCCGAGTACAACCACGCGCCGGGGATCGAGGTCACCACCGGCCCGCTCGGCCAGGGGATCGCCAACGCGGTCGGCTTCGCGCTCGGCGAGCGGATGCTCAACGCCCGCTACGGCGACATCGTCGACCACCACACGTTCGTGATCGCCTCCGACGGGGACATGGAGGAGGGCGTCTCGTCCGAGGCGGGCTCGCTCGCCGGGCACCTCGGCCTCGGGCGCCTCATCGTGGTCTACGACCGCAACCACATCACGCTCGACGGCGAGGCCTCCATGTCCATCTCCGAGGACACGGGCAAGCGCTACGAGGCCTACGGCTGGCACGTCGAGGATCTCGGCGAGCTGCCCGAGGCCACGGAGCTCGACGATCTCGAGGCCGCGCTGAACCGCGCCAAGGAGGAGGCCGACCGCCCGTCGATGCTCATCCTGCGCACGCACATCGGGATCGGGGCCCCGACGCTCCACGACACGGCCAAGGCGCACGGCTCGCCGCTCGGCGACGAGGAGATCCGCGGCGCCAAGGAGGCCTACGGCTACCCGAGCATGGAGCCCTTCTACGTCGCCGACGAGGCGCTCGCGCACTTCCGGGAGACCGTGGGGCGCGGGGAGGAGCTGGAGGCCGAGTGGCAGAAGCGCTATGACGCGTGGAAGGCCGACCACGCCGACCTCGCCGCGGAGTGGGAGCGGGCCATGCGCCAGGAGCTGCCCGACGGCTGGGAGCAGGACATGCCGACGTGGTCGGCCGACGACGATCCGATCGCCACGCGCAAGGCGGGGGCCAAGGCGCTCGAGTGGGTCGCGTCGAAGGTGCCGAACGTCGTGGGCGGCGCGGCCGACCTCTCCACCTCCACGAACGCGGTGATCCCGGACTCGCCGGCGATCGTCGCCGGGGACTACTCGGGGCGCAACATCAACTTCGGGATCCGCGAGCACGCGATGGCGGCGGCGGTCAACGGGCTCGTGGTCCAGGGCTTCCGCGCCTTCGGTTCGACGTTCTTCAACTTCCTCGACTACTGCAAGCCGCCCCTCCGCCTCGCCGCGCTGGCGCGGATCCCGTCGGTCTTCGTGTTCACCCACGACTCGATCGGGCTCGGGGAGGACGGGCCGACCCACCAGCCCGTCGAGCAGCTCTGGGCCCTGCGCGCCACCCCGAACTTCGACGTGATCCGCCCCGCCGACGCCAACGAGACCGCGCTGGCCTGGAAGCACGCGGTGCAGCAGACCGACACGCCCGTGGCGATGGTCCTCTCGCGGCAGAACCTCCCCGTCCAGGATGGGGTTCCGGCCGACGCGGTCGAGCGCGGGGCCTACGTCCTGCGCGAGGCGCAGGGTGGCGAACCGCGGCTCATCCTCATCGGGACGGGCTCGGAGGTCCACCTCTGCATGCAGGCCGCCGACCTGCTCGAGCAGGACGGGATCGCCACGCGCGTGGTCTCGGCCCCGTGCCTGGACCGCTTCGAGCTCGCAGACGCGGACTACCGCGAGTCCGTGCTTCCGAGCGGGGTGCGGGCCCGCATGTCGGTGGAGGCGGGAGCGACCATCGGGTGGCACCGCTGGACCGGTGACCAGGGCGCGACCCTGGGCCTCGACGGCTTCGGCGCCTCGGCGCCCCAGAAGGACCTGTACGAGCACTTCGGCTTCACGCCCGAGAACATCGCCTCCCAGGCGAGGAAGCTGCTCGCATGAGCACGACGCGACCCGAGGTCAACGAGCGCCTGGCGGCGCTCACCGAGGCGGGTACGAGTCCCTGGCTCGACCAGATCCGCCGCTCGCTCGTCGAGGGCGGTGAGCTCCAGCGGCTCATCGACGAGCTCTCGCTGCGCGGGGTCACCTCGAACCCGTCGATCTTCGAGAAGGCGATCCTCGGCTCCGAGGATTACGACGAGGACCTGAAGGCGCTGGCCGAGGAGGGCTGCGACGCGGGCGAGATCTTCCGCCGGCTCTCGGTCAGGGACATCCAGCTGGCGGCCGACGTCCTGCGGCCCGTCTACGACGAGACGGAGCACCTCGACGGCTACGTCTCGCTCGAGGTCCACCCGCGCCTGGCGCGCGACACCGCGGGGGGGACGCTCCAGGAGGCGCGGGCGCTGTGGAACGAGGTCGACCGGCCCAACGTGATGATCAAGATTCCCGGCACCTCCGAGGGGCTCAAGGCGATCGAGGAGGCGACCTACGAGGGGATCAACATCAACGTCACGTTGCTGTTCTCCGTCGCGTCGTACACGAACGTCACCGAGGCCTACATCTCGGGCCTCGAGCGCCGCCATGCGGAGGGCAAGGATCTCGATATCCACTCCGTCGCGTCGTTCTTCGTCTCGCGGGTGGACTCCAAGGTCGACAAGCTGCTCTCAGACCCGACCACCGGCTCCGCCGGCGGTGCCCGCGCCGACCTGCGCGGGAAGGCGGGCCTCGCCAACGCGCGTGCGGCCTACCGGCGCTTCTCCGAGATCTTCCACGGCGAGCGCTTCGCCGAGCTCAGGGCGGCCGGCGCGCCCGTGCAGCGGCCCCTGTGGGCCTCGACCGGCGTGAAGAACCCGGACTACTCCGACACGATGTACGTGGACGGCCTCGTGGCACCCGAGACGGTGAACACGATGCCGATGAAGACGCTGCTGGCCACGGGCGAGCGCGCGGAGGTGACCGGGGCCACCGCCGAGGAGGATCCGACCGACGTCCTCGACGCGCTCGAGCGGGCCGGCATCGATCTCCAGACCGTCACCGAGGAGCTGCTCGACGAGGGCATCGAGACCTTCGCGAAGTCCTTCGACTCGCTGTTGTCCGGGGTGGAGTCCCAGCGCGAGGCCGTCGTCGTCGGGCGCCCGCTGACCATCGACTCCTCGATCCCCGACGACCTCGAGTCCGGGCTCGTGGAGCGGATCAAGCGTGCCGAGAGCGAGGACGTCGCCCGCCGGGTGTGGTCCAAGGACGAGTCGCTGTGGGGTGGCCCGGGCGTGCCCGAGGTCGGCAACCGCCTGGGCTGGCTCACGATCACCGACACGATGACCGAGGACCTGCCCCAGCTCATGGCCTGGGCCGAGGAGGTCCGCGGGCGGGGCATCACGGACGTGGTCCTACTGGGCATGGGCGGCTCGTCGCTCGGGCCCGAGGTCATCCGGCGCTCGTTCTCGCGCATCGACGGCGCCCCGGCCCTCCACGTCCTGGACTCCACGGACCCCGGCGCGGTGCGCGACGTGGAGGCCCGCCTCGACCACGAGCACGCCTTCTTCATCGTCTCCTCGAAGTCGGGCGGGACGATCGAGACCCTGTCGCACTTCAAGCACTTCTTCGCGCTCGTGGGCGAGCGGGGCGAGCGGTTCTGCGCGATCACCGACCCCGGCTCGCCGCTCGAGGCCATCGCCGCCGAGCACGGCTTCGACCGCGTGTGGCGCAACGACCCGGACATCGGCGGGCGCTACTCCGTCCTGTCCTACTTCGGGCTCGTCCCCGCCGCGCTCATGGGGGTCGCGGTCGACGGGCTGCTCCACTCCGCGCAGGTCGCCGAGCAGAACTGCGCCCACCACGACTCGACCGCGCACAACTCGGGGCTGTGGCTCGGGCTCGCGCTCGGGGAGCTCGCGCGCCAGGGCCGCGACAAGCTCACCTTCGTCGTCTCGGAGCCCATCGCCTCCTTCGGGCTGTGGGTCGAGCAGCTCGTCGCCGAGTCGACGGGCAAGCAGGGCTCAGGGATCCTCCCCGTGGCCGACGAGCCGCTGCTCGATCCCGAGCACTACGGTGACGACCGCGTCTTCGCCTACCTGCGCAACACCGACGCGCCCGACGCGGAGCTCGATCAGAAGATCCGGGCCCTCGGCCTCGCGGGACAGCCCACGCTCACGTTGTCGGTGCAGGGCGTCCCCGACCTCGGGCGGCTGTTCTTCTTCGCGGAGTTCGCGGTGGCGGTCGCCGGCTGGGTGCTGGAGATCAACCCGTTCGACCAGCCCAACGTGCGGGAGGCCAAGGACGCCACGAACGAGGTGCTCAAGTCCGGGTCGGTCAAGGACGTCCCGACGGGCGGCGCCGCCGAGCTGCGCGAGCTGTTGGGGACCGTGGAGCCGCCGGGCTACGTCGCGCTCCATGGCTGGCTGGCGCCGAGCGAGGAGATCGATGCGGCGGCGGGTGAGCTGCGCGCGGCGATCATGGAGAAGACGCACGCGGCGACGACGTTCGGCTACGGCCCGCGCTTTCTGCACTCCACGGGGCAGCTCCACAAGGGCGGTCCGGCCACGGGCCACTTCGTCCAGCTCGTCCACGACGAACGCGACGACATCCCGATCCCCGGCGCGCGGTACGGCTTCAAGACCCTCGAGGCCGCCCAGGCGCTCGGCGACCTGCGGGCGCTGGAGGCCCACGACCGGCCCGTCCTGCGCATCTCACTCCACGGCGACCCCGCCGCGGCGATCCGGAAGCTGGCCGGGGAGCTGAGCGGCTGATGGCGCAGATCGGCTTCGTCGGCCTCGGCCGGATGGGCGGCGGCATGGTCGCGCGGATCAAGCGCGACTCCGACCACGAGGTCGTCGCCTTCGACCCCTCGCAGGAGGCCCGGGACCAGGCCGCGGAGCACGGCGTGGACGGCGCGGCCTCGCTCGAGGCCCTCGTGGCGAAGCTCGAGGCGCCCCGGATCGTGTGGGTCATGGTGCCCGCCGGCCCCGCCACCCAGCAGACGGTCGACACCTTGGGCACGCTGCTCGAGCAGGGCGACACGATCGTCGACGGCGGCAACTCCCGCTGGTCGGACGACAAGGCGCGCGCCGAGCAGCTCTCACTGGAGGGCATCGACTACGTCGACGTCGGCACCTCGGGCGGCGTGTGGGGCCTCGAGGTCGGCTACTGCATGATGGTCGGAGGGCCCGACGCGGCGGTGGAGCGCCTCGCGCCCTTCCTCGACGTGCTGGCCCCGCCCGAGACCTCCGAGCACGGCAAGGGGTGGGGCCACATGGGCCCCACCGGTGCCGGCCACTACGTGAAGATGGTCCACAACGGGGTGGAGTACGGGCTGATGCAGGCCTACGCGGAGGGCTTCGGGCTCTTCGACGCCTGTGAGTACGAGCTCGACAACGCGCGGATCGCCCACCTGTGGATGAACGCCTCCGTGGTGCGCTCGTGGCTGTGTGAGCTCGCCGCGCGGGCGTTCGAGTCCGAGGACAACGACCTCTCCGGCCTGGAGCCCGTCGTCGCCGACTCGGGGGAGGGCCGCTGGACCGTGGAGGACGCTGTGGACAAGCGGGTGCCGATGCCGGTGATCGCCTCGTCGCTGTTCGCCCGCTACGAGACGCAGGGTCACGGCGACTTCGCGGCCAAGGTCAACGCCGCGCTGCGCGCGCAGTTCGGCGGGCACGCGGTCGAGCGCACCGCGGACGGCTGACGTGGCCGTAACCACCCCCGACAACCCGCTCAGCACCGGCCTCGAGCGCCTCCCCGTCCACCCGACGACCCTCGTGATCTTCGGGGCGACGGGCGATCTGGCCCAGCGCAAGCTCCTGCCCGCGCTCTACAACCTCGCCCACGAGGGGGCTCTGCCCGAGCGCTTCAACCTCATCGGCTTCTCGCGGCGCGACCGCGAGCACCACGAGTACCGGGAGCTCGCCCGCGAGGCGATCATGAAGAACTCGCGCACGAAGCCCAAGGAGGAGGTGCTCGACGGCCTGCTCGAGCGCGTGCTCTACATCCCGGGCGCCTTCGACGACGCCGACAACTTCGAGGCCCTCAAGCGCCACCTCGAGGAGTTCGACGCCGAGGTCGACGAGCCCTACAACCGGGTCTTCTACCTCTCCACGGCGCCCGGCTTCTTCCCGGTGATCTCCGAGGCGCTCGGCCGGCACGGGCTCGACCACCACGAGCACGCCAAGGTCCGGATCGTCATCGAGAAGCCCTTCGGGAAGGACCTCGAGTCCGCCCGGGACCTCAACCGCCGCGTGCTGGGCGTCTTCGCCGAGGACCAGGTCTTCCGCATCGACCACTACCTCGGCAAGGAGACGGTCCAGAACATGACCGCCTTCCGCTTCGCGAACGGGATCTTCGAGCCGGTGTGGAACCGCAACTACGTCGACCACGTGCAGATCACCGCGGCCGAGGACCTCGGCATCGGGACGCGGGCGGAGTACTACGACTCCGCGGGCGCGCTGCGCGACCTCGTCCAGAACCACATGCTCCAGATGCTCGCCTTCGTGTGCATGGAGCCGCCCGTCTCCTTCGAGGCCGATCAGGTCCGCAACGAGAAGGTGAAGGTCCTCCAGGCCATCCGGCCGCCGACGCCGGAGGAGGTCGACGCGATCGCCCTCCACGCGCGCTACGAGTCGGGCGTCGTGGGGGGGGACGAGGTGCCGGGCTACCTCGAGGAGGAGGGAGTTCCGGAGGACTCGCGCACGGAGACCTACGCGGCCCTGCGCCTCCAGGTCGACAACTGGCGGTGGGCGGGGGTGCCGTTCTACCTGCGTACGGGCAAGCGCCTGGCGCGCAAGGTCACGGAAATCGCCGTGCGGCTCAAGCCCGTCCCGCACATGGCCTTCCAGCAGGACGGGACGATCGGGCCCCGGCCGAACGAGCTGGTGTTCACGATCCAGCCC
>JBBSGJ010000006.1:0-31757 GCA_038254195.1 Solirubrobacterales bacterium
GTGCCAGTTCGCCCTCGCCCAGGCGGCGATCTACCTCTCCCTCGCCCCGAAGTCCGATACCACGAAGCGCGCCCTCGGCGCCTCCCGGAGCCATGTCCGCGAGCACGGAGCGAAGCTCCCGCCCGGTTCGCTGCGCTCCGCGGTCCGACCACCGGCTTCGCCGGCGGTGCCCGCCGGGGCGCGCAAGCTCGGGCGTGGGCAGGGCTACGACTACCCGTTCGGCCATCCGGAGCGGGTCACCGGGCAGGAGCTGCTGCCCGACGAGGTCGCGGGCGCCAGGTTCTACGAGCCCGACGATGGCGAGGCGGAGCTGCGCGCGCGCCGCGACGCGATCGAGGCGACGCGACGGAAGCTGGGGTGGCGGGCGTGAGCGCGCAGGCCTACTGGAGCGTCCTCGGCCTCGAGGCCCGGTCGGCGTACGTCCGCCGCGCCGCGCAGGTCATGCTCGATGTCGCCGGTGAGCTCGTCGGGTTCCTCGGGCGCGAGCACGGGCGGGGGCCCGACCAGGCGTGGGCGCTCGAGCTCCTGCCCGGCGTGGACGCGCTGCACTGGGCGGCCGGCGCCGCGCCGCACGCCCTCGCCCCGCGCCGGGTGCGCGCGCACACGCCCCTGGCCCGCGGACGGCGGGCCCGCCTCGTGCGCGCGCCGGTGGGGACCGTGGGCATCGTGCCCTCCCCACGGGCGCCCTGGGCATGGCCGCTCGAGCACGCCGGGGTCGCGCTGATGGCGGGCAACGGCGTCGTCCTGCGCGCGAGCCCGGCGGCCGAGCGGATCGTGCGCGTCTGGGAGCGCGCCGGGGTCCCCGAGGGCCTCGTGGTCCTGGGCGGCGAGGACGAGCTCGCCCGGGCCGACGTCGTCCGCGACGACGCCGCCGCCCAGCGCGACGCCCCCGGCCCGATGCTCGTCCTCCGCGACGCCGAGCTCGAGCGCGCCGCCCGCGCCGCCGCGTGGGCCGCCGATCCCGGGGTCCCGGCCGGGGTCGCGCAGGTCCTCGTGGCCCGCGACGTCGCCGATGCGTTCGCGCGCGCGCTGGCCCGGGTGGGAGGCGAGGGCGTACCGATCGAGCCCGTCGTCGACACCGAGGAGGCGCTGACCCGCGCGGCCGCGGGCCCGCCGGCCGGCGGCGCCTCGGTGTGGAGCGAGGACCGCGCCCAGGCCCTCCGGGTCGCCGGCGCCCTCACCGCCCACGTCGTGTGGATCAACGACCACGCCAACCCCGCCGGCCCCCGGTCGCCGGAGGCCTTCTCCGCGGTCACCCGCCCCGCGCTGCACGTGGGCGCCGGCCCGGCCCCCTGGTGGCCGCCCCGCGACGCTGCCCTGGCGCGCGCACTGGCTACCACTGCGGCCCTGCTCTACGGGCGCGAGTCCGACCGCGCCGGTGCCCTGCGCGCCGGAGCGCGCCCGCTGCTGCGCGTCGCCGGCCGGGCGCTCCGGCCCTAGTAGCTCCTCGGCTACGCCGCGCGGGCGCTGGGCGTGTAGCGCAGCCTGCCCGGCAAGAGCGGGACGAGCACCCGCTTCAGGTACTCCGCGCCGCCGACGACGGCGAGGCCGCGCATGGGATCCCACGAGAACCCGTACTGGCGGCGGATGTCCCCGGGCAGCAACCCGACCGTGATGAAGTTCGCGAGCTCGAGCAGCGGGCGCACCCTGAGGGGCACGGGCGGGTGCATGACGATCCTGATCCCGAGCTCCCGCGCCTGCGGGATGAGCACGAGGTCACCCGAGGTGAGCATCCGCCGCATGTAGTCCTCGAAGTCCGCCCAGGTGCCGGGCATCTCGGCGTCTGCCAGTCCGAACAGGCGGCCGAAGGTCTTGTACTCCTGCCAGTAGGCCTCGCGGTCCACGCGGCCCACGTAGCGCTCGTGCACGACCACCGCGGAGTCCACCAGCGTGGCGAGGATCCACAGCAGGAGCTCGGGATCGTCGGCCGCGTAGGGCGTCCCGGCCGGAAAGCGACCTGCCGCCTCCGGGATCTCCCCCCGCACCCGGCGGTGCATGGCGCGCACGCGGCGGGTCAGGCGGTCGGCCGTGGCCTTCTCGCCGAAGGCGATTTCGTTCATCACCGCGGCGGTGCGATTCAGCCGCTCGTAGGGCTCGTCGAGGGCGCCCGTGTGCGCGAAGAAGCCCGCGAAGGCGACGGGGTGCGCGGCCTGCATGAGCAGCGCCCGCGGCCCGGAGAGGCCGACGACGTTCTCCCGGTGGACCCGGCGCACCCAGCTCTCGTCGGTGAAGTACGAATCGCTCATCTACGCTGGGTACGAGCCTATGCCCGCCCAGGCCTACACCGGCAAGCCGTGCGTGTGCCAGCTTCGCAAGGGCACCTGCGACCAGTCCTGCGTCCAGGGGATGCTCGACACCCCGTTCTACTTGGCGTGCCTGAAGCTCACGGGGCGGCGCTGCCTCGTAATCGGGGGTGGTGAGGTCGGTGTGGAGAAGGTGGAGGGACTGCTCACGTGCGACGCGAGCGTGACGGTCATCGCCCCCGACGTCGAGCCCGTCCTCGAGGAGTACGCGCGCGAGGGGTCCCTCGGCTGGGAGCGACGGGAGTACGCGGGCCCGGCCGACCTGGAGGGCGCCTTTCTGGTCATCGCCGCGACGAACGACTCCGAGGTGAACATCGCCGTCTTCCACGACGCCGAGCGCCGGGCGATGCTCGCGAACGTCGTCGACGTGCCGCCGCTGTGCAACTTCATCCTCCCCGCGATCGTGCGCACCGGGCCGCTGGCGATCGCGATCTCCACCGCCGGCGCGTCCCCCGCCCTGGCCAAGCGGATGAAGCGCGAGGTCTCCGAGCTCTTCGGCGAGGAGTACGCCCGGCTGGCGATCATGCTCAACGACGTACGCGGCTGGGCGAAGGGCACGCTGCCCACCTACCAGGACCGCAAGGCGTTCTTCGAGGAGATCGTCAACGGCGAGCCCGACCCGGTCGAGCTCCTGCGCGCCGGGGACGAGGCCGCGGTGCGCGACCTCATCAGCGCCGCTCAGCACGCCCACGCCTGAACGGCGGTCACGTGTACGATTGGTGTATGGCCCGCGTGCGCACCAACATCGAGATCGAGGACGAGTACGTCCAGAGGATCATGAGCCGCTACGAGGTGCGGACCAAGACCGAAGCCGTCGACCTCGCGCTGCGCTGGCTCGCCGGACAGCCACCCTTCACCCGCGAGGAGGCGCTGGCGATGCACGGCGCGCACGCGATCGACCACATCCCCGACGACCCTCCGCCGCGCGGCGTCGAGTGATCCTCGCCGACTCGTCGGCGTGGATCGAGTACGACCGGGGGACCGGTAGCGCCGTCGACAGGCGCCTCATGGAACTCGTCGCGACCGACGGTGAGCTGGCCGTCACCGAGCCCGTGCTCATGGAGGTGCTGGTCGGCGCCCGCACCGACCAGCGCGAGTCCCACCTTCGCCGCACGCTCGGCCGACACCGGCTGCTTCCCCTCGACCCGACGACCGACTTTGACGCCGCCGTCCGGATCTATCGGCGCTGCCGCGCGGCCGCGATCACTCCCCGCGGCACCCTCGACTGCGTGATCGCCGCGGTCGCATGGCGCTCGGGTGCGACGCTGCTGTCCTGCGATGCCGACATGGAACGTATCGCCGGGGTGATCGGCCTCGACCTCGACGACGCCTCGCTGAGTTCATGACCGACGAGCTGACCCACCTCGATCACCAGGGACGGGCGCGGATGGTCGACGTCGGTCAGAAGCAGGAAACGGCCCGGCGCGCGGTGGCGCGTGCCCAGGTGGTGTGCGGGTCGGCGGTGGCCGAGGCGGTGCGACGCGGCGATGCACCCAAGGGCGACGTGCTCGGTACCGCGCGGCTCGCCGGGATCATGGCCGCGAAGCGCACGAGCGAGCTCATCCCGCTCTGCCATCCCCTGCCCCTCGATGCCGTGGAGGTCGAGGCCGAGGTCGCCCACGACCGCATCGTGCTCACCGCGACGGCGCGCACGACGGCCCGGACGGGAGTCGAGATGGAGGCGATGACCGCGGCGTCCGTGGCCGCGCTGACGGTCTACGACATGGTCAAGGGTCTCGAGAAGGGCGTGGAGATCGCCTCGATCGTCCTGCTCGAGAAGACGGGCGGGAAGTCGGGGGACTGGCGGCGGTGAGGACGGCCGTGCTGACCATCTCCACCACCGTCGCCGGGGGTGGCGCGGAGGATGCGTCAGGGCCGCTGTTGGCGTCTCTCGCCAAGGAGGCCGGGGCGGACGTGGTCGCCCTCGAGGTCATTCCCGACGACCGCGCGCTCATCGAGGACCGACTCCGTCACCACTGCGACGACGGCTGCACGTTCGTGTTCACCACCGGCGGGACGGGGTTCACCCCGGACGACGTCACGCCGGAAGCGACCCGGGCCGTCATCGAGCGCGATGCCCCCGGCTTCGCGGAGACGATGCGCGCGAAGTCCCTCGAGTTCACGCCGCTCGGGATCCTCACCCGCGGGGTCTCGGGGATCCGCGGGCGCACGCTGATCGTGAACTTCCCGGGCAACCCGAAGGCGATGGGGCAGCTCTTTCCCGTGCTCGCCCCGACGCTCGCGCACGTGGCCCAGACGCTCCATCGCCGCGGTGGCCGCGCCGCCGGCGGTTGACGTCGCGGGCCTGAGCCGCCGCCAGGGCGACCGGCTCGCGCTCCGCGACGTCTTCTTCAGGGGCCCCACCGGGGCGGTGGCCGTGGTGCGGGGACCGAACGGCGCGGGGAAGACCACCCTGCTGCGGATCCTCGCGACGCTCCTGCGCCCGCACGCGGGAACGGTGCGCGTGCTCGGCGAAGCGCTCCCCGACCGCGGCTGGGCGGTCCGCGGGCGGATCGGGTTCCTCGGGCACGAACCTCTCCTGTATCGCGACCTCTCCCCGCGCGAGAACCTCCGCTTCCACGCGCGCCTGCACGACATCTCCCCGGTGCGCGGGGAGGAGCTCCTCGAACGCGTCGGGCTCGCCCTGCGCGCCGACGACCCCGTCCGGACGTTCTCGCGCGGGATGGTGCAGCGGGTCGCGCTCTGCCGCGCCCTGCTGCACGACCCCGAGCTCGTCCTGCTCGACGAGCCGCGCGCCCACCTCGACGCCGCCGGGTCGGCGCTGCTGGATCCGCTGCTCGAGGGCCGGACGTGCGTCATGGTCTCCCACGACCCCGGCGAGCCGGGGGACGTGGAGCTGCGACTCGATCGGGGGGCGGTGGCGTGAGGGCCGCCGCCGCGATCTTCCGCAAGGACCTCGCGCTCGAGCTGCGCACCGGCGAGTCCGTGCCCGCCATGGCGCTGTTCTCGCTCACGACGTTCGTCCTCTTCCACTTCGGGCTCCAGCGCGGGTCGCTCGACGGCTCGCTCGCCGCCGGCGTCCTGCTCGTCACCCTCCTCTTCGCCGCCGTGCTGGCGACCTCGCGGCTCTACGTCGCCGAGCAGGAGGAGGGCGGGCTCGACGGCTTCCTCCTCGCGCCCGTCGACCGCACCGCGCTCCTGGCGGCCAAGGCGGCCGCGCTCTTCGCCTTCCTCGTCGTGCTCGAGCTCGTCGCCGTCCCCGCCTTCGCGCTCCTGCTCCTGGGGCCCACACCGGATCTCGGCGCCTGGCTCGGAGTCGCCGGGATCCTCCTCGTGCTCGACCTCGGCCTCGCGGTCACCGGCGCCCTGGTCTCCGCCCTCGCAGTCCAGACCCGTGCTCGGGAGCTCATCGTCCCCCTCGTCGGGCTCCCCCTGCTCATCCCTGCACTCATCGCCGCCGCCCGTGCCCTCGCGCCGCTCCTGATCGCCGGGAGACCGGAGCCCGTAGAGATCAAGTGGGTGGCCGTGCTCGGGCTCTATGATCTGATCTTCGGCCTCGTCGCCTACGGGGTCTTCGACTTCCTCCTCGAGGACTGATGTCCGGGTCCCGACTCCGCCCCCTCTCCATCCTCACCGCCCTCGTAATGACGGGAGCGTTCCTGCTCGCGTTCTTCTACGCGCCGAACGACGCCGACCAGGGATTCATCCAGAAGATCTTCTACCTGCACGTGCCCATGGCGATCGTCGCCCTCGGCGGGTTCGTGTTCGGGGGGATCGCCGCGATCCAGCACCTGCGCACCGGGGACCGCCGCCACGATCTGCGCTCATACGTGGCGATCCACCTGTCACTGATCCTCGGGGTCGGCGTCCTGCTCACGGGCTCGATCTGGGCCAAGGCCTCCTGGGGCCACTGGTGGGTGTGGGACGAGCCGACCCTCGTCTCGTTCCTGCTCGTCTTCCTGCTCTACGCGACCTACCAGCCGCTGCGCTTCTCCATCGAGGACCCGGAGCGCCAGGCGCGCTACGCGAGCGTCTTCGCGATCACCGCGGGCGCCTTCGTGCCGCTGAACTTCCTCGCCGTCCGCCTCGCCTCGTCGCTCGTGCACCCGCGGGTGTTCGCGAGCACGACCGGCGGCCTGCCCGGCTCGATGATGCTCACGTTCCTCGTCTCGCTCACCGGGATGGTCCTGCTGTTCGTGACGCTGTGGAAGTACGAGATGGCCTCCAAGCAGGCCTCGGCGCAGCTCAAGGCGCTGCGCCGGCGCCTCGTGGGTGACGACGGGCTCGGTGCGGTGCCCGCGGGCCGGAGCGCGGCCCCGCAGCTCTGATGCCCGCCCTCCCCCTCGACGAGGCCGGGAAGTACGTCGCCGCGGCCTACGTCGTCTTCCTCGGGCTCATCCTCGTCTACGTGGCGATCATGGCGATGAAGCTCGGGCGGATCACCGACCAGATCGCGGAGCTCGCGGAGGCGGTCGGCGCCCGGGAGGAGGCCCGGGAGGAGGAGGAGCGCGTCGAGGTGAGCGCGCCGTGAGCGAGGTGCTGCTGCTCGGGGTGTCCCACAAGACCGCGGCGGTCGCGCTGCGCGAGAAGCTCGCGCTGACCCCCGCGGGGACCGAGGCGTTCCTGCGCGACCTCCGCGGTGAGACCGAGGTGCAGGAGGCCGTGGCGATCTCCACGTGCAACCGCACGGAGATCTACCTCGTGGGCGATCCGGTCGACGTCGAGAGCGCCGCGCTCGCGGCCCTCGCCCGCCTGGCGGGGATCCGGCCCACGGAGCTCGCGCCCTCGATGTACGCGAAGCGCAACTGCGACGCCGCCCGCCACCTCTTCCGGGTGTCCTCCGGGCTCGAGTCGATGATCGTCGGCGAAGCGGAGGTGCAGGGCCAGGTGCGCCGGGCCTCCGAGACGGCACGCGCGGCGGGCACGACCGGGCCGCTCACCGACCGCCTCTTCGGAGCCGCGCTGACGACGGGCGGGCGCGTCCGCGCCGAGACGGGGCTCGGCGCCGGGGCGCTGTCGGTCCCCTCCGTGGCGGTCACGCTCGCGCGCGAGACGCTCGGAGGGCTCGAGGGCCGCGAGGTCGTCGTCCTCGGCGCGGGCGAGACGAGCGAGCTCGCCGCCGCCCGCCTGCACGAGCAGGGGGTGGGCTCGCTGTTCGTCGCCAACCGTCGCCGCCAGCGCGCGCTCGAGCTCGCCCGGCGCTACGCGGGCGAGGCCACGAGCTTCGACGAGCTGCCCGAGGCTTTGCTGCGCGCCGACATCGTCGTCTCCGCCACCGCCTCCCCTCACGCGATCCTCGGTCCCGAGGAGCTGTGGGAGGTCATGGCCGCGCGCTCGGGCCGCGCGCTGCTGCTCGTCGATCTCGCCGTACCGCGTGACGTCGACCCCGAGTGCGGTGACATCCCCGGCGTGACGCTCTGGGACGTGGACCACCTCCAGGGCGAGGTCGCCCGCAACCGCACGGGGCGCCAGGGCGAGGCCCGGCGGGCGGAGACCATCGTCGAGGAGGAGATCCAGCGCTTCGCGGCGTGGCTCGGGTCGCTCGAGGTCCTGCCCACGGTCGCCGCGCTGCACGCCCGGGGCGATGCCGTCGCGCGCCAGGTGCTCGAGGAGAACGAGGGCCGCTGGGAGGCGCTGACCGACCGCGACCGCGAGCGGCTCGAGGCCATGGCCCGGGCGATCGTGGGGCGGCTGCTCCACGAGCCGACCGTGCGCATGAAGCGCGCCGACGACGACCGGGTCCACCTCCGCACCCAGGTCATGCGCGAGCTCTTCGGCCTCGACGAGGCGCGCGAGCCGTCGTCGCGCCCTTGAGCGGGCCGCGGGTCGGCACGCGCGGGTCCGCGCTCGCACTCGCCCAGGCACGCCCGGTGGCCGAGGCCCTCGGGGGTGAGCTCGTGGTCGTGCGCTCGGAGGGAGGCGCCGACGACAAGGGCCGGTGGGTCGTGGGGCTCGAGCACGCGCTCCTGGCCGGGGAGGTCGACGTGGCGGTGCACTCCGCGAAGGACGTGCCCGCCCAGCTGGCCCACGGTCTGTCGCTCGTGGCCGCGCTGGCGCGGGAGGACCCGCGCGACGTGCTCGTGGGCGCGCTGCCTCCGGGCGGCCGGGTGGGGACGAGCTCGCTGCGGCGCGCGGCGCAGTTGCGGGCGGCCCGGGACGACCTCGAGGTGCTCGCCCTGCGCGGCAACGTCGACACGCGCCTGCGCAAGCTCGACGAGGGCGCGTGGGACGGGATCGTGCTCGCGGCCGCCGGACTGCGGCGGCTGGGGGTGGACCGCGGGGAGCCGCTCGACGCGGTGCCGGCGGCGGGGCAGGGGATCGTCGTGCTCGAGGCGCGGACGGGCGAGGAGATCGGGGTGGGCGGCGACGCCGAGGCCGAGCGGGCGCTGCGGGCGGAGCGGACCGTGGTGCGGGAGCTGGGGGCGACGTGCCGGACGCCCCTGGGCGCGCACTACGCGGACGGGATCCTGCGCACCTGGCTCGGCCTGCCCGACGGTTCGGCGTGGATCGCCGACGAGGTCCGCGGCGGGGATCCCGAGGCGCTCGGCGCGCTCGGCGCGGAGCGTCTGCTGGCCGCGGGCGGGCGCGAGCTGCTCGACGAGGCCGAACGGCAGGGCGCGGCGCTGCCCGACGCGCCGGCCTCGCTCCCCGAGGGAACGCCGCTGTGAGCCCCGATCCACCGGGGCGGCGGGGGCGGGTGTACCTCGTCGGCGCCGGACCCGGCGACCCGGGGCTGCTCACCGCGCGCGCGCTCGAGCTCATCGCCCGCGCGGACGTGATCCTCCACGACCGGCTCATCCCCCCCGGCGCCCTCGACGGTGCCCGCGCGGATGCCCGGCTCGTCTACGTGGGCAAGGAGGGGGGAGGCGAGGCGGTGCCGCAGGAGGAGACGACCGCGCTGCTCGTGACCGAGGCGCGTGCGGGCCGCGAGGTGGTGCGCCTCAAGGGCGGCGACCCGTTCGTCTTCGGGCGCGGCGGCGAGGAGGCCGAGGCGCTCGTGGCCGCGGGCATCCCGTGGGAGGTCGTGCCCGGGATCACCTCGGGGATCGCCGCCCCGGCCTACGCGGGGATCCCGGTGACCCACCGTGACCGCGCCTCCGCGGTGGCGCTCATCACGGGTCACGAGGACCCGGCCAAGCCGGAGTCGGCGCTGGACTGGACCGCCCTCGCCGCCTTCCCGGGGACGCTCGTCTTCTACATGGGCGTGCGCCAGCTCGGGCGTATCGCCGAGGCCCTGATCGCCGCCGGACGCTCGCCCGAGGAGCCCGCGGCGGTGGTCGAGCGCGGCACGCTCCCCGGGCAGCGGACGGTCCTCGCGCCGCTGGCCGAGCTGCCCGAGCGCGTCCGGGAGGCGGGCATCCGGCCGCCGTCGATCACGCTCGTCGGCCCGGTCGCCGGGCTGCGGGATGATCTCGCGTGGTTCGAGTCGCGCCCGCTGCACGGGCGGACGGTCGCCGTCACGCGCGCGCGGGCGCAGGCGAGCGGGCTCGCGGCGCGGCTACGGGCGCTGGGGGCCGAGGTGGTCGAGGCGCCGGCGATCCGGATCCACCCCCTGGAGTTCACGCTCCCCGACCTCGGCGGTTACGACCTCCTGTGCCTCACCAGCCCGAACGGGGTCGAGGCCCTCTTCGGCGCGCTGCGCGACGCGCGCGACCTCGTGGGCCTGACCGTGGCGGCGATCGGCCCGGGCACCGCGCGGGCGCTGCGCGAGCGCGGCGTCGAGGCCGACGTAGTCCCCGAGCGCTTCGTGGCTGAGGGACTGGTGGAGGCGCTCGAAGACGTGTCGGTGTCACGCGCGCTCATCGCCCGGGCGTCCGAGGCGCGCGACGTGCTCCCCGACGCCCTGCGCGAGCGTGGCGCGGAGGTGGACGTCCTCGCGCTCTACGAGACGGTCCGCGAGCGGCTCTCCGACGCGGAGCGCGAGCGGGCGCTCGGTGCCGACTACGTGACCTTCACCTCGTCCTCCACCGTGCGCTTCTTCCTCGAGGCCGCGGGCCGGCCGGGCGACAGCGCCCGGCTCGTGTCGATTGGCCCCGTCACCTCGGACACGCTGCGCGAGCACGGCCTCGAGCCCCACGTCGAGGCGGCCCGCCACGACGTGGACGGGCTCGTCGCCGCGCTCGAGGAGGATGCCCGGCGGGACATGCCCGCGCTCACCGACGCCACCGGCCGCGACGAAGAGGGCGCCCTCCGCGAGGGCCGGTGACCCTCGGCGCCCCTCGGCTCCACCTCCGCCGCGTCGCCTCCACGAACGACCGTGCCCGCGCGCTGGCCCAGGCCGGTGCGCCGCACGGCACGCTCGTCACCGCCGCCGAGCAGACCGCCGGCCACGGGCGGCAGGGCCGGACGTGGAGCGCGCCGCCCGGAACCGCGCTGCTGTGCTCGCTCATCCTGCGCGAGTGGGACCCGTTCGTCACGCTCGCCGCCGCCGTGGCCGTGGGCGAGATCGTGGGACCGGCGGCGGGAATCAAGTGGCCGAACGACGTCCTGCTCGATGGTCGCAAGGTCGGCGGGATCCTCGTCGAGGGCCGGCCCCAGGAGGGCTGGGCGGTCCTCGGCATCGGGATCAACGTCGCCGTCCCGCTCGAGGACCTCCCGCCCGGCCTCCGCGCCACGGCGGGGACGCTCGGCCGCCCCCGTGCCGACCTCGAGCCCACGCTCACCACCCTGCTCCGCGGCCTGGAGGCCTGGCTCACCGCGCCGCACCCCGCGGTCCTCGCCGCCTGGCGCGCCCGCGACGCCCTGCGCGGCCGCGAGATCACGTGGGACGGGGGCACCGGCCGCGCCGCGGGCATCGACGCCGAGGGGCGTTTGCTCGTCGACACCCCGACCGGCACCGAGGCCCTCACCGCCGGCGAAGTTCACCTCGGACAGCAGTTGGCGGCCGAGGTGCCGCTGCGAGCTCTCGACTGATCCTCAGGCGGTGACGGTCCGCACGACCGAGCGGGCGGGGGGAGCGGTTCGCCCCAGCCGACCGAGCTCCCCGACGTACAGAGCGATGGCCTCGCCGATGAGCGTCTGCACCTCATCAAGCGTGTCCCCGTGCGCGACGACCCCCGGGAGGTCGGGCGAGTAGGCACCCCAGCCTTCTTCCGCTCGTGCACGCCAACGGACTTGGTCATCGACCTTGGTCTATTCCGCTGGCCTGGGCCGGAGCGAGGCGGCGGAGCGCCGCCCACGCGGGACCGAGCGCGTCGTACAGGGAGGCGAAGAGGGGCTTCAGATCGTGGAAGACGGCGGCGTCGGCCGCGTCGGGGACCTCCCGGTGGGTGATCCGCACGAGCTCGGCGGCGCGGTCCCATGACTCGACGAGGCCGAGAGCCTCGGCGCCCAGCAGCGCGGCACCGAAGCTCGAGCCCTCGTGGCTCGCAGGGAAGTCCACCTCCATCCCCAGCGCGTCGGCGAGCATCTGGCGCCACAGCCGCGAGCGCGCGAAGCCGCCCGTGGCCCGGACCTCGCGGATCTCGTTGCCCGCGTCGCGCATCGAGTCGAGCACGATCGCGAGCTGGAGGCACACACCCTCGAGCGCGGCACGGACGAGGTGCTCGCGGCCGTGCGCCCGCGTGAGCCCGACGTAGGCGCCGCGGGGCAGCGGACTCCAGTGCGGCGCCCGCTCGGAGAGCAGGTAGGGCAGCATCACGAGCCCGTCGCAGCCCGCCGGCGCGCGGGCCGCCACCGCGAGCAGCTCCTCGGGCGCGTCGCCGAGGTCCGGAGCGAGCGCGTGCCCCGCCCACTCGAGGACCGAGCCGCCGTTGTTGATCGCGCCCCCCACGACCCAGCGCCCGGGCGTCAGCGCGTAGCAGAACACCCGCCCCAGGGGATCGACCGCGGGCTCCTCCACCATCACCCGCAGCGCGCCGCTCGTGCCGATCGAGCATCCTGCCACGCCCGGGTGGACCGCGCCGAGACCGAGGTTGGCCAGCGGGCCGTCCCCCGCCCCCGCCACGACTCCCAGCCCGGCCTCGAGGCCGAGCCCGGGCGCCTCCTCGTCGCGCAACCGCCCGGCGTGCGCCGCGGGCACGAGCGCGGGGAGCCGCTCGGCGTCGATCCCCGCCAGCGCGAGCGCCCCCCGATCCCACTCGAGGGTCGACAGTGCGAGCAAGCCCGTCCCCGATGCCATGGAGTGGTCGGTCACCCACTCGCCCGTGAGATGGGCGAGCACCCAGGACTTCACGTCGACCCAGCGCCGCGCGGCCGCGAAGATCCCCGGCTCGTGCTCGGCGAACCACATGAGCTTGACCAGCGGGGACATGGGGTGCACCGGCGTGCCCGTGCGCCCATGCAGCGCGACCCCCTCCCGGCTCGCACGCAGCCGCTCGGCCTGCGCGAGCGCCCGCCCGTCGGCCCACGTCAGCGCCGGCGTCAACGGACGGTCCGAACCATCCAGCGCGATGAGCCCGTGCATCGCCGAGGAGAACGACAGCCCGGCGACGCGCGCACCCGCACCCTGCGCCTTCCGCGCCGCCTCGCCGATCGCCTCACGCACGGCGCGCAGCAGCAGGTCGGGGTCCTGGACCGCCCACCCCGGCTCGGGTTGCTCGAGCGGGTACTCCCGCGCGCCCGACCCGTGGGTCCCTCCCTCGACGTCGAAGGCGACCGCCTTCGTCCCCGTCGTCCCGATGTCGACGCCGAGGACGACGTCGGTCACGTCAGGCCGCGGCGTCCTGCTCGGAGTCCGGGGCCGGATCGGGCCCGCCGCGGCGGACCGCCCGGCGGGCCGCGCGGGCGTCCGCCGCGGCCGCGGCCACCGCGGCGGCGACGTGCTCGGGATCCTCCTTCTCAGCGGCGGGCCTGTTCGCCGTGCGGCGCCGGCGCGGGCGGCGCTTGGCCTTCGGCCGGAGCTCCTGCGCCTCGTCCCCGGCCACCTCGGGCGCGTCCTCGAGCTCGTCGAGGTCCATGACCTCCGCCCCCCGACCGGCGCCGACGAGGACCTCGCCCTCCTCCTTCTTGCCCCGGGGGCGCCGGCGCTTCCCACGCCGGCCCTTCGGGAAGTTCTTCAGCAGCTCACGGGCCAGGGCGCTCGGCTTGCGCGACATCCGCGTCCGCGCCCCGTTCACCGCGTCCGCGGCCTCGGGGGTGTGCGGCAACGCCGCCGCCAGGAGCGCGGCCGAGAGCCGCCGGTCCTCCTTGCGCGACGCGTGCACGAGCCGTCGCGCGTTGCGCGCGTGCGCGTCGCCGCTCGAGTTCACGAGCAGCCCGAGCAGGCGCTTGGTCTCCGGCCAGCGCTGCACCGCGTACTCCTCGTGGACGTCGCGGGTGTACTCGGCCAGGCGCCAGATCCAGTTGTTGGCCTGGTCGCGGCGCCCGATGCGCTTCTCGGCCAGCGCGCCGAGCAGCACCTTCACGCCCTCGCGCTTCTCCTCGCGTGGCCAGGTCTGAATGATCTCCACCGCGTGGTCGAAGGCCTCGGCGTCCCGCGCCGCGGCGATCTCCTCCAGCGCCTGCAGCCGGAGCTGGGGAGACTTGTTCGTGCGCAGCGACTGGAGCAGGAAGGAGCGCTTGAGCTCACCCCCGCGGTCGAAGTGCAGCATCGCCTTCGCCCGCCGCCAGCCGTTCGGGGTGACCTTCTCCCCCGCCAGCCGGGCCCACGCGAGCTGCTCGCCGTAGTCGAGGTACTCCACCGCGATCCGCCACAGCTCCCGGTGGAAGACCTCCGCGCGGCGCTCGATGTCCGCGGTGACGGGCACGACGCGGCGCTCGACCCGGACCCGGCGGCCGCGCCCGCGGCGCACGGGCCCCACCACGATGGCGCCGCCGCGATAGACGTCGCGGTCGAGCAGCGAATGCAGCGTGACCACCGGGTCGTCGTGGCGCGTGGCGGGGTGCACGAAATCGATGACGAGCCCCGCCTCCTTGCCCGGGTGCCGGCGCGTCACGCGGCCGACCCGCTGCTGGTAGATGCGCTTCGACGCGGTGGGCGCGAGGTGCATGCACACCGTGGCCCGGGGGGAGTTCCAGCCCTCGGCCAGGAGCTGGGCGTTGACGAGCACATCGATCTTGCCCGCCTCGTAGTCGGCGAGGATGCGCGCGAGCTCGCGCTTCGGCGTCTCGCCCGACACCCCCATGGCCTTCATGCCGAGATCGCGGAAGGCCTGGGCGACGTTGTAGGCGTGGCGCACGCCCGCGGCGTAGACCACCCCCGGCACCCCGTGGAAGCGCGTCTTGTAGAGGTCGGCGACCGCGAGGTTGAACGGGAGCTGGTCGAGCAGCTCGGCGAGCATCTCCTGGTCGAACTCCGTGTCGATCTCGCCCCGGCGCAGCGGGACCTTGGCGATGGTCCGCACGCCGGGACCGGGTGGGATCCGGATGGAGCGCAGCGGCGAGATGACCCCGCGCCGCGCGGCCTGCGCGAGGTCGAAGCGCGAGGTCTGGGTGGGGAAGAGGTCGGTGACGTGGCGCGCGATGAGCGCGCCGGTGGCCGTCATCCCGATGAAGATCGGGCCGCTCCAGGCGCGGATCGCGCCCGAGGTCTTCTCCCCGAGCGCGGTGTGCGCCTCGTCGCAGATCACGATGGAGTAGGCGTCGGAGACCTTCCCCGCGTTGCGCACGAACCACTGGTAGGTCTCGACGGTGACGGGGCCGTGGGCGTCGTCCTCGCCGGCCATGAGCGCGGGGCGGATGCGCTTGCGATAGCCGCGGTCGCGCAGCTCGCCCTCGAACTGGTCGACGAGGTTGCGCCGGTGGGTGAGGATGAGCACGCCGGCGGTGCGTGAGGCCTCGACGAAGCCCAGGGCGGCGACCGACTTGCCCGCGCCGGTCGCATGCTCGAACCAGAAGCGGCGGTTGCCGTTCGGGTCCTCGGGCTGCTCGGCGAGCTGATCGTCGTCGGCCTGGGTGTCATCCGACCAGTCCAGCGGCTCGTCCTCGGGCTCCTCGTCCCCGTCCTCGTCCTCGTCGAGGGCGGGCTCCTCCTCGCCCGGGGGGGCGGCGGAGGCGGGCGGGCCGGAATCGGCGGGCGCCGGCGCCTGCCCGTTCTGGGCCTCGGCCATGAGCGCGGTGAGCGTGCCCGAGAGCGCATCGACCTGGTGGGCGGAGAGCACGGTGCCGTCCACGAGGGCCGGCTCGTCCTCGGAGAGCAGCCGCTCGAGGCCGAGCAGCAGGGAGAACTCGCGCCGCCAGGCGACCGAGGGCGCGTCGGCGCCGGCGTCGAGCTCGGCCAGGGCGCGGTCCAGGGCGCGCCGGCGGGCGGTCTGAGGGGCGAGAACGTCCTCGGACTGCTCGCCGGGGTGCAGGAAGCGCTCGGCGGTGAACCGCTCGGCGCGCTGGAGGGCGCCAGAAATGGGAAGGGGCACTGCCCCGGAGGGTGAATCAGCCATACGTGGCTCAGCTCTTCGTGGTGGAGCCGCCGCACGGGGCGGCAAGACGAGGCGAGGCGGGCCGGGGCTGGTGCGATGGCGACAGCGCGCCGACGCTCGCGTCCCTGCTCAGCATAGCGGTCCTCTCCGGCGGTTTCGCCACCTCGGGCACCGCGATATCCGCCTCCGGCCGGGAACGCGGCACGCCGGTGCTCGCTGAGCTTTGGCACCCTTGCGACATGCCCCGACGCCCGCTCGTCCTCCTGCTCTGCGTCGCCGTCCTCGCCGGCTGCGGGGGTTCGGCCGGAGGCGGCGCGGCTCCGAAGCTTCCCGAGGCCCGCCAGGACCTCGCCGGGGCACCCGCCGTGCTCGCCGGCCTCCATCGGCAGGCCTCGCAGATCCTGCCCGGGGGCGCGGGGGCGATCGCGGCGCGCCTGCGCGCCCTGCGCGGACATCCCGTGGTGGTGAACAAGTGGGCGTCGTGGTGCGCGCCCTGCCGCTTCGAGTTCCCCGTGTTCCAGCGGGTGTCGGTCAAGCGTGGGAAGGACGTCGCCTTCCTCGGCGTCGTCTTCCGCGACGGCAACACCTCCGCGCGACGCTTCCTGACGACGCACCCGCTCTCCTATCCCTCCTACTCCGACCCCCGGGGGGCCATCGCCCGCGCCGAGCGGACGGGCGAGGGCGTTCCCATCACGAACTTCTACGACACCCGCGGCAGGCTCGTCTACCAGCACGCGGGGCCCTACCAGTCAGATGCGCAGCTCGAAGCCGACCTGAAGAAGTACGCGCGGGGGACGTGAGCATCGAGATCCGCCGCGTGCGCACCGGGGCCGAGCGCGAGCAGGCGCTCGCGCTGCGCCGGCGGGTCTTCGTCGAGGAGCAGGGCGTGCCCGAGGCCGACGAGCTCGACGGCCGCGACGACGAGGGCCTGCACCTCGTGGCCGTGGACGGCGAGCGGGTCCTGGGCACGTGCCGGCTCGTGTTCGCGGGAGCGACCGTGCAGCTCTCGCGCCTGGCCGTCGAGCCGGCGTGCCGGCGCACCGGGCTCGCCTCCCGGTTGCTCGAGGCGGCGGACGTCGAGACCCGCGCGGGGGGCGGGCGCCGGGTCGTGCTCCACGCCCAGACCTACGCCCGGACGCTCTACGACACCCACGGCTACGTCCCCCGCGGCCCGGCCTTCGTCGAGGCGAACATCGAGCACGTCGCGATGGAGAAGGCGATTGCCTGAGATCCGCGTCGATCCGCTCTCGGGGACGCGGACGGTCATCGCCCCGGAGCGCGCCCAGCCCGCTCCGGTCACCCCCGCGCCCCCGCTCGACGCGGAGGCCGACCCCTTCGCACCCGGTCACGAGGACCGGACGCCCCCCGAGCTCGCGCGCACCGGCGGCGAGGGGGCGGGGTGGAGCGTGCGGGTGGTGTCGAACCTCCGCCCGGCGCTCGCCGCCGACGCGCCCGAGTCCGAGCGGGACGCCGCGCCCGACCTGTTCCGCGCCGCCCCCGCCCGCGGCGCCCACGAGGTGATCGTCAACGGCCCGCAGGCGGTGTCCTCGCTCGGCGAACTGCCGGTGGGGCAGGTCGGGGCCGCGCTCGAGATGTGGCGGGAGCGGATGGGCGCCCACCCCGAGGCCGCGTGCCTCCACCTCCTCGTCAACGAGCGCGCCGAGGCGGGTTCTTCCGAGCCACACACCCACGCCCAGCTCTACGCCATGGACTTCGTGCCCGCGGCCGTGGCGCGGGAGCGCGAGGCGTTCTCCGCCCACGCCGCACGCACCGACGGGCACGACCTGCTCGAGGATCTCGTGGGCGAGGAGGTACGCCGGCGCGCGCGGATCGTGGCCATCGACGCCGAGGGCGTCTGCTTCGCGCCGTGGGCGAGCCGCGTGCCCTACCAGCTCCTCGTCGCACCCCGCGCGCCACGCCCGCGCTTCGAGGACCCGGGCCCGACCGCGGCGCGGCTGCTCCACGACGTGCTAGGGCGTCTCACGCGCCGCTTCGGCGCGTCGCCTCCGCTCAACCTGTGGGTGCGCACAGCGCCGCGGGGGGCGGAGCAGTTCTGCTGGCGGATCGACGTCCTGCCCCGCCTCACCGGCCTCGCCGGGCTCGAGCTCGGCACGGGGCTGCACCTCAACGCCGTCGCCCCCGAGCGCGCGGCGGCCGAGCTGCGCGAGGCGTAGTAGCAGAACTGCTACCTTGGGTCCATGACGTCCATCCCCCAGAAGGAGCTGCGCAACGAGGTCGGCGCGGTGCTCCGGCGGGCCGAGCAGGGGGAACGGATCACCGTCACCGTGGCGGGGCGGCCGGTCGCGGAGCTCGGCCCCATCTCGCGCCGGCGCTGGGTGAGCGGCGCCGAGCTCGCGCGGGTCTGGGCGACTCCTGCCCCGCGGACGCTGCACGAGGATCTCCCGGCCTTCCCGGGCGGCCTCACCGACCCCTTTGCGTAGCAGCGGAATGCGAGTCCTACTCGACACTTCGGTGCTGATCGCCGCCGAGAACCCGGGGGAGGTGGAGGGCGGGATCAGCGCCGCGTCCCTCGCCGAACTGCACTTCGGGCTCCTGCTGGCGACCGACGGGGACGAGCGCGCCCGCCGCGCGCAGCGGTTGGGAATCGTCGAGGCGACGTGGGAGCCCCTCCCGATCGACGCCACGGTCGCGCGTGAGTGGGGGCGCCTGGCGGCGACTGTCGCCGAGCGGGGCGGGAAACCGCGACGCCGGGCGATCGATCTCGCGATCGCCGCCACCGCGAACGTCCACGGCGTCCCGCTCCTGACCCACGACGCACGCGACTTCGCAATCGTCGACGACCTCGTCGAGGTGCGCGGCCGGGGCGCATGAAGCGCACCGATGGCTAGGAATCGATCGCCGACATGTCCGGGTAGCGCTGCCCCGCCGCCGCGCCGCGCGGCGCGACCTCCTCGATTCGCCCCAGGTCCTCCCAGGACAGCTCCACGTCCATCGCCCCGACGTTCTCCTCCAGGTAGGCCACCCGCTTCGTCCCCGGGATCGGGACCACGTCATCGCCCTGCCCGAGCAGCCACGCGAGCGCGAGCTGACCCGCCGTGCACCCCTTCTCCTCGGCGATCTCGCGCACGCGTGCGACGAGATCGAGGTTGCGCTCGAAGTTCTCTCCCTGGAAGCGGGGGGAGTGGCGGCGGAAGTCGTCGGGCGCGAGGTCGTCGGGGGAGGTGATCTGCCCGGTCAGGAACCCACGGCCCAGCGGTGAGTAGGGGACGAAGCCGATCCCGAGCTCGCGGCAGGCGGGCAGTATCTCGTCCTCCGGGTCGCGGCTCCACAGCGACCACTCGGTCTGGAGTGCCGTGATCGGGTGGACGGCGTGGGCGCGACGCAGCGTGGCCGCACTCGCCTCCGAGAGCCCGAGGTGGCGCACCTTGCCCGCCTGCACCGCCTCGGCCATCGCTCCCACCGTCTCCTCGATCGGGGTCTCCGGGTCGACGCGATGCAGGTACCAGAGATCGACGTGGTCGGTCCCGAGGCGCTCGAGGGAGGCGTCGATCGCTTCGCGCGCATGGTGCGGGGAGCCGTCGATCCCGCGCTGCGCCGGGTCCTCACCGCGGACCATCCCGAACTTCGTCGCCAGCGCCACCTCGTCACGACGCCCGGCGATCGCGCGCCCCAGGAGGCGCTCGTTGGCCCCCCGGCCGTACATGTCGGCGGTGTCGAGGAGGGAGACGCCGAGGTCCAGAGCCCGGTGGATCGTCCGGATCCCCTCGTCATCGTCGGTGTCGCCGTAGAACTCCGACATTCCCATGCAGCCGAGGCCGAGGGCGGAGACGACGAGATCGGAGCCGAGCGTGCGCGTGTGCATGGGTGCGAGCATGCCCGGCGGTGCGTGCGCTGATCCAACGGGGGCGCTCCGCGCGCTCAGGATCGCGACGCGCGCGCTGGCTGCTGTTCTCCGATAAAAGGAGTAGTATGCAACAATGTTGACCGTCCCAGAAGCGGCGCGGCGCGTCGGATGTGACCCCGAGACGGTCCGCCGGTGGATCCGGAGCGGGCGCCTCCCCGCCGGCAAGGTCGGGACCCAGCACGTCATCGACGAGGCCGAGCTCGATCTCGTGCTCGGGCCGGACTCGCTTCCCGTGCCCCTCCCGTGGCGCACGTGGGACGACGGGACACCGCAACCCGACTCGGTTGCCCAGCTCCGGCGCTCCCGACGTGGTCACTGACGTGCTGGTCCTCGACGCCAGCGTCGCGGTGCGCGCGGCGAGGCGTACGGACGGCTTCGCCTGGTTCTCCGAGGATCTCGTCGCGCCTCCGCTGCTCTGGTCCGAGGCGCGCTCGGTCTTCCACGAGGCGCTGTGGCGGCGTGAGACGACGCGTGTCCAGGCCGACGAGGCTCGTCGTCGCCTCGACGGCGCGCCGGTCAAGCGGCTGTCCCCGCCCGACCTGGGCGACGAGGCCTGGCGTGTCGCCGACGAGCTGGGCTGGGCCAAGACCTACGACGCGGAGTACGTCGCGCTCGCGCGCCTGCTCGGTTGCCGGCTCGTCACACTCGACGCTCGCTTGCACCGCGGCACGAGACGGCTCGGGTTCGTGGTGGCGCCGGAGGAGGTGTAGGAGACAGGGAGGCGCGGGCCGTGGGTGCGAGCATGCTCCGGCCGTGCGTGCGCTGATCCAACGGGTGTCCCGCGCCGAGGTGCGGGTGGAGGGGGAGGTCGTCTCGGCGATCGGACCCGGGCTGCTCGTCCTGCTCGGCGTCGCGCCCGGAGACGGCGAGGCGGATGCGGACCGCCTCGCGGCCAGGATCGCGAAGCTCCGTGTCTTTCCGGGCCCGGGCGGAGCGTTCGACGCGCCGGTGGGCGAGCGCGAGGTCCTCGTCGTCTCCCAGTTCACCCTGCTCGCCGACGTGAGCCGCGGCAACCGCCCGGGCTGGAGCGGGGCGGCGCGGCCCGAGCACGCCGAGCCGCTCTACGAGCGCGTGCGGACGGCGCTCGGCGCCCGCGGCGGCGTCTTCGGAGCGCACATGGACGTCGAGCTCGTCAACGACGGGCCGGTCACGCTGCTGCTGGAGTCGCCCGCGTGAGGAGGCCGCCGCGCGGGCTGGCGGCGCTCGTCGCCGGGGGGCTGCTCGTCCGCGGGTGGTTCATGGTCTCGGCCCGGCCCGGCTTCCTCGGCTACCCCGACGCCGTCACCTACGTGATCGCGGCGAAGGAGGAGCTGTTCTGGAGCCCGTACCGCCCGGCGGGCTATCCCCTCGTCCTGCGCGGGCTCCGTGCCGTGCACCCGCGGCTCGCCGTCGCGATCGGCGCCCAGCACGCGCTCGGGGTGGCCACCGCGCTGATGCTCCACGCGGTCACCGCCCGCTTCGTGCGCCGGAAGGAGCTCGCCCTGCTTCCGGCGGGAGTGGTGCTCCTCGGCGGCACGCAGGTCGCGCTCGAGCGCCCAGGCGCCGCCCTCGTCGACAACCCCGTCCGCGAAGTCGCGCGTGCCCACGTCGCCGCGCGCCTGCCCCCGGGAGGCGGGCAGCAGCGAGGTACCTTCGTTGCCGAAGGACGGGTCGAGTGCACCGCCTGCCCGGGGTCGTGGCCGTCGGGGGAACCCACCTGTCGCTCGGCGGTGGCGGTCGTTACCGCTCGGAGCGCGCCTGGTCGCGCGTAGGGTCCGGCTGCTCATCGGTGTTCTCGGCGCCCGTGTGGCAGGCCATCGCCGCGCGACGGGTGGGCTGCGGCACGCACCGCGCGCTCGCCGACGTCGCCGCGGTCGCGGACCCCGGCGTGCTCATCCGTACGCCACCCCCACCGGGATCGCGGCCGCGGACCCGGAGATTGATCCCAGCGCCTTCCGGGCCTACCTCGCCGACGGGACCGTCCTGCGCGGAAGCACCGCCGCGGCGATCGACCCCGCGACGGTGCGCGTGGGTTTCCCTGCGACCGTGTTCACTCAGGAGTACCTCGTGTCGGTCAGCGCCGACGAGGGAGCCCTCGAGGACCCGGACACGCACCTCGCGAGTGCGGCCGGTGGCGCTCCCCTCGGCGGCAACGCGGAGGCCCGCGCCGGCGGTTACGCGACGGCCCCCGATGCCGTCGCCGTGGTCTTCGATCGCACCGCCGGTACGGCGACCGTGGCCTTCGACCAGAGCATCTTCGCCACCGAGCCCTCGGGGTTCCGGTTGCTCGACGCGGCAGGCTCGGACATCGGCGCCGCGGCGACCTCGGCTCCCGTCCCCGTCGCCTACGGGCCGGATCCGCGGGTCGTCCGGGTGCGCTTCACCCCCAGGCAGATCGCCTCCGCCCGAGCGCTGGAGATCCGCGGCTACCGTCCCGGGTCGACCTGCGCCACCGGCGTGTGCGGCGGCCCGTCGGTGACGACCGCCATCAGCGGTCGCGACGCGGGCAACGCCCAGCAGATCCTCTCGCCCGGCCGCTGGCGCCGGCCCGGCGCTCAGGTCAGGCTGCCCCGCGCGGCCACCCAGCGACTCGCGAAGGCGAGGCTGGTGTGCTCGGAGAGGACGTCGTAGTCGTGGTCGTAGTGCAGCACCGCCACACCGTGCTCGTCCGCCGCCGCGGCCACGAAGAGGTCGATCGGCTTGACCCGGTGGGAGACGCGGGCATCGCCGGCCAACTCCGCCTGGGCGACGACGGCCCGACGCACCGCGACGGGACTCAGGTTCAGCAGCGGCAGCGCATCGAGCTCCTCGGCGAGCGCGCGGAAGTCGGCGGCGTTCCGCGCGCTGTACCGCATCTCGAGCAGGAGCGGTTCGCACAATCCGATCGAGCCCGCCGCGAGCCCTCGGAAGACCGCTGTCGTGTCGAGCCGTCCATCGCGCAGCCGTGCCCACGCCGAGGTGTCGAGCAGCGCCTCGACGCTCAACCGCGCGTCCAGCCGCGGTCTCGCGCCGCGAGCGCCGCGTCCAGGTCGAGCCCCTCTCCGGATCGGAGCCGTGCGACGAGCCGCTCACGGAGCGCCGCGTCGTGGGCACAGTGGTCCTCGCGCCGGTCGAGGTCCTCGACGAGCCCCCGCGCACCGAGGATCACCAGCTCCGGGAGCGACACGGGCTCGCCCCGCCGACGCAGCTCGTCGAGCGCCTCGCGCACCGAGGGAGTCTCCGTGATCGTGTGGCGGGGAAGCTTCGTCGGCATCGAACGAGTGTAGTACCGAGGTACAGCACCGAGGGACAGTCGCTCGGCGGTCGAGGCCGCCGCGAGCTGTTGGGCTCAGCGGTTACGTCGCCGAGAGCGCTTCATTGACGCACATGGAACGTGTGGGAATCCGGGAGATGCGTCAGAACCTGAGCCGATACGCGCGACGCGCCCGTGGCGGCGAGTCCCTCGTCATCACCGGCCGAGGGGCGGAGGTCGCGCGGCTGGTGCCGGCCGCCCTCCATGCGACCGCGAATCGACCGCCGCGTCGCCGAGCGTGGGGCTCGACGGGGCCACGGCAACCTCCTTGCCGCCCTCGATGAGCTTCCCGAGCCCATTCCGGGCCCACCGACCGCAGTCGTGCTCGACGAGCTGACGGCGGAGCGGACCTGACGCTTCCGGCTCGCGTCGGCGGTGACGGCGCTCGGCATCGAGGTTCGCCCGCCGGCCTGAGCTGCTGGGCTCAGCTGGCTGAACCCGCAGCGCGATGGCCCACGAACGTGATGTAGCCCGGGGCGCCGACGCGCAGCTCGACCTCCGTGGCCGGCTCGGGGAGCGTGAAGGGTGGCGCTCCCCGCCCCGAGCGCGCAGGTCGTCGTGGGGGTGATGACCGAGACGAAACGGGTGGCGGTGGACCCGCAGTGGGGTCGTCGGCCCGGACACCTGCAGCGTGTCCCAGCGCGTCCATGCCACGCCCGGGCTGCCGATGGTCTCCATGGTCCACGGCCGCAGGAACGCGGGGGGGCGGCCGTGCGGACGCGGGGTGAGCACGAGGTCCAGCCGCGAGCGCGAGAAGCACGGCGCGAGGTCGGGGCGGACTCGCTCCAGGTACCGCGCCAGGGCGAGCTCCTCGGAGTGGATCGGTCGCTCGCCGAACAACGCGACGTCGTAGCTCGAAGCGATGACGTGCTCGCGGAGGTCCTCGAACACGAGCTCGAACTCATGGAAGGAGACGCCGCGGCCCCGGCGCACCCAGGCCTCCCGGGCCTCCTCCTCGCCGCGCGCCGCGGCGCTGGCCATGGCGTCGAGGAAGTCCTCCCGGTCGGAGCGGTCGCGGTAGCGCCAGCCGAGCTCGTCTCCCAGCATCGTCATGAACGGCACCCGGGTCGTGCGGTGGTCGAACGGGATGAGCCGGTTCGGCGTCTCGCACACCACGATCTCGCCATCCTCGCGCGTGACCTCGCGCGCCAGCTCGAGCACGGCGAGCCGCTCGTCCAGCGTCAGGTGCTCGAGGACCGCGTAGAGCAGGAAGACGTCGACCTCGCCGGGGCGGGCACGGACCGTGGTCGGCCACCCGGCGGCGGCCCTCCTCGGTCGATGTCCACCCCGATCACCCGGCCGGCCCGCTCGGCGAACGCGCACGACACCGGCCCGTGCCCGCAGCCTTACTCGAGGACCGTCCGTCCCGCGAGCGGGACGGTGCGCTCCACCCAGAGGACGAGGCAGTCCCGCGCCCGGGGCGTAGCGATCGGGCCAGTAGTTGGGCTCGGGCGCGCTCACGTGCCCGGGGCGACGGTACGCAGACCTGAGAGGCGCGCGGCGGCCGCCTGGCGCACGTCGTAGGTGACGAACGCGTCAAGCGGCGCGAGCTCGATTGCGGCGGCCAGATGAATCGCGTCGAGAGACCGGAGCGCCGGCTCCGGAAGAGCCGCGGCGAAGGTGAGCAGCTCTGCCTCGAGTGGCAGCAGGGGCAGCTCGTCGAGAAGCTCCTCCGCATCGTTCAGCAGCGCCTCGACCGGAGTGTCGGGCTCGCGGACCTGTCGCCGCTGCACCGCGCGCGGGACCTCCGTAAGGGCCAGCTCGCACGACACGAGGCGGCCACCGCGGACGTACTCGAGGAGGGCGCCGCTCTCGGGCTCGTCGACGATGAGCTTCAGGAGCGCCGACGAGTCGGCGTAATAGGCGTGCACGTCCTCCTAACGCTCGCCGCGCGTCTCTTCGAGAGCGCGGCTCAGGGCGTAAGGGTCGCCAGGAAGCTTCCGGGGCTCGGGGAGCCGCCCTCGCGGGCGTCGAGGAGGCTTGAGCCGCCCCTCGGCGATGAGCTGGTCGAGCCGGGAGCCCGTGGTCGGCGGCGGCCCCAGCTCGGCCACCGGGCGGTTGCGGTCGGTGACCACGAGCCGCTCGCCCCGCGCGACGCGCCGGAGGTAGACGCTCAGGTTCTGGCGCAGCTCGGCGATCCCGACCGCGTCGGACATGTACACGAAGCTAGCAGTTCAGGCTCAAGCGCCCGGCAGCCGCCAGCGCACCCCCTCGAAGCGCCCGAAGTCGCGGTCGAAGGAGACAACGGTCGCGTCGTACTCGAGCGCGAGGGCGGCCAGGTGGGCGTCGGGCACGAGATTGCCGGCAGTCCCGACTCCGGCGAAAAGCCCGCGCAAGAGGGAGAGGTGCCGAGCCGAGGGCTCGACGAGGACGGTGTGCGAGGGGGTTAGCCAGACCGCAATCGCAGCATGCGCCTCCTCCACGGAGAACGGGTTCGGAAGCACACGCCGGTGTGTGGCCACACGGAGGAAGCCGAGGATGGTGAGCCAGGCGAAGCCGACTGTCTCCTGCCCCTCGAGCGCCTCCGCAAGGCATCTCAACGCAAATGGATGCTCCGGCGCATCCTCATTGGCCGCATAGACCAGCACGTTGGTGTCAAGGAGCAGCAGACCGGCTCACACCCCTCGCTGCATCTGTCGGATGATCTCCTGGTTCTCGAGCTCGGCGGCGAGTTGGTTGGCCTTCGTGACGTCGACGTTCGGCACTCCCATATGCTTGGTGGGCCAAGTGACTCGACGGCCCCGCCCCGCGGAGGAGGACGTCCCGGCGCGTACGGCGTCGTTGAGTGCCCGCTTGAAGGAGACGCCGCGCTCCTTCATGATGCGCTTGATGAGGAGGTCAACATCGGAATCGAGGGTGACGGTGGTGCGCATCACGGCATCTAGAACCCGTGGCGGTTGCTGCTCAGAGCCGCCGAGCGACCTTCCGCGCGACCCGCTTCGCCCGCCGCGCCACCGACGACGACGTCGTGCTCGGCCACCAGTCCGGCCAGGCGCTCGCGGGAGACGGACTCCTCGAGCACCACGCGCGGGTCCCCCTCCCCGGCGAGGCCGATGACGTCCGCCCTTGCGGCGCTCCAGGCGGCCGGCGTAGAGCAGGCGCAGCGGCCCCCCAGCGCGAAGCCCGCGTCGGCGCCCGGTGAGCCCGTCGCGCCCCGGAACGGGTAGCGGATCCGCACGCCCGGCACCAGGCGGCCGCGGTAGAAGCGCTCATAGGTGCCGAGGATGTCGCCCCCCTGCTCGATGAGCCGGTCCGCGTGCTCGAGCACGAAGCGCCCCATCGTGTGGGTCGCCTCGGTGGCGAAGTGGTGGCGGATCTCGCCGTCGAGCACGGCGCACATCTCCGCCGAGGTATGCACCCGCACGGCGACGAGCGTGGCCGCCAGGAACGGGTCCTCGGCGTCGGCGGCCTGGACGGTGCCGAAGCCCTCGCCGAGGTAGTCGCCGAACTCCACGAGGTCCGGCCCGCCCTCGGGGTAGAGCGCGCGGAGCGTCTCGAAGACTCGCGCCGAGTAGCAGTGCACGTGGGAGAAGAAGCCGGCGGTCTCCAGGCCGTGGGGCTCGGGCACGAAGGCGAAGGCGACGTCGGGCAGCCGCGGGTCGTGCGCCGCGCGCAGCCGCCAGTACTCCTCCTCCTGCGCCGAGGACGTGACGACGGTGACCTCCGCCCGCGAGGCGAGCAGGTGCGCCGCGGAGTTGACGAACACGCCGATCCCGCCCCCGCCGAAGGGGAAGAGCTCGCGCGAGACGAGCGCGATGCGCACTAGCTCGCGGCGAAGCGCTTGACGCGCCCGCGCAGGCGGCGCAGCGGCGCGGTCAGCCGCCAGCTCGGCTCGGCCAGCAGCGCCGTGCGCAGGGCGTGCTCGTGCTCGTGCTCGTGCTCGTGCTGACGCTGGAGCCCCAGGATCGACCGCTGGTTGACGGGAGACGGCACCGCCACCGCCGCCTCGCGCTCGAGCACCCGGTCGCGGGCCTCCACGAGCAGCGGCGCGTTGGGGTAGTAGCGCTCCTGGTAGGCGCCCTCGCCGTAGGCGAACGCGGCCGTGTCGACGAGCCCGAGCCCGAACCACAGCTCGTGGCGCAGCTCGGCCTGGGCGAACATCTGCCCCGGCACCCAGTCGAGCTCGACGTGGGTCACCTTGGGATAGCCCTCGAAGCGCACCCGCGTCGACCCCGCGACGGACCTCCTCGTTGGCGATGTCGTGGATGAGATCGCCCCGCGCGCGAAGCCCGGCGAGTCGAGCAGGTCCTCGAGGTCGCGCCGGACCCCCTCGGGGGAGTGGTCGCCGTCGACGAGGGCGAAGTCCGCCGACCGCCCCGCGGCGGCGAGCTCGCGCAGGAACGCGGGAAGGAGCTCGTGGGAGCTCCCCGTGTGCAGGACCACGTGGTCGGCGACGGACAGCGACGGAGGGAATGAGGTCGAACGCGTGGACCTCCTCCGCGTGCGCCGCGATCCGCTGCAGCGCGGCGCCCTCCGCCGTCCCGATCTCGATCGCCAGGCGCGGCCGCAGCGCCCCCAGAACCCCCTCCACCGCGGCCCGTTCGCCCAGCGACATCTGCCAGACGGAGTCCTCGAACAGCGTCGCGAGCGGCACGCGGGGAGGATACGCTCACCGCCTGCCATGCCCCCCGCCGAGCGCCTCGTCCCCCGCTTCGCCGCCGAGCCGCCCCAGGAGGGGCTTCCCTACGGACGGCGCGCCGACGTCCTGCGCGCGCAGTTCCTCGTCGCGTGCGAGCGGGCCGCCCCCGACGAGGAGCTCGGCGAGATCCGCTGGCACCCCGACCGGGCCTGGGGGGGCCACACCTACGTGCCCGCCTCGGCCCCGACCCAGAGCGGGCGCGAGTGCTTCGGCTTCGTCTCCTTTCCCACGGGCACGGAGCACTTCGCGGCCCGGGCCGACGTCACCGACGAGACGGCCGAGGCCAACCCGGAGTGGACGCTCGACCTCGCCGACGAGGTCGTCGGGGCGTGGCGGGGAGAGGAGGGCCGTACCGCGGAGATGACCCTCGTGTGGGGCCGGGCGACGGTGACCGGCGGCGCGCTCGTCACCGCGGAGCTCGCCGACCTCGCGGTGGACCAGTGCGTGCTCACCGCCGAGGGCCGCTTCACGCTGCTCGCCCCCGACGCCTACCGCGGCGACCTCCTCGACGTGAAGCTCTGGAGCGCGAAGGGCGAGGAGCTGGCGCGGGAGTCGCTCTATGTGGACGACGAGGATGACGAGGAGGAGGGACAGGAGGCGTAGCAGGACTGCTACGGTGGCCGGCATGACCGTCATCCCCCAACGGGACCTGCGCAACAAGGTCTCGGAGATCCTCCGCCGCGCCGAGCAGGGCGAGCGCTTCACGGTGACCGTGAGCGGGCGGCCCGTGGCCGAGCTCGGGCCGGTGGGTGGGGCGGAGAACTTCGCGTCCTGGGAGACCCTCAACCGGATCATCCGAGAGAACCCCGTGGACGACGAGTGGGCCGCGGATCTCCGGCGGATGCGCGACGAGGAGCTCGAGGACAGCGTCGACGTGTGGGCCGACTGACCCGCGCGCTGGTCGACACCAGCCCGCTCCTGCGCACCACCCCGAGCCTGAGGTCCTACGGGCCGGGCTGGGCGATGAGCGTCGTGACGGTCGGTGAGCTCGAGGCGGGTGTCCTGCTCGCCCATGACCCTTCGGTTCGAGCGTTCCGTCTCGGCCGTCTCACCCAATACGTGGCCGAGGCGCTTGTCCTGCCGGTCAATCGCGCGGTCTCGGGTCGCTACGCCGAGCTCCGCGCGGCCACCGGTCGCCGACCCTCCAACGACCTCTGGATCGCCGCCACCGCGCTCGCCCACGGCCTCCGGCTCGTGACCGCCGACAAGCGCCAGGCCGCGCTGCCCCTCGTCGACGCGGTCTACGTCGGGGACGACGCCGAGGAGACATGAGCCCCGCTCGCGGCCAGGTCCGGCGCCTCGCGCTCGGGCAGGAGGTCTCCGGCGGTCGCGGGTGACTCTGGCGCGATGGTCACCCGGGCGAGCTCCTCGGGGTTCGTGTTCACCGGGTGGTGGCAAGCCGCGATGTGGCCCTCGCCGTAGTCGACGAGGGGCGGCTCGACGATCGAACACACCTCGGTCATCCGCGGACAGCGCGTGTGGAAGCGGCAGGCCGTGGGCGGGTTGGTCGGGCTCGGGACGTCTCCGGTCAGGATCTGACGGGAGAGCGACGCGCGCGGGTCGGGGATCGGCACCGCCGACAACAGCGCGTCCGTGTAGGGATGGTGCCGGCAGCCGTAGACCCCGTCCGACGGGGCGAGCTCGACGAGCTTGCCGAGGTACATCACCGCGACGCGGTCGCACACGTGACGCACGACGGACAGGTCGTGGGCGATGAAGACCATCGTGAGACCCAGCTCGCGCTGGAGGTCGCGCAGCAGGTTGATGATCTGCGCCTGGATTGAGACGTCGAGCGCGGAGACGGGCTCGTCGGCGATGATGAGCTTGGGCTTCAGCGCGATGGCCCGGGCCACCCCGATGCGCTGGCGCTGGCCGCCGGAGAACTCGTGCGGGTAGCGGTTGTAGTGCTCGGGGTTCAGCCCGACCTGCTCCATGAGCTCCTGGACCGCGCGCCGGCGCTCGCCCTCACCCGTGTACAGCCCGTGCACCGCGAACGGCTCGGCGATGACCGAGCCCACCGTCTGGCGCGGGTCGAGCGACGAGTAGGGGTCCTGGAAGATCATCTGCATCTTCCGCCGCAGCGGCTTGAGCTCCGCGCGACCCGACTGCGCGATGTCCTCGCCCTCGAAGCGGATCTCGCCGCTCGTGGGGTCGAGCAGCCGGAGGATCAGCCGCGCGGTGGTGGATTTCCCGCAGCCGCTCTCGCCGACCAGGCCCAGGGTCTCTCCCTCGTTGACGTCGAAGGAGACGCCGTCGACCGCATGGACCGCGCCGACCTGACGCTGGAAGAGCACCCCCTGCGTGATCGGGAAGTGCTTGACGAGGTCCCGGACCTCGACGAGCGCGCTCACGCGGGCACCTTCCCGGCCTGGAGCTCGGCCCAGCGGTGGCGCCGCTCGTCGGGCGTCAGCAGGCAGGCCACCCGGTGCCCGGGCTGGTCGGGGACGGGCTCGAGCCGCGGGTCCTCCTTCCGGTGGCGGTCGCGAACGTACGCGCAACGCGGGTGGAAGGAGCAGCCGGTGGGCAGGTTGATGAGCGAGGGCGGGCGACCGGGAATGGGCACGAGCTCCTCGTCGCGCGGGGAGTCGAGCCGCGGGATCGACTTGAGCAGCCCCCAGGTGTAGGGGTGCTGGGGCGAGGCGAAGATCGACTCCTTGTCGGCCTGCTCGACGATGCGCCCGGCGTACATGACCGCGATGTCGTCGGCGACCTGCGCGACCACGCCGAGATCGTGGGTGATGATCATTACGGCCATCTCGAGCTCCTCCTGGAGGCGGGCGATGAGCTCGAGGATCTGGGCCTGCACGGTCACGTCGAGCGCCGTGGTGGGCTCGTCGGCGATGAGGAGCTTCGGATCGTTGATGAGCGCCATGGCGATCATCACGCGCTGGCGCATCCCGCCGGAGAACTCGTGCGGATAGGAGTCGATGCGCCCGCGCGAATCGGGGATACCCACGAGGTCGAGCAGCTCCAGGGCGCGGTCCCGCGCCCCCGCCCTGGGGACGTCGTGGTGGGCCTGGATCGCCTCCGTGAGCTGGGCGCCGACCTTGTAGAAGGGGTGCAGGGAGGAGAGCGGATCCTGGAAGATCATCGCCACCTCCTCGCCGCGGATCTTGCGCAGATCGCGGTCCGAGGCGGCGAGGAGATCCTGCCCGTCGAAGCGGACCGTGCCCGAGATCTCGGCGTTCCGGGCCCGGGTGAGCCCCATGAGCGTCATGGCGGTCACGCTCTTGCCCGAGCCGGACTCCCCGACGATGCCCAGCGTCCGGCCCGACTCGACCGCGAACGAAACGCCGTCGACCGCCTTGACGACGCCGTCCTCGGTGCGGAAGTGGACGCGGAGGTCCTCGACCTCGAGCAGGGAGCTCATTCGTAGCGCACCCGAGGGTCGAGGAAGGCGTAGGCGATGTCCACGAGGAGGGTCATCACGACGATGAACAGGGCGCCGAAGAGCACCGTGCCCTGGATGGTCGTCAGGTCCGAGCGCTGGATGGCGTCGAACGCGAGCCGGCCGATGCCAGGGATGTTGAACACGGTCTCCGTGAGGATCGCCCCACCCAACAGGATGCCGATGTCGAGGCCGAGGACCGTGACGATCGGCGTGATCGCGCTGCGCACGCCGTGGCGCAGGACCACCCGGCGCTCGCTCAGCCCCTTCGCCCGCGCCGTTCGGATGTAGTCCTCGGACAAGACCTCGACGAGGTTCCCGCGCAGGAGCCGCGCGTAGATGGCGGCGAACGTAGCGGCGAGCACGAACCAGGGCAGGATCAGCGAGGTGAACCACTTGACCGGATCCTTGGATATGGGCACGTAGGACGAGATGCCCGGGAAGATGTGGATCACCCCCACGTCCGAGGCGAAGAGGTAGAGAGCGACCAGGCCGAGGAAGTACGAGGGGGCGGAGACGAAGACGAGCGCGGTCCCCATCGCCGCGCGATCGAACTTCGACCGTCGCCGGTAGGCGGAGATGATGCCGACGAGCAGGCCGACCGTGAGCCACACGATCACCGCGCCCACGGTGAGCGAGATCGTGGCCGGCAGCCGGTCGAAGATGAGGGAGCGGACGGGAACGTTGAACTCGTAGGAGCGGCCGAAGTCGCCGTGGAGCACGAGGCCCTTCATGTAGACGTAGAACTGCGTGTAGAGCGGCTTGTCGAGCCCGAGGTTGTGGCGGATCGTGCGCACGAGCTCGGGCGTGGGCTGTCGCCCGGCGCGCAGCTGGGCGGGGTCGGCCGACGGCAACGCGTAGAAGACGACGAACGTGAGCGCGCTGACCACGATCAGCAGCGCGACGATCGCGAGGAGGCGACGGATGATGTAGCGGCCCATGGCGGGGAGGGGTGGGGGGGGGGCGCGGGGGGGGGGGGGGGGGGGGGGGGGGGGGGGTGGGTGGGGGCGGACCGAGCTGGGGTTGCTGTTGAGA
>JBBSGJ010000007.1:0-27445 GCA_038254195.1 Solirubrobacterales bacterium
AGCGTCTCTAGCTCCGCTCGACCTCGCGCAGCCGGCCCGTCTCCACCGCGAAGACGAACCCGCGGATCGAGCCCTTCTCCGGCACGAACGGGCTCGCCTCGATCCGGGCGATGGACTGGCGCACGTCCTCCTCGATGTCCTGGAACGACTCGGGCGCCCAGTCGGGCTTGATGCCCGTCTCGTCCTGGATCTGTCGCGTGAACTCGTCGTCGGTGAACGTGAGCATGCCGCAGTCCGTGTGATGGATGAGCACGATCTCCTTCGTTCCCAGCAAACGCTGGGAGATGGCGAGAGAGCGGATCTCGTCGTCGGTCACCACCCCGCCCGCGTTGCGGATCACGTGGGCGTCGCCCTCCTGGAGGCCGAGGAGACCGTAGACGTTCAGCCGCGCGTCCATGCAGGCGACCACGGCGATCTTCTTGCCCGGGGGCATCGGAAGCTCGCCCTTGTCGAAGGAGGCGGCGTAGCCCTCGTTGTTCTTCAGCAGCTCGTCGGTGATGCTCATGCGGAGCAAAGTACACCAAGCAGGTCAGGTTTGTCGACCGAGGGGCTTGCGCCATCAGCCGGCCGCCTCCGGATCGCGCTCGCCGAGGCAGAGGCGGCGGATCATGTGCAGCGCCACGGTCACCGAACGGTCGCGGATGTCCGCCCGCCCGCCGGGCAGGTGCACGCGCCGGGTGAGCCGGGCGCCGTCCTCGCCGGCCACCGACAGCCACACGGTCCCCACCGGCTTGGCCTCCGTCCCGCCGGCCGGTCCCGCCACGCCCGTGATCCCCACGCCGATCTGCGCTCCGAGCCGCTCCCGGGCGCCGTCCGCCAGCGCTCGGGCGACCTCGTCGGAGACCGCGCCCGCGCGCGGGATCAGCTCCGCCGGCACGCCGGCCAGGGCGGTCTTCGCCGCGTCGGCGTACACCACGAGGCCACCGAGCATGTAGGCCGAGGACCCGGCGCGGTCCGTGAGCCGGCCCGCCAGCAGCCCCGCGGTGCACGACTCCGCGGTGGCGATCGTGCGGGTGGGTGGCCCCGACAACGCCTCGGCCACGAGGTCGTCGATCGTCCGCCCGTCGCGGGAGAAGAGCGTGTCCGCGTGCCGCGCGGCCACGCCGGCCTCCAGGGCGGCGTATTGGTCGTCCGCCGCGGGCTCGTAGCGCGTGACGATCTCGATCTCCCCCCGGCGCAGGCACGTGGTGATCTCGAGCCCCGAGAGGTCGGTCCCCTCGTTCTCCAGCGCCACGAGGCTGGCGGCGATCTCCGACTCGGGGATGCCGAAGAGCCGCATGATCCGCCAGCGGTACTCCACCCCCTCCCCCACCGCCGCGGCGAAGGCCTCGGTCACGCTCGCCGTCGCCCACATGGGCTGGAGCTCGTGCGGCGGCCCGGGGAGGACGACGACCGTCGGCCCCTCCCGGCCATCGGCGGGCGGCACCACGAGCCCCGGCGCCGTGCCCACCGGCGCGAGCACCGTCGCCCCACGCGGGATCACCGCCTGCTTGCGGTTCGCGTCGCGCACGGCGTCGAGGTCGAGGTTGGGAAAGCGCGCCGCCAGTGGACGCAGGATCTCCGCGATCCGCGCCTCGAGCGCCCCGTCGAGGACCATCTCGCGGCCCGAGAACTCCCCCACGACCTCGGCCGTGAGGTCGTCGGCCGTGGGTCCGAGCCCGCCCGAGGTGATCGCCAGCTCCATCCCCTCGCGGGCGAGGAAGCCCAGGGCCGCGCGCATGTCCTCCCGGCGGTCGCCCACGATGAGCAGGTGCGCGAGGTCGACTCCCCGCTCGCGCAGGCGCTCCGACAGCCAGGGCCCGTTGCGGTCGGCGATGATGCCCGACAGGACCTCCGTGCCCGTCACGACGATCCCCGCGCGCGGAGCGCTCACGCGCAGCTCGGCGCGCGCGCGGCGGGCAGCGGTTTGCGGCCCGCGGCGGTCACGACGTAGGAGAGCGGCGTCGAGGAGGCGGGGACGGCGAGGGGCCGACCGTTGACCTTCATCCGCACGGAGGCGTTGCCGAGCGTGATCTCCAGGCGCCGGCCCGTCAGCACACGGGGCGCCCCGGGGGTGAGGGTCACCCCCGGGAGCAGCTTGCGTCCCGTCCCGTCGACCGCGCAGACGTAGACGCTCCCGGTGGCGGTGAGCTCGACCCGGGCCCGGCGCGGTCGCGCGGGCGCCCGCCGGCGCGGCGTGCGCGGCGCCGTGCGGGTCTGGGTGTCCGTCTTTCCCGAGGCGCCCCCGCCCCCGTCGTTCCCGCCGCCGAGCTTGCCGAGGGCGAACAGGCCCCCGAGCAGCAGCGCGAGCACGACGAGGACGACGAGACCCTCCCGGCGGCGGCTCGGCTCGCGCCCCCGCGGGTCGCGGCGCCCCGGACGCGGCGGGGAGATCGGCGTGAGCTCGGCCTCCGCGGGGCGGTCGTAGCGGCGCTTGAACTCCTCGACGAGCAGGCGGGCGTCGAGCCCGAGGTACTCCGCGTAGGTCCGCAGGAACGACTTCGCGAACGTCGGGCCGGGCAGGACGCCCCACTCCTCGTCCTCGAGCGCGCGGAGGTACTTCGTCCGGATCTTCGTCGCCCGCTCGACCTCGGTGATGTCGATGCCGGCGCGCATGCGCGCCTCCCGGAGCGTCGGCCCGATCTCGGTCACTCGGGCCCGGAGACTAACCCTCGGCGGGAGCGGGCTCCGCGCGCGCCTCCGCGAGCCCCGCCAGCACCCGCGGCAGATCGGCCTCCGTCACGAGAACCTGCCGCGGCTTGGAGCCCTCGTAGCCCGAGATGACGCCCCGGCGCTCGAGCATGTCGATGAGCCGTCCCGCCCGCGTATACCCCAGGCGCAGGCGGCGCTGGAGCATCGAGGTCGACGCCGTCCCCATCCCGGCGACGAGGACGATGGCCTCCTCGAGCAGCGGATCCTCGTCGGGGTCGAACTCGTCCTCCCCCCCGGCGTCCTCGGCCTCGTCGGGCTCGACCTTGTCGAGCAGCTCCTCGCGCAGGTCGGGCTCCCCCTGCCTGCGCCACGCCTCGGTGATCTCCGCGATCTGCTCCTCGTCGACGTAGGCGCCCTGGATGCGCTGCAGGCGCGACGAGCCCACCGGCGAGAAGAGCATGTCCCCCTGACCGAGCAGGGTCTCCGCGCCGTTGGCGTCGAGGATGACACGGGAATCCGTCTGGGAGGACACGGCGAAGGCGATCCGGGACGGGACATTGGCCTTGATCATCCCCGTGATCACGTCCACGCGCGGGGTCTGGGTGGCGAGCACGAGGTGGATCCCCACCGCGCGGGCCTTCTGGGCCAGGCGGATGATCGAGTCCTCCACGTCGGCGGGCGCGACCATCATGAGGTCGGCGAGCTCGTCGATGACGCAGAGCACGTAGGGCAGGGCGGGCTCGCCGCGCTTCTCGCGGGACTTGTTGAGCTCGGGCAGCGAGCGCGAGCGCGACAGCGACATCAGCCCGTAGCGCTCCTCCATCTCCTTGACGAGGTTCTGCAGGGCGTTGGCCGCCTTGCGCGGGGAGGTGATGACGGGTGTGAGCAGGTGGGGGATCGCCTCGTAGTGGGTGAGCTCGACCTGCTTGGGGTCGATGAGCACGAGGCGCAGCTCACGCGGGGTCGCGCGCAGGAGCAGCGAGCAGAGCATCGAGTTCACGCAGGCCGACTTGCCCGCGCCCGTGGTGCCCGCCACGAGCAGGTGGGGCATCTTCGCGAGGTCGGCGCCGATCGCCTTGCCCGAGACGTCCTTGCCGAGCCAGATCGCCAGGGGGCTCCAGCCCTCGGGGGTGGGCTGCAGGACGTCGCCCAGGTGCACCAGCTTGCGCCGCAGGTTCGGCACCTCGACCCCCACGGCCTGCTTGCCGGGGATCGGCGCCTGGATGCGGATGTCGGCGGCGGCGAGCGCGTAGGCGAGGTCGTCCTTGAGGTTGGCGACCTTGCCGACCTTGGTTCCCGGCGCGAGGCGCAGCTCGTAGCGGGTGATGTGGGGGCCGGCGACCGTGCCCACGATCTTCGCGTCGACCCCGAAGTGCCCGAGCGCCTCGACGAGGCGGGCGGCGATCTGGGCCTGGCCCGCGGTGTCGGGCTTCGACTGCTCGGCGGTGGAGCGGGTGAGCAGCCGCGGAGAGGGCGGACGCCAGGGGAAGTCGGGGGCGTCGGTGACCTCGGCGCGGTAGCGGCCCTGCGGGGTGAGGAGCTCGGCGGGCACTTGGGGGAGCGGTGACGTGGGCTCCTCCTCCTCCTCCGGTTCGGCCTCGACCCCCTCGACGACGGTCTCCGCCTCCGGCGGCTCGACGGCCGCCGCGACGATCTCGGTCTCCGCCTCGGGCTCCCACGGCTCGAGCACCGGGGCGGCGATCGTGGGGGGCGCCTCGGGCTCGCGCCGCCGGCGTGCGCGGGCCGCCGTCGTCCCCTCGCGGACCTGCGCGCGCAGATGGTTGAGCACGCTCGCGACCGTCACCCCCGTCACCAGGATCACGCCCGCGAGGGAGAGGAAGACCGCGAGCACGTCCACCCCGAGCTCCGAGATGAGGGTGGAGGCCGCGGAGTGCACCGCGTGGCCCACGTGCCCGCCGTGATCCCCTGCCCACAGCAGCGCCGCCCCCAGGAGGCAGAGGGCTCCCATGCGCAGCGGCCGCACCGCGGGCAGCGCCGTCCGGCCCAGGAGCAGGGCGCCGCCGACCACGAGCCCTCCCGGCACGGCGTAGGCGAGCACCCCGATGAGCCACTCGCCGCCCCGGAGCACCCCGTCCCCGAGCTGCCCGCCGGCCGAGCCCCGGTACATCACGAACGAGAGGAAGATCCCCAGCGCGACGAGCCCCAGGCCGATGAGGTCGACGTGGTGGGGCTCGAGGTGCAGAGCCGGCAGCCGCGGGGCGTGGCGCGCGGCGGGCTTGCGCTTCGGAGGCGACTTCTTCTGCTTGGCGGAAGGCATCCGGACGGATGCCTTCGACGCCGCGGCCTTGAGCCCTGCTTGAGGCTGCTCGCCTACCCTTCCGAACTCATGCCCGAACGCCCCGCGCGCGTCCTCGTCGTCGAGGACGACGACGACATCGCCCAGGTCCTCAAGCGCTCCCTGCGCCTGGAGGGCTACGACGTCCGCGACGCGGGCGACGGCCCGCTCGCCCTGCGCGAGGCGCGTACCTTCCAGCCCGACCTGGTGGTGCTGGACCTCGGCCTGCCCGGACTCGACGGGCTCGATGTCGCGCGCGAGCTCCGTGCGGGCGGCGACGTGCCCATCCTCGTCCTCACCGCGCGTGACGCGCTGGACGCCAAGGTCGAGGGCCTCGACGCCGGCGCCGACGACTACCTCGTCAAGCCCTTCGAGCGCGAGGAGCTCCTCGCCCGCCTGCGCGCGCTGCTGCGCCGCCGGCCCCCGCGCGGATCGGCCTCGCTCGTCGTCGGCGACCTCGCGCTCAACCCCGACACCCACGAGGTCCGCCGGTCCGAGCGCGCCATCGAGCTCACCCAGCGCGAGTTCGAGCTGCTGCAGTTCCTCATGCGCAACGAGCGCCTCGTCGTCTCCCGCCAGCAGCTCCTCGACGAGGTCTGGGGCTATGACCCGTTCGCGATGACGAACACCATCGAGGTCTTCGTCTCCAACCTCCGCCGCAAGCTCGAGTCCGGTGGTGAGCGGCGCCTCCTGCACACGATCCGGGGGGCGGGCTATGTCCTTCGTGCGGAGTAGCTCAGCCTGGCAGCGCGTCCCGCTGCGGTGGAAGCTCGCGGGGGGCTCGGCGGTCCTCACCCTGACGATCCTCGCCGCCTTCGCCGCCGGGATCGGCCTGCTCGCCGGTCGCCAGATCTCCGGCGACTTCCGCGACCAGGTGCGCCGGGCCGCCGACGATCTCGTGTCCAGGTTGCAGCTCGAGGTCTCACCCGGCACCCGGCGCGTGCGCTGCGCCGGGGTCGACCTCGACGATTACGCGACCGCCGAGCGCGCCCGGGTCCGCGTGATGCTCTTCAGCGGGACCCTGCTGTGCGGCACGGGTGCGGCCGACCTCGGCCCCCCGCGGGTCGCCGTGGAGGAGACGGGCGGCTACCGCATCGAGTCGCGCTCCGTGCCCATCGTCGTCAACGGCGTGGCCGAATCGGACTCGGCCATCGTCCAGTACGCCCGTCCGCTCTCGGCCGTGCGCCACACGATCCAGAAGGTGCGGCTCATGCTCCTGTTCGGCGTCTTCGCGGGCGCCGCGCTCGCCGGGCTCGCCGGGCTGCTGCTGGCGCGGCGCGCCACGCGCCCGATCGTCGAGCTCACCGCGGCGGCGCGGGAGATCCAGCGCACCCGGGACCCGGGCCGTCGCATCGCCGTGCCCGAGGCCGCCGACGAGGTCCGCGAGCTCGCGCGCACGCTCGACGAGATGCTCCTGGCCCTCGACTCCGCCCAGACGGAGACCGAGGAGGCCCTGGCCCGCCAGCGCCGCTTCGTGGCCGACGCCTCGCACGAGCTCCGCACGCCGCTCACCTCCGTGCTGGCCAACCTCGAGCTCCTCGCGGCCGAGCTCGACGGCGAGCAGCGCGAGACGGCGCGCTCGGCGCTGCGCTCGACCCACCGGATGCGCCGCCTCGTGGCCGACCTCCTCCTCCTCGCCCGCGCCGACTCGGGGCGGCTGGCCCCGCGCCGCGAGGTCGACCTCGCGAAGGTCCTCGTGGAGGCGGCGGGCGAGCTCGGCCCGCTCGCCGAGGACCACGAGCTCGAGGTCGACGTCGACGGGCCGGCGTGGATCGCCGGCGCGCCCGACGAGCTGCACCGCCTCGTGCTGAACCTCCTGCAGAACGCCGTCGCCCACACGCCGTCCGGGACGCATGTCGCCGGGCGGGTCCGCGCCGAGGACGGTGGGGACGCGGTGGTGCTCGAGGTCTCCGACGACGGTCCCGGGGTCCCCGAGGAGCTCGTGCCGCGGATCTTCGACCGCTTCGTCCGCGGGGCGGGCGACACGGGCGGGGGCGGCACGGGGCTGGGCCTGGCGATCGTCCGCGCCGTGGCGGAGTCCCACGGCGGGACCGTGGCCCTCGGCGCGGGGTCGGAGGGCGGTGCGCGCTTCTCGGTCCGGCTCCCCGGGGTCGTCGCCCCCGTGCCCGCCCCGGCGGCGCGCTGAGCGGCGGGCGTCAGTCCGCGTAGACGGTCTGCGCGTCAAGCCCGCCTTCGACACCGGGAGGCAGGGCTCCGGTGCCGTGTGCGTACAGGGCGATGTCCTCGAGCGTCTTGAACTGGTCACGCGCCCGCCCGCCCCGGGTGGTCCATGCCCCGTTGGACCACTCGAGGGTCTCCGGGGAGGCCCCGAGCGCCATGCCGGCGAGCAGCTGCCCCTTGGCGCGGAGCTTGCCGACGGCGCTGAGGATCGCCGCCGAGGCTCCCGCGGAGGGGCTCGCGTTGTACCCGTGGCCCTCGCCGAACCGGTCGGTGTCCGCGGGCACGACCTTCACGTCCAGGGCGGGGACGCCGAGCTCGTCGGCGACGATCTGGGCGTAGCGCGATTCCTCCCCGTCGGACTCCGTCGTCAGGCTGAGCACCATCTTCCCGGTCGGGTGCACACGCAGGAACACCGCTCGATACGCCTCGTCAGCCACGGTCGGATGCCTTCCTGTCTCGGTGGTCGGTGATGCGCTGCCGCTCCTGGTGGGCGGTCAGGGCGTTGTGCTCCTCTGACTCGCAGAACGACGGCCGCGGGCCCCCCAGCGCATGCGCAGGCGCCGCGGGCCGCTCGCACCCCGGATAGATGCAGGTCTTGGTCTCAGTCTCGGTCATCCGTCCTCCATCCCGGGGTGGTGTTGCCCCTGCTCGGACCGTGTCCACTCGGCATCGCGACCGAACTGCCGGGAACCGGGGTCGCGCTGGCCCACGGCTCCTCCTCCTCGGCCTCGGCCGCCGGCGGCGGGGGTGGCGGCTTCCGGCCCGTCGCCCCGATGGCGTCGGCGACCTCGCCGAGGGCCTGGAGGCTGTGGCCGCTCACCAGCGCGTCGCAATGCGGGAGCGCGGCCACCATGCCGCCGGCCTGCACCGAGAAGCCGCTGGCCCTGACGCGGGGGTTGACCCACACGATGCGGTGGGCCAGGCGCGCGAGGCGCTCCATCTCGCGTCCGACGAGCATCGGGTCACCGCGCTCCCAGCCATCCGAGAGGATCACGATCACGGCGCCGCGAGCCATGCCGCGACGTCCGTGGCGATCGTTGAACGCCTTCAGGGCGTCACCGATCCTGGTTCCGCTCGACCAGTCCGGTGCCGCCGCCGCCGCGCGCTGGATGGCGCGCTCCGGGTTGCGGGAGGCCAGGGCGCGGGTCACGCGCGTGAGGCGCGTGGCGAACACGAACGCCTCGGCGTTCCGGCCACTGCCGGCCGCGGTCAGGAACTGCAGGTAGGCGCGCGCGTAGGGCTCCATCGAGCCCGAGATGTCACACAGGAGCACCAGGCGGCGGGGCACGTCGCGCCGGCGTCGGCGGGCGAGGCGGATCGGGTCGCCCCCCGTACGGAGGCTCGTGCGCAGGGTGCGCCGCAGGTCGACATGCTCGCCGCGGCGACCCTGCTTCCGGCGCCGCGTCCGCCGCAGCGGCGTGGCCAGTTCGAGGCGCGACATCAGCTCATAGAGCTGGGCGAGCTCGTCGGCCTCGAGCACGTCGAAGCTCTTGCTCCCCAATCGCTCCTCGTCGCTGGCCATGGCGAGCGGGACCTCGACCTCGGCCGGATCCTCGTCCTCGTCACGTGTGCCGGGCGGGGACGAGGACATGCTCGCGAGCGCGTTCTGCTCATCGGAGTCCCGGGGCGAGGTCTGGTGCTCCGACCTCGGCCGGTCATCCGGGGGCGCGGCGACGGTCTGCACCTCGCCGGCATCGAAGTCATCATCGTCGGCCCGGTGGCCGAACACCGAGTGGAACACCGCGTCGAACGCCGGCACCTGCGCCGGGTGCGAGACGAACACGGCTCGTGCCGTCCAGTACAAACGGCGGCGGGTGATCGGCTTGACCAGCGTGAGCGCCTGCGCGAAGCGAGCCGCGCGCGCGGGGGTCACGGGCAGGCCGGCCTCGTGCAGCCGCCGGCTCAACGCCCCCGCGAGCGGTGGGAGGTCGAGCTCGACGGTCTCGACCCCGAACGCGGTCACCGCTCGCCCACGAACTGCTCGAGGCCGGTCGCGCGGACGACGTCCTGGTCCTCCGCGTACTTCAGCACCGATCCGAGGGTGAGCTCGACCGCGGCCGCGTCCAGGCGCTCCACGCCGAGCAGGCTCAGCGCGGCGACCCAGTCGATCGCCTCGGCGACCCCGGGCGGTTTCTGCACGTCTGACGCGCGCATGCGCGCCACGGCGCCGGCGACCTGCACGGCCAGCGTCTCCGATGAGCCCTGCACGCGGCGGCGGATGATGTCGACCTCGCGCTGAGGGGTCGGGTAGTCGATCCACTGGTACAGGCAGCGGCGCTTGACCGCATCGTGCTGGTCTCGCGTCCGGTTCGAGGTGAGCTCGATGATCGGCGGATGCGTGGCGCGGATCGTGCCGATCTCCGGGATCGTCACGGTGGCCTCGGCGAGCAGCTCGAGCAGGAAGGCCTCGAAGTCGTCATCGGCGCGATCGATCTCGTCGACCAGCAGGACCGCCGGGCGCGGGCCGGGGTGCTCGAGCGCCCGCAACAGCGGCCGGCGGATGAGGTACTCGGGGCCGAAGAGCTCCTCCTCGCCGAGCGTGGTCGCGTTCGAGTCGGCGAGCCGGATGCTCAGCAGCTGGCGCGGGTAGTTCCACTCGTACAGCGCCTCCGCGGCGTCGAGCCCCTCGTAGCACTGCAGGCGGATCAGCGGGGTGTCGAGGACGAGCGCGAGCGATTTCGCCGCCTCGGTCTTGCCGACCCCCGCCTCGCCCTCGAGCAGCAGCGGCTGGGGCAGGCGGAGGCTCAGGAACATCGACGTCGCCAGGCCCTCGTCGACGAGGTAGTCCACGTCGGCGAGACGCCGGGCGAGGGTCTCCACGTCTCCTACGAGCCGGCGGATCTCGCCCTCCGCCTCACCGATGACCCGCGGGGGGCTCACGCCGGCGCGGCAGCGAGGACCGCCGCGTAGTCGTCCTGCGTGTCGACGTCGCGGGGGATCGGGCCGGGGACCGCCACCTCGGCGACGTCGCCCGCGCGCCGATCGAGCAGCCGCCAGACGCCCTTGTCGCCGTGGAGGGCGCCGAGATTGCTGAACACGCCGCGCGCGAAGGCGATGGGGTGCCCCCGCCCGTCGTCGTAGCGGCACACGGCGAGCGCTGCGCTCCCACGGCCGTCGAGGAGGGCGCCGACGGTGGCCGCCGTGACGCCGGGCTGGTCGCCGAGCATGAGCACGAGGACCTCGCAGCGGGGATCCACCGCGCCCAGCGCCGCGGCGATGGACGACGAGCAGCCCTCGGCGTAGGCGTCGTTGACGACCACGTCGGTGCCGCCCAGGTCGACCGCGCGGCGCACCTCGTCCGCGGCGCCCCCGAGGGTCACGACGATCTGGTGAAACGGGCACGCCCGGGCGACGCCGACGACGTGACCGAGGAGCGTCCCGTGGCGGTAGGGGAGGAGTTGCTTGGGTGCGCCCAGACGGGTCGAGCCGCCGGCGCCGAGGACGAGGCCGCAGACGAACCCCTCGGCCCTAGGTCGCGGCGCGGGCATGGTCGTGCTGCGCCTCGAACGTGCCCCGGCAACCCGCCGAGCAGAAGTGGACCGTCTCGCCGTCGTGCGCGACGGACGGCGTGTCGGCGCCCACGACGACGGTCATGCCGCAGACGGGGTCGACGGCGACGGCGGGAGCGGCGACCGCCGGGACGCGGACATCGCCGCTCCGGCGCACCGCGACGATCCGGGCGAGGATCGAGAGCGCGATCTCCGCGGGGGTGCGCGCGCCGATGTCGACCCCGGCGGGCGTGTCGAGTGCCGCCAATCGCTCCTCCGACACTCCGTCCGCGCGCAGCTCCTCGATGAGGGCCGCCCCCCGCCGGCGGCTGGCCACCAGGCCGACGTAGGGCAGCCGCGCCTCGAGCCCGCGCCGCAGGGCGTCGGGCTCGTCGCGTCCGTGGCTGCCGACGACGAGCGCGAGATCGTCGCGGGCCGGCGCGGGGCTCCCGTCGCGCATCGCGAGGACGACGAGCCCGAGCTCGGGGCCGAGGTGACGGAGCGCCGCTACGACGGGGGTCTCGCCCAGGACCAGGACACGCGGGGCCGGGAGGACGGGCTCGAGGAAGACCTCGATCGCCCCGCCCGACAGGCATGGGTTCTGGACGGTGACGGCCCCCTGCTCGCGCCCGACCTCGAGGCCCGCGTCGCCGGCGTTCTCGGGGCCCTCGGGCAGGATCCGCAGAAGCAGCGCCTCGCCGGTCTCGAGGGCGCCGAGCGCGTGCAGGCGCACGCTGTGCTCGGCGCACACGCCGCCCACGAACCCCTCGATCGTCCCGTCGCCGAGCACGAGCGCGACGTTCCCGGGTTCGACGCTGGTCGGGGGCTGGGCACGGACGACGGTCGCGGTCACGAACGCCGCACCCGCCGCGGCGAGCTCCTGCGCGCGCCGCGTCAGCGCGCCCGTGATCATTGCGGCGGCTGGGGACGACCCTGCATCGCCGCCCAGACGCGCGCCGGCGTGCAGGGCATGTCGATGTGGTCGACGCCGTGCGTCGCGTGCAGCGCATCGATGACCGCGTTGACGATCGCCGGAGGCGAGCCCACGTTCGGCGATTCGCCGATGCCCTTCGCGCCGAGCGGGTGATGCGGACAGGGCGTGACCGTCTCGCCGAGCTCGAAGTCCGGGCATTCGAGCGCCGTCGGGATGAGGTAGTCCATCAACGAGCTGTTCAGGCAGTTGCCCTCCTCGTCGAAGGTGATGACCTCCATGAGCGCGATGCCGATGCCCTCGGCGAGCCCGCCGTGGATCTGGCCGTCGACCACCATCGGGTTGATGCGCACCCCGCAGTCGTCGACCGCGATGAAGCGCCGCACCTTGACGTGGGCGGTGTCGGGGTCGATGTCGACCACCGCGATGTAGGCCCCGTAGGGATAGGTGAGGTTGGGTGGGTCGTAGATCACCTGGCCGTCGAGGCCGCCCTCCATGCCCGACGGCATCGCCTCGCCGCTGTACGCCCGCACGGCGATGTCCTCGATGAGCGCGCCCTGCTCGGGGTCGCCCTTGACGTACCAGCGGCCCTTCTCCCAGGCGAGATCCTCCGGCCTGGTCTCCAGCATCGTCGCCGCGATCAACCGCGCCTTGTCGCGCACCTTGCGCGAGACGACCGCGACGGCGGCGCCGGACACCGGAGTCGAGCGGCTGCCGTAGGTGCCGAGCCCGTAGGGCGACTTGTCCGTGTCCCCGTGGCGGACCTCGACGTCCTCCGGCGGGATGCCGAGCTCCTCGGCGACGATCTGCGCGAACGTGGTCTCGTGGCCCTGGCCCTGGGTCTGGCAGGAGAGGGAGACCACCGCCTTGCCCGACGGGTGCACGCGGAGGTCGGCGCCGTCGTTCATCGACAGGCCGAGGATGTCCATGTGCTTGCGCGGCCCGGCCCCCACGCCCTCGGTGAAGAAGGAGACGCCGACGCCCATCAGCTCGCCGCGGGCGCGCTTCTCGGCCTGCTCGCGCCGCAGGTCCTCGTAGCCGGCGATGTCCATCGCCACGCGCATCGTCTTGGCGTAGTCGCCGGAGTCGTACGTCCAGCCCGTGGTCGTCTCGTACGGGAACTGCTCGGGGCCGATGAAGCTGCGCATCCGCAAGTCGATCGGGTCGACCTGCAGCTCGAGCGCGAGGGCGTCGACCATCCGCTCGACGAGGTAGACGGCCTCGGTGATCCGGAACGAGCAGCGGTAGGCGACGCCGCCCGGCGCCTTGTTCGTGTAGACGGCCTTGACCTTGACGTGCGAGGCCTCGAGGTCGTAGGAGCCGCACACGATATGGAAGAACCCGGCCGGGAACTTGGTCGGCTGAGCAGTGCTGTCAAAGGCGCCGTGGTCGGCGATGACGTCGACCCGCAGGCCGGTGATCTTCCCGTCCTTCGCGCAGATCTCGCCGTGCATGAGGTAGTCGCGGGCGAACCCTGTCGACATCAGGTTCTCCGAGCGGTCCTCGACCCACTTGACCGGCACGCCGGCCACGATCGAGCCGGCGATCGCGCACACGTACCCCGGGTAGACCGGCACCTTGTTCCCGAAGCCGCCGCCGATGTCCTGGCAGCGGATCCGGATCATGTGCTCCGCGAGGCCGGCCACGTGCGCGTAGACCGTGCGGTGGGCGTGCGGCGCCTGGTTGCCGTTGTAGATATCGAGCTGGCCGCTCTCCGGGTCAAAGGCGGCGATGATGCCGCAGGTCTCGAGCGGCGCCGGATGACAGCGCGGGTAGATGATCTCCCGCGTGACGACCGTGTCGGCCTCGGCGAACACGCGCTCTGCCTCCGCCTGATCCCCGGCGTCCCAGGTCGGGCTTGCGAGGTTGTCGGTCTGGCCGACCTTGTCGTCGCGGATCAGCGGCGCGTCGGGGTCCAGCGCCTTGCGGGCGTTGACGATCGCGGGCAGCGGCTCGTAGTCGACGTCGATGAGTCCGAGCGCGTCGCGTGCGGAGTACTCGTCCGTGGCGATGACGAACGCGACCTCCTGGCCCTGGAAGCGGACCTTGTCGCCCGCGAGCACGGCCTGGGTGTCGTAGGAGATCGTCGGCATCCACGCCAGGCCGAGCGTCTCGAGGTCCTTGGCGGTGACGACCGCGGCGACGTTGGGGTGGGCCAGCGCCTTGGAGGTGTCGATGGAGAGGATGCGGGCGTGCGCGTACGGGCTGCGCAGCATCGCGCCGTGCACCATCCCCGGCAGCCGGATGTCATCGAGGTAGGTGCCCTGGCCGCGGATGAAGCGCGCGTCCTCCTTGCGCTTGAGGCGGCCGAAGCCGATGGGGCGCTCGGTCCGGGCGCTCGGGAGGTTCTCGACCGTCGACATGCTCACGCCTCCTGTCTCGCGGCCGCTTCGTGCTCGGCCGCCCAGCGCACGGCGCTGACGATGTTCTTGTATCCGGTACAGCGGCAGATGGCGCCCGATATCGCCGTCCGTATTTCGAGCTCGGTCGGGTCGGGGTTCTCGTCGAGCAGGGCGCGCGCGGTCATCAACATCCCGGGTGTGCAGAACCCGCACTGCAGCGCGTGCAGCTCGTGGAAGCCCTCCTGGATCGGGTCCAGCCGGCCGTCGACCTCGAGCGACTCGACCGTGCGGATCTCATGCCCCTCGCACATCGCGGCCAGGATCGTGCACGCCTTGATCGGCTGGCCGTCCATCAGCACCACGCAGGCGCCGCAGTTGGAGGTGTCGCAGCCCCAGTGGGTGCCCGTCAGCCCGGGCGTCTCGCGGATGAAGTGGACGAGGAGCTGACGCGGCTCGACCTCGCGGGAGACCGCTTCACCGTTGATCGTGACCGACAGCTGCATGGGTTCAGGCCTCCTGGCGCAGCGCGCGCTCGGTCGCGCGGCGCAGCGCGCGGGTGGTGAGGACGCCGGCGAGATGGCGCTTGTAGTCGGCCGGCCCGCGACCGTCCGCGCTCGGCGAGCAGTCCGCCGACGCGATCTCACCCGCCTGCGCAAAGAGCTCCTCCGACGGCGCCTTGCCCAGCAGGAGCTCCTCGGCCTTCGAGAGGTGGATCGTCGTGAGCCCGACCGCGCTGAGCGCGATGCCCACGGCAGAGACCCAGCCACGCTCGATCCACACGGCCGCGGACGCGGCGGCGATGGCCCAGTCGCCGGCGCGGCGCTCCACCTTCTCGTGCGCGCTGCCCCCGCCTGCCCGCAGCGGGATGCGGACCTCGGTGAGGATCTCGCCCTCGCCCACCGCGGTCATGTAGGGACCGACGTGGAAATCCTCCATTCCAACGACGCGCTCGCCCTCGGCGCCGCGGATCACCGTCTTGGCCTTGACCGCCGAGCAGACCGCGGAGAGGTCCTCGGCCGCGTCGGCCTGGCACAGGGAACCGCCGATCGTGCCGCGGTTACGCACGACCGGGTCGGCGATCACGTTCTCGGCGTCACGGAAGAGGGGGAAGCGATCGGCGAGCAGGTCGGACTTCTGCAGGTCGACGTGCCTGGTCATCGCCCCGATCCGGATCTCGTCGCCCCCCTCACGTATGTAGGAGAGCTCGGTGAGGTCGTTGATGTCGATGAGGTGCTCGGGGTTCGCCAGGCGCAGCTTCATCATCGGCAGCAGGCTGTGTCCGCCGGCGATGATCCGCGCCTCGGAGCCGAGCCTCTGGAGCGACGCGATCGCACCCTCCACGCTGGTGGCGCGCTCATACTCGAATGAGGCAGGGGTCTGCACGCGAGTGATCCTATGGGGCAGCCGGGCGGTCCGACTTCGCCGGCCCGGACGGCGGGCGGCCCTCCTCCGCGTCGTCCGGGTTGTACTGCACCGGGGCGTCGGTGCCGATCAACGGCGACCTGGCCAGGGACTCGGGTCTGCCCTGACGGGCGTCGGGGTAGAGCCCGCGCGCCGCCGAGCTGCCTGCGCTCACGTTCCGGAGCACCGGACCCGCCGGGTTGCCGGTGGCGATCGGCGCCTCCCGTCCGAGCCGGGCGAGCGTGAGGGTGCCCTTGGTGTACACCTCGGCGATACGCGGCGCCCTGACGCTCCCGCTCTCCGGAAACGCCCGGAAGCCGGCGGCGGCGGACCCGGGGTAGACGCCCTCGACGAGGCCGACGGCGTCCTGCATCCCCGCCTTCTTCACCAACATCCCCTCGAGCAGGTCGACCCCGGCGTCGAGTTGTGAGTTGATCGTCGTCACCACGTCGTTGACCGGCGCGCTCTTCTCGACGACCTCCCCGACAGCGCCGATGACCTGATCCAGCCCCGACGTGATCTTCCTCAACTGCACGATCACCGCGAGCAGGTAGACCACGAGCGCGGCGACGATGAGGACGACCGCGATGACCGTGACCACTCCCGCGGTGGCGAAGGCGAGGACGGGCGTCATCGGACCGGCGGCTGATGATCGTCGAGGATGACGTCGAGGGAGCCGCCGTAGCTGGCGAGCCCGGCTACCGTCCTGGTCACCTGGTCCTGCGTCGTGAGCAGGAGCGGGGCCGCGTCGAGGTCCTTCGACGCCGCCCTGGCCACCGTGGCGATCTCGTCGATGTGCGGCGGGATGCGCGTGGCGGCGTGCAGCACACCCCGGAGCAGGACCACCACCACCGGGACGACCACGAGCAGCAGCACGACGTTCCCGATCCACCAGAGGATCATCGCGGCCTCCGGGCGGCCACGATCGCGGCCTTGTCGGCGATCCCCGGAAGGGCGCCGAGGATGACGTCGAACTGGGCGTTGATCGCCGTGACCGCGCCCTCGAGCGGGCGCAGGTGCTCCGACTCGACGCCGGCGAGGGCCGAGCCCAACGTCCCCAGTCCCTCCGCGATCGCGGTCAGCCGCTTGCGGACCTCGATCAGCGCGACGGCGAGCACCGCGATGACGACCAGCGCGAGCACGACGCTGAGGAGGATCAGCACGTCGGTGCTCATTCGCCGTCGAACCCGTCCGTGAGCGCGCTCATGTAGCCGTCCTGCACGACCGCTTCCTCCACGATCAGCCCCAGGACGGGGGCCGTCGCCTCGAGCTTCGGGATGTTCGCCGTGTTGGCGCCCACCTTTCCGGCGATGTCCAGCAGGCCCCCGACGGCCTTCTCGATGTCCCTGACCGACCGCACCAGGACGGCGAGCAGGGCCGCGACGATCAGCGCGGCGGCGAGCCCGATCGCCAGCGCGACCCCCCAGTAGGTGTGCGCGGACACCGCGGCGAGCGTGAGGATCACTTCCCGACCGCGACCTTGCGGAGTGCACGGGCGGCGTGCAGGATCCGGACGCCCGAGTCGTTGATCCGGTCGACCCCCCCGTCGAGCTCGGAGGTCTGCCGGCGCACGACCTCGACCGCTCGCTCGGCTCCCTGGGCCTGCTTGGCGATCCTGACCGCCAGGGCCACGATCGTGATCACGATCGCCGCCGCGATCACGACGACCGCGATGCCGAGAGCGAGCCCGACCGGCCAACCGGCGGACGCACCGGTCAGCGCGAGCACGTGACGCGTCCGCGGTCAGTTGACTGCCCTCCCAAAGCGTGGGCGAGACTAGCCGACCCGGTCAGGCGTGTCCAGCCCGGGCCAGGGGGTGCCGGAGGCGGCCACCTGGCCGCCGGAGGCGGGTCCCCAGTCGCGATTAGCGACACTTACTCCCAACCGTCAATCGAGTGTTTCGACGGCCACGTTGACCGTCGCGCATGTACCGCAGCGGATGCGGACCTTCTTCGTCATCTGGATCGGGTTCATCCCCTCGGCGAGGAGGTTCCCGCAGGCCACGCACAGGTAGTCGTCGGGACCGTTGCCGCGGAACACGGGCCGGCCTGCGTCCTCCTGGAGCGCGGTCCCGCCGTCGAACGGCACCTCACCCGGCCGGATCTCCCTCATGGCCAGGTTGGCCATGTCAGATCGTCGTGAGCTTCGTGGCGAAGTCCTTGATCAGCCCGTCCAGGACGCCCGCCACCACCCCCTCGCCCATCGACGCGGCCTTGCCGGTGATCTGGGCGCTGGTGTGGATCGTCCCCCCGCCGTCGGTCAGGGCGAACACGACGTCGGCGTTGGCGTTGGCCTGGCCGCCGGCCTCCTTGGACTTGACGCGCATCACGGCCCGATGGGCCGCGTCATCCTGCTCGACGACCTCCACGGTGCCACTGAACGTCATCGACATCGCGCCCATCTTGACCAGGATCTCGGCCCTCACGCTCTGGGGAGCGGTCTTCTCGAGCACGGAGCCGCCCTGCACACAGGGGACCAGACGCTCGAGGTCGAGGATGGCAGCCCAGTTCTCGTCGATCGGCTCTGCGGTCGAGAAGGGATGGTCCAGCTCCACTGCCATGTTGGTCTCCTTGTCCAGGGGTGGTCCGTGACCGGATGGCGATCGTCCCGGCCGCCACGCGCAACTTAGACTGCGGCCATGGAGATCCCCCCGGGTATTCACCGCCTCGGGCCCGAGAACGCCACGCTCGTGGTGAAGACCGGGCGCACCGGCGCCGCGGCCAAGGCCGGGCACGACCTCGTGCTCGACGTCACCTCCTGGAAGGCGACGCTCGAGGTGGGCGAGGATCGCGCGCAGACCGGCATCGCGCTCGAGGCGGACGCCACATCGCTGCGGGTGCGTGAGGGCAGCGGGGGGATGCAGGCGCTCGGCGACGACGACAGGGCGAGCATCCACCAGTCCATCGACGACGACGTGCTCGAGCGGAAGGGCATCGCCTTCCGCTCGACCGGGGTGCGGATCGGCGGCGACGGCAACCGCATCAGCGCGCAGGGCGAGCTCGAGCTGGTCGGCAGGGCTCGTCCGGTCGCGTTCGACCTCACCCTCGACGATGCGGGCAGGCTCAGCGGCGGCCTGACCCTCAGGCAGACCGACTGGGGGATCAAGCCCTATTCGACGCTGTTCGGAGCGTTGAAGGTCGTCGACGAGGTCAAGGTCGCGCTCGACGCCCGCCTGCCGGCGGGTTAGCCGGCGGACTCGACGTCGGCCTGCCGGGAAGGCGCCGCGAAGCCGTCCTTCATGTCCGGCTCCACTCCCTCCGGTAGGTCGGGGCCGCCGTCGGACGTCGCGTCGGCGGCGTCGCCGCCGCTGAGGTCGATGCCGCTCTCGGTCGCGGGCTCATCCGAGCCGGTCGTCGCCCCCAGGACCGAGCTGTCGAGCTCCGGATCCTCCGCCAGCATCTCCCGTGGCGCGTCGGATCCTCCGAGCTCGGCGGGGACGACGCCCTCGGCTGCCCCTTCCGCCAACTGACCCTTCTCGCGGACCTCGGTCTCGTCCGGTGTGGTTCCGCCCCGCTGCTCGCTCGGCTTCTCGGAGCCCTGCTCTTGGTCGCTGCCGGCCATCGGATCCTCCTGGTCGTCGGAGTCGGCGCTCTGATCGTAGGTCAAGGTCGTGCCTCGACCGCGCTCAGAGGCCGGCGGGCTGAACGGCCAGCGCGTCGCGGACGCGGGCCAGAACGTCGCGCCCCTCCTCGCCGGGCTGCCACGCCGCCGCGCTGAAGCGAGGCTCGGCGCGGAGCGGCTCGAGCTCGCGCCGGAGCTCGAGCAGAGCAACGTCGACCGCAGAGCCCGGGCCGGGGAGCAGGAGGGCGAGCCGGGCACCCGAGAAGCGGCAGGCCGAACCCCGTAGGTGGGCCGCGACACGGCTGGCGGCCTGCGCGACCGCCACCAGCGCGGCGTCGCCGGCCTCCAGGCCCTCGGCCCGGTTGAGCTCGTCCAGGCCCGCGAGCTCGACGAGGGCGACGGTGAACGGCTCGGCGCGGAGCTGGGCGGCGGGCCCCGCGGCCCGGAGCGCGGCGTCGAACCACCGGCGCCCGTACAGGAGCGTGAGCGGGTCCGACAGCGCCGCCGCCGCGCTTCCCACGAGCCCGTGGGGCTGGGTGGGACCGGTTCGGTGTGCGAGCTCCGGATCCCCGAGCGCGGCCGCGAGCGCCCCGGGCGCATCCTCGTCCGGCGGCTGGCGGCGGACGGCCTCGACGAACAGGCCGACGACGTCGGGGTCGAACTGCAAGCCCGCGCCGCGCTCGAGCTCGGCGCATGCCTCGTCCACCGGCATGCGTCCGCGGTAGGGGCGGTCGGTCGTCATGGCGTCGAAGGCGTCGGCCACCGCGACGATCCGGCCCTCGAGCGGGATCTCCTCGGCGTGGAGACCACCCGGGTAACCCGTCCCGTCCCACCGCTCGTGGTGGTGGAGCACCGCGAGCCCGACCCCGCGCAGCCCGGGCACCTGGTCGACGAGCCGGAAGCCGATCCGCGGGTGCAGCTCGATCGCCGAGCGCTCCTCGGGGGTGAGCGGCCCGGGCTTGGAGAGGATCCGCTCGGAGATGCCGATCTTGCCCACGTCGTGCAGCAGGGAGCCGAAGAGCAGGCGCTCGCGCTGCTCGGCCTCGAGCTCCATGGCCTCGGCCACCGCCATCACGTAGCGCACGACGTCCTCCGCATGCCCGCGCAGGGAGGCGTCCTTGGCCTCGATCGCCTCGGCCAGCATCCGCACCGAGCCGAGGTAGCTCGAGCGCAGGTCGGCCTGGAGACGGGAGTTCTCGAGCACCGCGCCGGCGTGGTTGCCCAGCGCGAGCAGCACCTCGTCGTCGTGCTCGTGGAAGCCGCCGTCCCGGTTGGCGGCCACGACGACCCCCGCGAAGTCGTCGGCGATGTAGAGCGGGATCGCCACGAGGTTGTCCACCTCCCGGTCGGCCTCGGTGGCCTGCGGGTCCTCGTCGAGGGCGTCCTCGCGCAGGATGGTGTCACGGGCGAGGACCTCACCGGCGAAGCGCCGGACCAGCCTGGCGTCGGCGGGATCGTGGTCGAAGCCCTCCGCGCGGCAGACGCTGAGCCCGTCGTCGCCATCGGGGCGCTCGAGCAGCAGGCCCTTCTCGGCGTCGAGCAGGGAGACGGCGGTGTGGAGGATCAGCGTGCGCACGTCGTCGATGTCCGTCAGGCCGCGGCGCTCGCGGTAGAGCCGGCCGAGCTGGTCGCGCAGCTCGCGATTCCACTCACGCTCCACCCGCCGGGAGCGCTCGGCGCCCGCGCGGGCGACCTCGGAGGTGTGCAGCTTGCGCCGGGCCTTCTCCACTTCGGCCTCGGCCTCCTCGCCGCGGGCCTGTGCGGCTCCGGCCCGCTGCTCGGCCTCCTCCGCGCGCTCCTCGGCGGCGCGGCGGCGGCTTTCCTCCTCCGCGTGCGCCCCCGCGCCCAGGCGGCCCAGCAGCCAGGCACCGAGCAGCGCAAGGCCGCCGGCGAGGGCGAGCACCACCCAGCCGATCGCGCCGAGCTCGCGGATGATGCCGAGACCGGCATGGTTCTGGACCTGGACGAGCTTGGCGTCGCTCCCCAGCCGGACGAGCAGGTAGATCGTCCCGGCCAGCACCGCGAGGGCCCCCAGCGCGGCCAGTACGTCCGTCAGCCGCTGCCGGGTCCGTCCGGTCATCTCCCCCATCTACCCCGAGGCGCCGGCGCGCCAACCTCGCCGGCGACCCGCGTCGCAGGCGAGACCTACACCTCGACGACCACCGGCAGGACCATGGGCCGGCGGCGCAGGCGGGCGTAGACGAACTCCGCGAGGTCGTCGTGCAGGACCTGCTGGAGGAGGTCGACCTCGCGGATCTCCTCCTTCGCCGCACGCGCCAGCGAGGTGTCGACGGTCGCGCGGATCTCCTCCACGAACCCGTCGGCCTCCTCGAGGAAGGGCACGCCGCGGAAGATCACCTCGGGCGCGGCCACGGAGCTGCCGTCCTGCTCGGACACCGTGGCGACGACGATGAAGATCCCGTCGGCCGAGAGCATGCGGCGGTCGCGCAGCGCGACGTCGGCCGGGTCGCCGATGTCGACGCCGTCGACGAAGATCATGCCCGCCCGCTCCTTGTCGCCCCACCGGGCGCGGCGCTCGTCGACCTCCAGCGGCTGCCCGTTCTCGCCGTGGAAGATCCGTCCCGGGTCGATCCCCACCGCCTCCGCGAGCTTGGCGTGCAGGCGCAGGCGCTTGTAGTCGCCGTGCACCGGCATCACGTAGCGCGGGCGCACGAGGTTGAGCATGAGCTTGAGCTCCTCCTCGTAGCCGTGGCCGGAGGCGTGGATGGGCGCGTCGCGCGCGGTGACCACGTCGCAGCCGATCCGGTAGAGGCGGTCGATCGTCTCGTTGACCGCCCGCTCGTTGCCGGGGATCGGAGTCGCCGAGAAGACCACCGTGTCGCCCTTGTGGAGCTTGACCTGGCGGTGGTCGTGGTGGGCCATGCGCCGCAGGGCCGAGAGCGGCTCGCCCTGGGACCCGGTGGAGACCACCACGAGCTTGGCGTCCGGGAAGTCTTCCATCTCCCGGGGGCCGACGATCAGCCCCTCGGGCACCTTGATATGCCCGAGCGAACGCCCGATGTTCACGTTCTTGCGCATCGAGCGCCCGACGAGGACGACCTTGCGGCCCTGCGCGGCGGCGGCGTCCACCACCTGCTGGACGCGGTGGATGTTCGACGCGAAGCTGGTGACGACGATGCGCCCGGAACAACCCGCGAAGACCCGCGCGAGACCCGGTCCGGCGGTGGACTCGCTCGGCGAGAACCCGGGGCGGTCGGCGTTCGTCGAGTCGCCGCACAGCAGGAGCACGCCGTCGGCGCCGAGCTCGGCCAGCCGCGAGACGTCGGCGGGCTTGCCGTCGACCGGTGTCTGGTCGAACTTGTAGTCGCCGGTCACGAGGGTCGTGCCGAGCTCGCACGTCAGCGCCACCGCCGAGGAGTCCGGGATGGAGTGCGTCAGGTGCACGAGCTCGACCGCGAAGGGGCCGAGATCGACCTCGTCGCCGTCGTCGAGATCCTCGAGCTCGACCTCCTTGAGCTTGTGCTCGTCGAGCTTGGAGCGCGCCATGGCCATCGTGAGCTTCCCGCCGAAGACCGGCGGCAGCGGCGAGCCCTCGCGGCCCAGCTCGCGCAGCACCCAGGGCAGGGCCCCGAGGTGGTCCTCGTGGCCGTGGGTGATGACGATGCCCTCGATGTCCGCGGCCCGCTCGCGCAGGTAGGTGAAGTCGGGCAGGACGAGATCGATGCCGAGCATCTCGGCGGTCGGGAAGCGCAGGCCGCAGTCCACGACGACGATGCGCCCGTCGTACTCGACGACGGTGAGGTTCTTGCCGATCTCCCCCACCCCGCCGAGCGGGAGGACGCGGAGCTTCTTCTGAGCGGCCACTACGCGCGTGCCCGCTCGAGGAGCCCATGGCGCTCGAGGGCGCCGCGGATCACCGCGAGCTCGTCCTCGTCGGCGTCCACGAGCGGCAGCCGATGGCCGCCGACGTCCAGCCCCATGAGGTTGAGCGCCGCCTTGAGCGGAGTCGGGTTGCTCGTCACGAAGAGCGCGGCGTAGAGGTCTCTGAGCCCGTCCTCGATCTCGTGCCGCTGGTCGGGCGCGTCCACCATCCGTCGCATCTCGCGGCCGACCAGGTGCGAGGCGACGAGGATCCCGCCGGCGCCGCCGAGGTCGAGCACCTGCGCGAGCAGGTCGTCGTTGCCCGCGTAGAGGTCGAGCCCGTCGATTCGCGCGAGATCCTCGTACCGCGCCTGCTTGACGCCCTCGATGCCGTTGATCTGGGCAAGCTCGGCCAGCAGGTCGTTGGGCATGTCGGTCGCGGTCCGGCTCGGGATGTTGTAGAGGAGGACCGGCCGGTCGGTCGCCCGGGCCACCTCGCCGAAGTGCGCGAGGATCCCCTTCCGGCTCGGCCGGACGTAGTAGGGCGTGACCGAGAGGATGCCCTGGGCACCGGCCTCCGTGCAGCGCTCGGTGAGTGCGCAGGCATGACGCGTGTCGTTCGACCCGGCGCCGGCGAGCACCGTGAAGCCCGCGGGCGCCTGCTCGACCGCGAGCCGGACGAGCCCCACGTGCTCCTCGTCCGAGAGCACGGACGCCTCGCCCGTCGTCGCGGCGACGACGGCCCCGTCGGAGCCGTTGTCGGCGAGGTGGTGCAGGAGCCGGACGGTGGCCTCCTCGTCGACGGCACCGTCCGCGTCGAACGGCGTGACCATCGCGGTGAGGATCGGCCCGAACGCCATGGTGCGGAGGTTACCCCGGCCTCAGGCGTCGAGCTCGGCGAGCCGAGCGCGCAGGCGCGTGCGGCGCTCGGTCGTCTCACGCTCGAAGCGCGCGAGCTCGCTCGCGCGGCTCCGGACGAGCTCGAGCTGGCGGTCGGCGATGCGCAACGCCTCCTTGAGGATCTCGCGGCGACGGCCCGCTCCCGGCGCGCCGTGGTGCCACTCCGAGCGCAGCTCGGCGCGGGCGTCCTCGGCGTCGATGAGCACACGGAGCTCCTCGAGCGAGACCCCGAGCAGCTCCTTCATGCGCAGGACGTCGCGCAGGCGCTCGGCGTCCTCGGGCGTGTAGGCGCGGTGGCGCCCGGCCGCGCGCCCCCCGGCGCCGGGAAGCAGTCCGATCTCCTCGTAGTAGCGGATCGTTCGGGTGGTCGTGCCCACGGCACGGGCGACGTCGCCGATCCGCAGCAGCTCCGCCGTGCTCGTGCTCACGCCGGCACGCCCACCGCGTCGGGCGCCCGCACGTGCGCGGGGCGGAGGAGCGAGACCCCGGCGCCGACGAGCGACGTGGCGGCGAGCACCCAGAGCGCGGTGTGCATGTTGGCCAGGAAGGGCGAGAGCTGGGCGTCGGAGATCCTCGACGCGAGTCCGGAGAAGATCTTGAAGAGGACGTCCTTGGGGATCGCCGAGGTCATGATCGCGAGCACGAAGGCGATGGAGAGCACCGCGCCCGTGTTCTGGAGCATGGTCCGGGCCCCGGCCGCGATCCCGCGGCGATGGGCGGGGACGGTCCCCATCATCGCCGCCGTGTTGGGCGAGTTGAACATGCCCGAGCCGATGCCCACGACGAAGAGCCAGACCGTGCTCAGCGCGTAGCTCGAGCCCGCGTCGAGCGTGGTCATCGCCGCGAGGCCGAGGGCGGAGACCACCATGCCCAGCGCGGCGAGCGTCCGCGAGCCGTGGCGGTCGGCCCAGATGCCGGCCAGCGGCGAGGAGACGAGCATCCCCACGGCGAGCGGCGCGAGCTTCACGCCCGCGACGATCGGGTCGTCGCCCTTGACCCCCTGGAAGTAGAAGACGAAGACGAACATGAGCGCGAAGCGCGACAGCCCGTTGATGAACGCGGCCGCGGTGGCCGCGGAGAACAGGCGGTTCTGAAAGATCGCCAGGTCGAGCATGGGCGCGCGGCCGCGGTGCTCGATGAGGACGAAGAGGGGCAGGAGCACGATGCCCACCGCGATGCCGCCGAGCACGAGCGGGTCCGTCCAGCCCGAGAGCCCACCGCGCGAGACGCCGTAGACGAGCCCGGTGAGCCCGACGACGAACACGACGGTCCCGCCGAGGTCGAGCCCGCGGACGCTGTCGGGCCGCGCGAGCTCGCGGAGCACCGCACCCGCCCACAGCGCCCCGGCCAGGCCCAAGGGCACGTTGAACCAGAAGACCCAGGGCCAGTCGATCTGCACGAGCGCGCCACCGAGCACCGGTCCGAGGACGAGCCCGACCGCCGCGATCATCGTGTTCGTCCCCATCGCCACCCCGAGCTGCTCGGAGGGGAACGCGTCGGTCACGAGGGCCGCCGCGTTGGCGAAGATGAGCGCGCCACCGATGCCCTGGAGGATCCGCCAGAGGATGAGCACGGCCCCCGAGGAGGAGAAACCGGCGCCGAGCGACGCGGCCGAGAAGACGAGGAAGCCCAGCACGTACGCCCGCTTGCGGCCGAACAGATCGGACAGCCGACCCGCCGTGAGGACGAGGACCGTCGAGGCGATCATGTAGGCGAGGATCACCCAGACGAGCGAGAGCAGGTCGGTGTGCAGCGCCCGCTCGAGGTCGGGCAGCGCGATGATGAGCGTCCCCGAGTTGATCGTCGCCAGGAGCATCCCGAGGCTCGTGCACGAGAGGGCCCACCACTTGTAGTGGCGATGGTCGGCGGCGACTCCAGGAATCCTCATGGAGCAAGAGTATAGCTTACGTCAACGTCAGGTTCAGTCGGCGGAGGGGGTCCGCCGCCCTGCGACCGGCACTAACGCCACCGCCTTGCAACAAGCTCCGTCAAGGTCTAGGGTGCGCCCCCCGAGGGAGGAGCCGAGCATGGAGCAGTCTCGTTGGACCCGCGTGCGCGGCGCGTTGACTCCCGCCGAGTGGCGTCGCGCCGCCGTCCTCGCCGCCGTCGTCCTCGGCCTCCACGTCGTCGGGTTCTTCCTGCTCATCGCGGTGGTCGCGCCGCATCACTACAACCTCGGCGCCAGCGGGGTGTTCGGCGTGGGCCTCGGGATGACGGCCTACACGCTCGGGCTGCGCCACGCCTTCGACGCCGATCACATCGGGGCGATCGACAACACGACCCGGAAGCTCATGAGCGAGGGCCAGCGCCCCCTCAGCGTCGGGTTCTTCTTCTCGCTCGGCCACTCGACGATCGTCTTCGTCCTCGGCCTCCTCGTCGTGGCCGGGGTGCGCGGCCTGAGCGGCGCGCTGCAGAACGACTCCTCGACGTTGCACAAGGCCACCGGGCTCATCGGGCCGCTGGTCTCGGGCTCGTTCCTGTTCATCATCGGGCTGCTCAACCTGATCATCCTCGTCTCGATCCTCCGGATCTTCCGGCGGATGCGCCACGGCGCCTTCGACGAGGCCGAGCTCCAGTCCCAGCTCGACAACCGCGGCTTCATGAACCGCATCTACGGCCGGGCGACGCGCGCGGTCACCAAGCCCTGGCAGATGTATCCGCTGGGCTGCCTCTTCGGCCTGGGGTTCGACACCGCCACCGAGGTCGCGTTGCTCGTGCTCGCGGGCGCGGGCGCGGCGAGCGGCCTGCCCTTCTACGCGATCCTCTGCCTGCCGATCCTCTTCGCCGCCGGGATGTCGCTGTTCGACACGCTCGACGGCGCGTTCATGAACTTCGCCTACGGCTGGGCGTTCTCCAAGCCGGTCCGCAAGATCTACTACAACATCACGATCACGGGGCTGTCGGTGGCCGTCGCGCTGCTCGTGGGCTCGATCGAGCTGCTCTCGGTCCTCGCCGACAGGCTCTCGCTCTCCGGCGGGTTCTGGGACTTCGCCGCGCACCTGGATCTGAACGTCGTGGGCTACGCCGTGGTCGGCCTCTTCGTCCTCACGTGGACGATCGCCCTCGCGGTCTGGCGCTTCGGGCGCATCGAGGAGCGCTGGTCGGAGCACCTCGCCGAGCCGCCGGCGACCGGGCGGTGACCGTCGCCCCGCGCACCTCGCCGCTCGCCGTCGCCGACGTGGCGGACGCGGCGGCCGCGCTGCGCGAGCGGGGCGGCCGGCTCTCGCGACCGCGCCGCGATGTGCTCGAGGCCCTGTTCTCCGCGGACGGCCCGGTGTCGGCCGAGTACCTGTCGCGCGGGCGCGACGGTCGGGGAACGCGTCTGGAGCTCACCACGGTCTACCGCGCGCTCGAGCACCTCGAGGAGCTCGGCGTCGTGCGCCACGTGCACCTCGGCCACGGCCCCGGCCTCTACGGCCTGGTGGGCGAGGAGGAGCGCGAGTACCTGATGTGCGAGCGCTGCGATCGGGTGACTGGCGTCGACGCGGGCCGGCTCGACGCGGTCCGCGCCCAGATCCGCGCCGCCTTCGGCTACGAGGCGCGCTTCTCGCACTTCCCGATCGTCGGCCTGTGCGCCGTCTGCGCGAAGCGGGAACACCAGGGCGTGCACCACGGCAACCCGGACGAGCACGCCCACGAGTCGCACACCCACGAGCACTCCCATGGCGACCACCTCCACGCGCACACGCACGCGCACGAGCAGGGCCTCGAGTCCGAGCACCGGCACGGGCACTGAGAACGGCGCCCTCGACTAGGGCACGAGCCGCGTCACCCGGTTGGCCTCGGCGTCGGTGACCCACACCGCGCCGGCGCCCACGGCGATGCCCTGCGGGTCGGGCCCGGTGCGTACGCCGCGGCCGACGAGGGCCCGGCGGCGGACGTCGACGCGCAG
>JBBSGJ010000008.1:0-27274 GCA_038254195.1 Solirubrobacterales bacterium
GGCCCTGGGGTCACCAATCCCCGCATCATCAGACTGGCAACGCCGACACCGAGCCCGGCGCCCCGGCACACCGACCAAGAAGAAGGGCCGCTCACGCGGACCTTTCCCCCTGCCCACTTGACAAACCGACGCCCATATCAGCTGGGGGCGAGGCGTGGTGGCGGCTCGGCGCACTGTCCCGCTTCGCGCGGGCGCCTAGGGTGAGGGGCTTGGCCGGGTGGGACGATGTGCGTCGGATCGCGCTGGCGTTGCCGGGGACCGGCGAGCGGGTGTCGCGCGGGAACGCCCGGTGGGAGGTCAGGGGCAAGGGGTTCGTGTGGGAGCGGCCGCTGCGGCGGTCGGATCTGGAGGCGCTCGGGGATCGAACGCCGCATGGGCCGATCCTGGGGGTTCGGGTCGAGCACCTCGGGGCCAAGGAGGCATTGGTCGCCGACGAGTCCGGCGTCTTCTTCACGACGCCGCACTTCGACGGATATCCGGCGGTTCTCGTCCGCCTCGGGGAGATCGGCGTGGAGGAGCTCGACGAGGTGATCGTCGAGGCGTGGCTCGCCCGGGCGCCGGCGCGGCTGGCCAAGGAGTACATCGCGACCGCGGCTGAGGCACGCCCCTGAAGTACAACCGAGCCAGGGTGAGACCTGTATGCTCCCATTGTCCATCCCAGGGCGGTACGCCCATGGGATGAGCAGGCAGATCGCGGTTCGGCTCCCGGACGAGCTCGTGGACTTTGTCGACGCGCTCGTCGTCTCGGGCGCCGAGCGCAGTCGCGCCTCGGTGGTCGCGAAGGCGCTTCGACGGGAGCGGCGCCGAGCCGTCGCGGCGCGAGGTGCCGTGATCCTGGCGCGCACCGGACGCGACCCGGAGCTCGAAGGGCTCGCTGAACACGCAGCGAACTTGTCCTCCGTCCCCGGCTGATGCGCTCCATTCACATCGCGCGACTGGACAAGACGCGCCCTGTCCTCGTGCTCACACGGCAACTCGTACGACCGCACCTGCGAACGGGCTCGTAGCCGCAGATCGTCAGCTGCGACAACATCACCACGATCCCCGTAGACGCCCTGGGCGAGCAGATCGGCGGCCTTCTCGACCGTCAAGAGCAGGCCCTCAGCGACGCGATTCACGCGGCCTTCGACCTGGACTGAGGACAGCGCCGCGAGCGCCCAGAACTTGCGCAGTCCGTCGGGCTCGAGTGAGTGCACGCTGGAGTCACGCCGCCACGCTGGGGCGGGTCATGCTCCGGCCTCCGCGCCGGCGCGGACGGCTCGGCGCTCGGCTCCACCGGCGCCGATGGAGGTGGACGAGCAGCGGCAGGTCGCGCTTGGCGCCGTTGCACCGGGCGCAGGCCCCCACCGTGTTCACCCAGCCGGTGACCGTGCCGATGCCGCGCGCGGACCCCGACCGCGGTTCGACGTGGTCGACCGTCCCGCCGGGACCCGAGCAGTACGCGCACGGGTCGCGGCGCAGGAGGGCGAGCCACGCCTCGTAGTGGCTCTCCCCGTCGGCGCGCAGGGGCGACCCGCTCGGCATGCCACCGCCGAGCGGGTTGCCCGCGTCGTCGCGCAGGAACGTCATGACGAGGTGATCGCTCACAGGCGGTCGCCCCAGGTCACGGCGGCCCGGGCGACCCGGCCCAGCGCGTCCCGCAGGGCCAGCCGGTCGCCGTCCGCCCGCGCCGCGGCGAGGGCGCGGACGCTGTGCGCCATCACCGCCGGACCGCTCGGGCCCTCGGCCCGCAACTCGGCGAGCTCGACCGGGGTCAGCCGGCGCGGCTCGCCGCGGATCACGGCCACGGTCTCCCGCAGCTCGCGCTCCGCCCGGGCGACACGCTCCTCGGCGTCCGCGACCGCCCGGCGGGCGCGTGCGGCGTCGGTCCGCGCGGCGCGCACCTCGGCCGCGCCGGGCGCGGGCTCCCGCACCGTGACGAGCTCGGGGGCGGCCTGCTCGACGGCCTCCGCCCGCGCCCGCGCGAGCATCCGCTCGCCGGCCACCAGGCGGTCCCGACCCTGCTCGACTTCGGTCTTGAGCTCGCGCCGCTCCTCGCGCAGCGAGGCGATCGTCGCCTCCGCGCGCTCGAGACGGGCCGCCAGCTTCTTCGCCGTCTGCCGCGCCTCGGCCGCGTCCATCCGCGCGGCCGCGACCTGCTCGTGGGCCTTCGCCCGCGTGGAAGCCGCGCGGCGGTCGGCACGGGCGATCGCCGCGTCATCGGCGACGCGTTCCCGGATGACCTTGGTCTTCGTCACGGCCGGCTCCGGTCGGGCCGCCGCCGCCCGGGCGAGCCGGCCCTCGAGGAGGGTCACGCGCCGCTCGGCCTCGCGCGCCTGGGCGAGCGCGGCGGCGACCATCGCCCGGCCCTCCGGGGACATGACCGCACGGCCCGCCTGCGCGGGATCGACGTCGGTGCGCCGGACCGGTCCCGGCCGCGCGGGCGCGAAGCCCGCGGCGCGGACGGCAGCGATCAGCGACCCACCGAACGGCCGCTTGGCCGCATTCAGTGCCGGCCACGGCGAGCCGTCGGCACGGCCCGCGCGGTAGCGCGCGACACGCCACAGCTGGCCCGACCACTTCGCCGAGGACGGGTTCCAGTCGGCCGCGCGAGGCGGCTCGCCGTATGTGGCCACCCATTCTGAGATGGCGGTGATGATCGAGTCGCGGTCCCATCCGCCCCGCCGGCCCGAGCGGACCTGGGGCGAGACTCCCGCGAGCGCCGCGGGAGTCATGATGAGACCTCCCGCTAGGCGCCGACGAGGCTGTCGGTGAACCGCTGCCCGCGCAGGGCGGGCAGCCAGCACGACGCGCCGGCGCCGTTGACGGCGCCGGGCTTGTGCGGGCTCGGGATGGAGACGATCCGGAACATGTGTGGCAGGCCAAGGTAGACGCTCTGCGTGGCGGCGACAAGGTCTCGCCACCGCTCGGCCGGGTTCGAGTCCTTCGGCGCTCGGGGGCTCGCTCGCGCCACCATGTGCCCATGACCGGGATCCCGATCACCGTCCGCGGGGACGTCGAGGAGCGCGCGGTGGAGCAGCTGCGTCGCTGCGCCGAGGCGGGTGACGCGGTCGCCGGGGTGCTCTGCGCCGACGGCCACGTCGGCTACTCGCAGCCCATCGGGGGCGCGGTCGCGTACCCCGCTCACATCTCGCCGTCGGGTGTGGGATACGACATCGCGTGCGGCAACAAGGCCGTGCGCACCGACGTCCGCGTCGACGCTCTCGGCGACGACGTCCCGCGGATCATGGACGAGATCTTCGCCCGCATCTCCTTCGGAGTCGGCCGCAACAACGCACAGCCCGTCGATCACCCGGTCCTCGACGCCATCGCCCGGACGGAGTTCGCCCCGCAGCGGCGAATGGTCCAGATGGCTCGCAACCAGCTCGGCACGGTCGGGGCCGGCAACCACTACGTCGACCTCTTCGCCGGCGAAGCCGGCTTCCTCTGGGTTGGCGTGCACTTCGGCTCGCGCGGGTTCGGTCACAAGACCGCGTCGGGCTTCCTCGCGCTCGCGGCGGGGCGCGAGTTCGACGAGCGCGGCCCCGACGGCGAGATGGACGCTCCGCCGGTGCTCTTCGCGGTCGACTCCGAGCTCGGCCAGGAGTACATCGCCGCGATGGGGCTCGCGGGCGACTACGCGTACGCCGGACGCGACGTCGTCGTCGCGAAGGTCCTCGGGATCCTCGGCGCCGAGGCGACCCACGAGGTCCACAACCACCACAACTTCGCCTGGCGCGAGCGCCACCTGGGTACGGACGCGTGGGTCATCCGCAAGGGCTGCACCCCGGCGTTCCCCGGTCAGGAGGGCTTCGTCGGCGCGACGATGGGCGAGCCGTCGGTGATCCTCCGCGGCACCGAGGCCTCCGCGGGCGCCGCGCTCCTGCGCTCGACGGTGCACGGGGCGGGCCGCGTCATGTCCCGGACGAAGGCCGCGGGGCGGATGGGCAACCGTGCCGAGTGCACCCACCGCGACTGCTCCTTCTGGGTCAGCTGGGCCCAATACCGCCACGAGCGCGACCGGGCCGGCGTGGGAGCGCAGGAGGCGTTCACCCTGTGCCCGCTGCACCCGGACGGAACGATGGTCAAGCGGCGCGGACGGGTCAAGGAGGGGCTGATCGACTTCGGCGCGGTGCGCGACGGGCTCCGGGCGGCGAGGATCGAGCTGCGCGGCGGTGCCGCCGATGAGGCCCCGGACGCCTACAAGCGTCTCGACAGCGTCCTCGCCGCACACGGCGACACGATCGAGGTGCTCCACCGGCTCACGCCGATCGGCGTCGCGATGGCCGCGGCCGACACCTTCGACCCCTACAAGGACTGACGTGTGCTTCGCTGACGGCTCGCTCTGCGCTGGCGCGCACGCCTCCTACGCGCCCGAGCGTTCAGTGCGCGATCCTGATGGGGGTGGGCAAGCCCGCGGAGAGCGACGATCGGCTCTGGATCAGCCTTGCGGCGTGTCCCGCTCGTGACTTCCTCGTCGGCAACTGTCACACCTTTCCCGGTCGCATGGCGGCGTACTGCCCGCATCGCGATCAGGGGTTCTGCGTCTCTCTCGCCGAAATCGAGGAGATGTCCCCCGAGGCGGAGCGGTGGGTACGCGGATTCCTCGCCGGCAACGAGCCCGAGCCGGAGCACATGTTCGGTCCGAGCATCCACGACGCCACCGATTCCGATGATCGCTGGCCCCGCTGGCGCGAAGCGGTAGCGAACTTCCGACGCACGGGAGACTGGGAACCCGAGCCGTGGCGCGAACTGGCGGTACTGCCGCCCGACGCGTCCTTCACCGTCCAGCCGTGGACCGTGATCGCCGACGAACTGAGGCAATGGAACGGCAAGGATTGGCAACGCGCGCTCCCCGGGCCGGCGAGGGAGCGAACGTTACTTCTCGGGTCCGTCTGCCACACGCGTCGCCACCATGACCTGACGGCCCTCGCCGACGATGGCACGATCTGCGACGACTGCGGCTACTACGCTCCGTAGGAAACTCGAGTGCCGGCTGACGGCTGGGTCAGGAGTGGATCGCCACGAGGCCGATCACCCCGACCGCGTACAGGATGAGGACGACCAGCGAGTCGAGTCCCATGCCCGCGATCCGGCGCTTGGGGCGCAGAATCAGCCCGACGAGGTAGACCGCCGTGAGCAGGATTCCGAGCCCGGTGAGGTAGATGTCGCTCGGCTGGGCGAGCGGCAGGATCGACTTGCCCGAGATCAGGCCGGCGAGGAGGAACAGGACAGGTAGGAAGGCGTTGCCCCCGAAGATGTCGGAGAAGGCGAGCTTGTAGTCGCCGAGCTTCGCCGACGCGAGCCCGGTGGAGAGCTCCGGCAGCGACGTCGCGGCGGCGAGAATCGTGGCGCCGAAGAGCACGCCGCCGATCCCGATTTTCTGCGCGATCTCGTCGCCGCTCTGCTCGAGGACGACGCCGCCTGCAAGCGTCACGAGGGCGGCCGCGCCGAAGACCGTGGCGGCGCGGGCCGTGCCCACGCGCTTCGTGTCCGCGTCGGCGGCGTTCGCGGCCCGCGAGTGGCCGGCGGGCTTCTTCTGGCTCTCGGGCGCCTCGCCCCGCTCCTGCCAGGGGAGGCCCTTGCCGGCCTGGCGCACGAGCAGGAGGCTCCCCACCCACAGCGCGGCGATGAGGACCTCGCCGGGTGCCAGGCGCCAGACCACGAGCGACTGGAGCTGGTTGCCCATCACGACGACGGAGAGCACGGCGATCACCGCGGCGGCCTCGAGCACGAGGATCAGGGACGCGCCGCGGTAGGAGAGCGGCCGGCTCCCCCGGGTGCCGAAGGCGTCGAGAGCCACGAGGACGACTGTCTGGATCGCGATCCCGCCGAGGATGTTCCCCGTGGCGATGCCCACGGCCCCGCTCGCCGCGGCGGTGACGGTGATGGCGATCTCGGGGAGATTCGTCGCCACCGCGAGGAGGATGAGACCGCCCAGCGCCTCGCCGAGGCCGAGCCGGGAGGAGAGGACGTCGGTGGAGCCCGAGAGCTTGATGCCGGCCATCCACACGGCCGCCGCGGCCGCGGCGAAGAGCGCGATGTCGGCGACGAGGGGGAGCGAGTCGAACACCGGAGCGCGGTACCCGAGGTGCCGGTGGCGCAACCGCGCGTGTCCGCCGACGGACCTGCCCGGCAACATGCGATTGCTGGGAGCGGGCGGGTTTGGCCCGCTTCAGCGGAGGATGTCCACCGGCGTCCCCAGCGGGACGCGGTGGGCGAGGCGGGTGATCGTCGTGTTGTCCATGCGGATGCAGCCGTGGGAGACGTTCGTCCCCAGGACGGAGGGGTCGTTCGTCCCGTGCAGGCCGACCTGGCCGTCGCCGCCGGCGAACGACGTGAGGACGGGCGAGTAGGCCGACAGGCCGAGCGCCCACGGGCCGTAGAAGCCCTTGGGGTCGGTGGGCCGGAAGACGTCGGTGACGTAGTAGCGGCCGTTCGGGGTCGGGGTGACAGACTTCCCGAGGGCCACGGAGCGGCGCAGGATCACGCGACCATCGCGGAACGCGACGAGGCGGTGGCGGCGCTGCTGGATCTCCAGGCGATAGGCCGTGGCGGCCACGCGGACGTCGCGGGCACGGACCCAGGCCCGGGACTTGTTCGGGCGCACGGGAAGGAGGACCTGGAGCCACCCCGGCCGGCGCTTGGCCACGAGGAAGGCGAGGGGGATGCGCTGGCCGTCCACCCGGCGCTCGCTCAGGGTGCGGTAGGGACGCCGGGCACCACCCGAGCGGTAGAGCGCGACCCGGGGGCCGCGCGCATGGGCCACCACGCTGACGCCGCGCCCGAGCGCGGCCTGCGCGGACTCGGGACGGAAGGACCGGCCGGAGCGGCCGGGCCCCGTGGGAAAGCCTCGCACCGCCGGCGCGCCCGCGTCCCCGCCGCCGTCCTTCCCGCCGCCGCCGAGGGCCGAGGAGACCAGGAGTCCCACGGCCATCGCGGCGACGAGGAGGCCGGCGGCGAGGAGCGCGCGGCGCATGGACTCCTCCTAGCCGGTCATGGCCGGCTGGCCCGTGACCGCCGACCCAGAGCCGGCCGAGGCCGAGCCCATCGTCCGGATGAAGCCCGTGCCCTGGACCGCGGCGAGGACCGCGGACATCGTCTTGGCGGGCTCGAACGCGTTGGGGGCAGGGGCGCTGCCGGCGATGTCGCGGACCCACGCCGCATGGCGCGCCTCGACGGGGAGGATCGACAGCGCGGCCTTCGCCACCGCGGGGGTCTTGATGTTCCCCGCCTGGCCGAGGTAGGCGCTGACGCCCGTGTCCTCGAGCACCGCGGAGGTGGCCGAGAACGTCGAGGACGAGCCCGTCGTGCCCTTGAAGTCGAAGGCGGGCTTCTTGACCGCCTTGGACCCGAGCGCCTTCTTCAGCGCGTCCACGTGGGCCGCCTCGTGCTGGGCCACGACGCTCGCGAAGTTCGCGAGCTCGCCCTTGAGCGCGCCCTTGCTCTTCGCCTCGGCGTAGAACGCGGCCTCGAGGTACTCGAGGGTCAGCGCGTAGTTCAGGATGGCCACGTCACCGCTCGTCTGCGCCGAGGCGATGCCCGGCAGGACGGCGCCGGCGGCCAGGCCGCCGCCGAGCAGCGCCGCCGTGCGGCGCATGAACGCGGCCCGGGTGACGCCGTCGACACGCGAGGCGGCCTCGCGGATCGCTCCGTCGCGGTCAAGCTCGTCGAGAGTGGGATAGGGGTTGGAATCGTGCATGGTGTCGGTTCTCCTCGCGGGCTCTAGGACTTGATGAAGCCGGTCGACTTGACGGCGGAGAGGACCTGCGACATGGACTTGGGCGCGTTGAACGCGTCCGGGGCCGGGACGGGGCTCTTGCCCGCGCCCTGGATGTTCCGGATCCACGACGCGTGCCGGGCCTCGATCGGCAGGATCGACCCGGCGGCCGCGAGCACCGCGGGCGTCTTGATCATCGGCGCGGCGCCCTGGTAGGCGGAGACGCCCGTGTCCTCGAGGACGATCGCCGTGGCGATGAACTTCTTCTCGTCGGACGTCGTGCCCTTGAAGTCGAACTTCGGCTCCTTGACGGCCTTGGATCCGAGGGTCTGCTTCAGCGCCTGGACGTGCGCCGCCTCGTGCTGGGCCACGACGGAGGCGAACTTCGCCGCGCGGCCGTTCAGCTTGCCGTTCGACACGGCCTCCTTGTAGAAGGCGGACTCGAGGTACTCGAGGGTCAGGGCGAAGTTCAGGATGTCGATGTCGCCCTTCGGAAGCCCGCCGCCCTGGGCGACGGCCGCGGCCAGCGGTACGGCCCCGATGAGCAGGCCGCCTCCGGCGATCGCGCCGCGGCGGAGCAGCTCGTTGCGGGTGTCCCCGGCCTCGGCGGCCTGCGCGGCGGTCTCGCGCAGCGCGCCGTCTCGGTCGAGCTCTTCGATGCTCAGCGGCTCGGTCATTCGAGTCGTCCTCCTCATCGCACGATCACTCGGCCGTGCATGTTGGGGTGGTAGGTGCAGTGGTAGGCGAAGGTGCCGGCCTTCGCGAAGGTGTGGCTTCCGCGTGCGCCGGCCGAGATGTTCCCGACGTCGAAGGACTTGTCGTCGGCGGTGACGGTGTGGTTCGCCGAGTCCTTGTCGGTCCAGGTGATGCGCGTGCCCACCTTGACCGTGACGGTCTTCGGGTGGTAGTCGAAGCCCTTGATCTGCACGGCGGTCGTTCCGCCCTTCTGGGGGGCCGGGGCGGCGGCCTGCTTCGTCGCCTTCGGGGCGGCGGGCTTGGTCTTGGCCTGGTCGCCGCTACTGCTGCTACCGCAGGCGCCGAGCGCGACGGTGATGAGCAGAACCGGGAGGCTGCGCAGACGGGGCATCGGGAGTGAATGCGCCGCGCAGCGACCGGCGGATCAACCCGGGCGGAGCGAGCCCGAGGCCTTCTCGGCCGCGGAGTAGCCGACCTGCAGGGCGTCGGCGCCCACGTGGGCCGCGAGGACTCCGGCGAGGAAGCGGGTCGTCCGCGGGGCGGCGACCATCCCCGCGCCGATCGCGCCCGTGGACCAGAGGCCCAGGCAGTAGGGCAGATGATGAGATCGCCCACCGCCTTGCGCAGGCCGCGGCCGCGCGCCTTCTCCTCGACCTCGCCGTGACCCGCCCGCTCCTGGTACTCGGTGAAGGGCGCGCGGATCGTGCTCGTCACGCGGTCTGAGCCGATGGGAGAGCTTGTGCCCGGCGACGGTGGTGAGGATGAGATCGCGCGCCCCGAGCCCCTGGTCCGGAAGCTCGTCGCCCTTCCACGCGAGGAACCCGGCCATCGCGGCGCCCAGACCGCCATGGGCGCGCCGTAGCCGCCGAGGGGGTGGTGCTCGTCGTCATAGCCCGCGAACGGCGGAGTGTCCTGGAGTGGCGTGGTCGACATTCCCAGGGGGTACCCCAGGGACCATGCTCTGGTTCCTGCTTTCGCTCATCCTCGGCGGCCTTGTCCTCGGGGCGCTCGCCCGCCTCGCCCTTCCGGGCCCCGACCCGATGACGATCCCCCAGACCATCCTGCTGGGGATCGGGGGCTCGCTCATCGCCGGGCTCGTGGTGTACGCGATCTCGGGCGGCCGGTATGTCGCCGGCTTCCTCGGGGCCTTCACCGCGACGTTCCTCCTGCTCTACATCATCCGTCGCCGGCGGGGAGGCTCGCTGACCCGCCCCGCCCCCCGCGCGTAGCGTCGGAGGCGCCGTGACCCAGTTCTGCCGCCACAACCGCCTCACGCACGCGTGCCCGATCTGCTCGCGCGAGCAGGCGGCGCCCGCGCCGCCGCCGCGGGTCCGCGCCCGCCGGGCGTCATCGCCGGCGCGGCCGACGCGCTCCCGGGGGCTGCGCGTCCGGCAGATGTCGCGCGGGGCGGAGGACGGCTACGCGAACGGCCTGCTGCCCGGTCTGCGCTCCTCGGCCGACGCTGGTCGCCTGGCCGACGAGCTCGCGTGGGCGACCGGCCGGCTGGCGGCGCTGGCGACGGATCCTCCCGGGCTCTACGGGGAGGCGGCCGCGGAGACCGATTCCACCGCCGCTCTCGAGCTCGCCTTCCTCATCGCCGCCCTGGGTCCGCTCGAGGGGAACGGTGGCGGCGCGTCCTCCGATCCGTGGGCGGGGATCGAGGAGGCCCGGCGCGACCCCGCCGCGCTGGCGGCCGCACCGCGCGGGCCGCGGGCCGCGCCCGAGCCGGCGCGCGCGCACGCCGCCTTCCGCGCCTGGGTCGAGCGCGCCGGCGGTGTGGTGGAGGGCTTCCGGGGCGATGCGACCTGGGCCCCGGCCCGGCGGTTCGCCCGGCTCTGGGAGCGGCTCGCCCTCCCCGGCCTGGGCCGCGACGCCCGCTATGAGCTGCTCGTCCTCGCCGGCCGGCTCGGCCTCGTGGAGCTCGAGGAGTCGACCCTTGGCGTCGGGGGCGACGACGAGGTCACCCGCGCGGCCAAGCGCGCCTTCGGGATCGGCGATCCGCTGCTGCTCGAGCGCCGTGCTCGCGCCCTCGTCGACGCGGCCGCGATCCCGCTGGCCGCCCTTGACCTCGCCCTCTGCTCATGGGAGCGGGGCGCGCGGGTACGCACCGGCTTCACCGACGACGTGATGGACATCGGCGCGCGCGAGCGCCTCTCCGGCGCGCTCGGGCTCGAGGACGAGTGACGTGAGGGCCGCGGCCCTCGGCCTCCTCACGGGCGCCTCGACGTGCGCGCCCTTCCCCAGATGAAAGACCCGCCACTCGGCGGGGGCTACGCCCCGACCGCCGCCGCCACCGCCCGCGCCTCCAACCCCATCGCCTCCGCGATCAACTCGTACGACCGCCGCCGCGCCTCGTGCGCGTACGTGATCGTCACGACGATCACCTCCTCGGCGCCGTAGTCCTCGGCCAGCCGCTCGAGCCCGGCCCGGACCTCGCCCGGGGTGCCGAGCACCATGCGCCGGCCGCTCCGCCCCACGCCCTGCACCTCGAGCCATGCGACGGCCTCCTCCACGGGCGGGACGGGGATGAGCTCGCCGCGGCGGAGCTTGTGCATCGCCATGCGGCTCGAGGAGGCGAGGCGCTCGGCCTCCTCGTGGGTGTCGGCGGCCAGGGCCCAGACGGCCACCGCGGTGCGTGGCGCTCGCAGCCGCCCCGCGGCGACGGCGAAGCGCGCGCGATAGTGCGCGGCGATGTCCGCGCCGGCGAGGTTGATGAAGTCCGCGAACGCGTAGGGGAGTCCGCGGTGCGCCGCCCAGATCGCGCTCTGTGATGAGGAGCCGAGCAGCCAGGGCTCGGGGGTCTCCGGTCTCCCCGGAAGCGTCGCGACGACCCGATTGAGGGGATGGTCGGCTCCGAATCCGTCCTCGAGCCAGGCCAGCAGCTCGTCGAGCTGGTCGCGGAAGTCGTCGGGCGCCGCCTGCCGGCGGTCGCGCTGGAGCGCGTAGGTCGTCATGACGTCCGTCCCCGCCGCGCGCCCGAGCCCGAGGTCGATCCGCGCGGGGAACAGCCCCGCGAGGACGGAGAACGACTCCGCGACCTTCAGCGGCGAGTAGTGCGGGAGCATCACCCCGCCCGATCCGACGCGAATCGCCGAGGTCGCCGCGGCGATCGGCCCGATCAGCACCTCCGGGCTCGGCCCCGCGAGCATCGGGCCCCCGTGGTGCTCGGCCACCCAGTAGCGGTGGTAGCCGAGCGCGTCGGCGAGCCGCGCGAGGTCGAGCGTGTTCGCTAGCGCCTCCGACCCACTCATTCCCCCGGACACGGGCGACTGGTCGAGGACGCTCACGCGGAACGGGGGAGCCACGTCCTGAGTGTGCCCAGCTATCCGGCAGACGCCGTTCTCGGTCGTGGGCGGGACTGCCACTGTGCATCGACGGCTGCCCCGGCACGTCGAGAAAGCCGATGGGAGGGACGCTCGGCGACCCGGTAGAAGGCTTCGGCGACGAGCAGCGCGGCGGGTATGCCGAGCGCGATCTGCGTTGCCACCCGGGGATGGCCGCCGAGCGTGAACGCGATGGTGACGATGACGGGAACGTGCACGAGGTAGAGGCTGAACGACCGTGATCCAGCCCATTGCACAGAGCGCGAGTTCAGCGTCTTCGCCACCCCATCGCACACCAGGGGAAGCGCGACGGCGACGCCGGCACCCGAGAGGACGAGCAACGCGCCGACATGATCCCCGAGAGCGGCGCGGTGCCCGGTGAGCGCATAGTCGTCGATCCGACCTCCCAGTGCAGGGACGCCAGCCGCCCCGGATCGGTGGCACGACAACCGCCTCCTGCCCGGCGTGAAAGATGTGCAGCGGCGTGTAGCTCACCACCCAGCCCAGCCCGTGGCCCCGATCGCTCCATTGGGAATAGCTGTCCGCGATCTGACTGCTGCTCGAAACGAGCACATGGTCGAGCAACACCACGAGCGCCGCGAGGCCACGCAGACCGTCCAACTCGGCGCCGGCGACGCGACGATCGAGATCGGCGAGGAGCGCGAGCGCTGGACCCCCCGTGCTCTCCCCGGACGTATCGCTCCGACGGGAAAAGAGCGCAAAGTGCGCCACTTCTCCGCCGCGACGGGGGTGAGGCGCTTCTTCTCGCGCCTCTTGAGGACTAATGGACAGCGCCATGGGTCGTTCGAAGCGGGGCCAGGAGCGGGTCGTCGAGATCGTGCGCGAGCATGCGCCCGGGCTCCTCGCCCTCGCGCGCAAGCACTCGTTGTGTGCCGACGACGCGCACGACGCCTACCAGCGGGCGCTGGAGATCCTGCTCAAGCGGATCGACACGCTCGAGGCGGAGACGACGGTGTCCTGGCTGCGGACCGTGGTGAAGCACGAGGCCTACGCGGTCCGGGCCCAGCGCCAGGCACTCGTGGCGCGGGAGGAGCCCGAGCTCGACGGCGCCGCGGCTGCGCTCCCCGACGACGACGAGCGGATCCTCCGCTTCGACCGCCTCACGCGGGCCGCCGAGGCGCTCCAGCGGCTCAAGCCCCACGAGGTCCAGGCGATGCTGCTCAAGGCGGAGGGCCACTCCTACGAGGAGATCTGCTCGATGACCGGCTGGAGCTACACGAAGCTCAATCGGTGTCTCAGCGAGGGCCGCCGGGCGTTCCGCGACCGCTACGCGACGATCGAGACCGGCGAGGAGTGCGCGCGGTGGGCGCCACTGCTCTCCGCGGTCGCCGACGGGGAGGCCACGGCCGAAGACCTCCTCGCCCTCCGGCCCCACCTGCGGGCGTGCCCCGCCTGCCGCGCCACGCTCCGCACCTACCACGACGCGCCGAGCGAGGCCGCGGCGCTGCTTCCCCTCGGCCTCGTGCTTGCGCCCGCCGCGGCGGCGGTCGCGCACGGTCCCCGCCTGCCCGGCCTGCCCGGCTTCCTGACGCGCGCCCACGAGGTCGTGCTGTCGGTCTCCCCGGCGAAGATGCAGGCCGCGGTGGACGCCGCCTGGAGCGGAAAGGCGGCGGCGCTGGCGGCGTCGACGGTGGCGCTGGCGGGAGGCGGGGTCGCCGTGACCAGCGAGATCCTCGAGCATCCGCCGGCCGCCCCGCCCCATGCGGCTCGCCCGTCCGTCCGCGCCCGGACGGTGGCGCGCCACGCGCTCCCCGCGCGGAGCATCGCCGCCTCCGGCGCTCCGGCGCCGGCCTCGCCGCGGCCCGTCCCGAGACCGCAGGCCGCCCCGGCGAGCACGCGGGCCCCGCGGCCCGCGCCGGTGACCACCACCCCGGCGGTCCACCGGCCGCCGCCCGCTGCCACCGAGTTCTCGCCTGAGGCGACACCCGCGCCGCCTGCCGCGTCGTCCCCCTCCGAGTTCTCGGCGGCCCCCGCCCCGACCCCGGCACCCACGCCTGCGCGTGCGACCACCGCGTCCGCCTCCCCGCGCGCGGGGGCGCCGTCCGAATTCGGCCCCTGAGGTCCTCAGCAGGGAAGCGGCGGCCCGGCCCGGCCCGGCGCCCAGTCCACCGAAGAGGACGCTGGGCTGGCCGCGCCGACCGGGTGGAGGCGAGGAGGCCAGACGCGACGGCGCGCCATCACCGCGGCACGGACGAGCGCGGCGGCGCCGACACCGGCGACCACGCTCAGAAGTCCCGCGGCCGGGAGCATGAACCGCGTCTCGCCCGGCAGGCCGAGGGCGGCGATGAGGACGTCGAGCCCGATCCACCCCGCCGCGGCGCCCGGCACGAGGCGACGGTCCTCCCGCACCACCCACGCCGCACAGAGCGCGAGAAGGGGCCACGCCTCCTGGCGCCCGAGGGCGACGAGCGCGCCGAGCACGAGCGCCTGACGCGGCCGGCCCGCGGCGTGGCGGTCGAGCGCGAGCGCGAGCAGCGTCGGCTCGATCTGACCGCCGAGCAGCGTCGCCCACCAGCCCGGGACGAGCACGAGCGCGAGCAGCGCCACTCCCGCCGCGACGGCCCCGCCGAGCCGGAACGCAAGCCGGCCCGTCAGCAGCAGCGCGAAGAGCCCGCCCACCCGCATGAGCACGAGCCACAGGTCGGGGGCCGCGGGGCCCGTGAGCGCGAGCGGTGTCGTCAGCAGCGCGGCGAGCGGCTTTCACGACGGGTAGCCCGCGGTGGAGAACGCACCGTCGCCGAGGGCGAGCGAGCGGCCCCACTGCAGCCAGCCGTGTGGGTCGGCCTTGAGTGTGTCCTGGAAGAGCAGCGAGAGGCCCGCGGCCCCCACGACGACGGCCAGGACGAGCGCGGGATGCGGGCGGTGGAGGTGGCCTGACCCGTGGCGTTCCATGCCGTCCGGGGTCGGGCTCATCCTACGGGTACATGCCCCTCTGCTTCATCGAGCCGCACGACGCCGTCCGGGTCATCGCGCAGTCCGTGGGCCGGGAGGCCCGGCGCCAGCTCCTCGGCGAGGTCGTGCGCGCCTGGGTCGACGAGATCCCCGAGCCCGAGCTCGCGTCGCACTACGCGAAGGCCGTCGACGACCTCGACGAGCACGACCTCTCGATGCTCGCGGCCTGGCACGCGTCGCTCGAGGTCGGCCATCCGGTCCCCTCCAAGGAGTTCCTCGTCCGGGTCTTTCCCACGCTCGGCGAGAACCGCCGGGAGGCGCTGAAGATCGCCGCCGGGTTCCGGGGGGAGGACGCCTTCGACGCCGGCGTGACCGAGGACCAGGCGCTCGACACCGTGCTCCCGTGGCTCTCCCGGGACCGGTGCTCGGAGCTCGCGGCCGAGTGCCTGGAGCTCTACTGCTGGGACCGGCTGGGCTGCGACAACTAGGCGGCGCGGAGGGGCCTTCCGGTCATCCGGCCAGGGCGGCCTCGATCTCCCCGCGGGCCTGCGGGGTCGAGGTGAACACCACTCCCGCCATCCCCAACGCCCGCGCCGCCTCCACGTTGTGCTCGAGGTCGTCGACGAACACGACCTCCTCGCCCCGCAGCCCGAGCCGCTCCAGCGTGAGCTCATAGATGCCCGGGTCGGGCTTGCGGATGCCCACGAAGCCGGAGTCGACCACGACCTCGAAGAGCTCGTCGATCGGGAGCAGCGTGCGCCACCGCGGCTCCCACTCGCGCACGTTGTTCGTGCACAGCGCGAGCCGCACGCCCCGCCCCCGCAGCTCACGGAAGTAGGCGAAGAGCTCCTCGTTGGGGTGCAGGGCCGCGAAGAGGCGCTCGGCGAAGCCGTCCATCCTCACCTCGCGCCCGAGGTCATCGCTCAGCGCGGCCCCGAGGCGGACGACGAAGTCCGCCCAGGTCAGCCGCCCGGTCTCGAGCTCGAACAGCGGGTTGGCGCCGTCACGCTCCGCGACGGTCGCCAGCGCGCGCCCGAGCGCCTCGAGCGGTATCCCGTCGGCCTCCTGCACGGCGAGGAACGCGCCCATGAGCGGGGACGTGAGCACGCCCCCGAAGTCCGACACGACGGCCCGCCTCATGCGCGGCGCAGCACGTCGTAGCGCCCCACGCCCCGGTGCCCGTCCATCGTCCAGGCGAAGAAGGCGGCGTCGAGTCGCCCCGCGCCGAGATCGAGGGAGGTCCGTCCGCGCGCCTCGCCTCCGATACGACGGGGGTAGGGCGAGTCGGGCAGCAGCCACAGCTCGAGCCCCGCGCGCAGGGGTCGGCCGTCGCCGTCGTAGGTCGTCGAGAGCCGCGCCTCGTCGACCCGTACCGGGTCGGCCTCCTCCGGAGTCACGAGCCACGCCTCCACCTCCTCGTCGGCGTGGCCCTCGGCGTCCTCCGGGCGTGCGGCGCTGAGGGCGACGAAGCGGTCGGGGGCGAGCCAGGCCGAGAGCGTGCGCGCGAGGGTCCGGCCCTCCAGGTCGGCCCGGTCGGGGCCGTCGCCGCGCTGGCCCAGGCAGTCCACGGTCACCCGCCGCGCACCCGCCCGCACCGTCCCCGTGACCCGGCAGCCCTGCTCGGAGCCCCCGACGCCGACGGCGAGGGGAGGGGTCAGGGCGACGAAGCTCAGATCCCAGCCGCCCTCTTCGCCCTCCCAGCGGACCTGCCACGATTGGCGCGTGGCCTCCACCGTGGCCGCCGCGTCCTCGCCCACCGCGGTGGCGATGGCCGCGCCCCCGGCGAACAGGAGGGCGAGCCCAGGGCCCACGGAGCCGAAGAGCTCGGCGTCCGGATCGCCCCACGAGAACGTCCCCGCGCTCACCGCAGCCGCCGTGGCGGCTCCGGACGGGCACCGCCGGCGGAGCCGGTGGTCGAGTCGGCGGCCGTCCCGTCCACGTCGTCGCGCCGGGGCCCCCGCCCGGGCCGGCCCGCGACGCTGCGCAGCAGCCGGCTGCCCACCCGCCGCACGAGCGCCGTCCGGACCAGGGCGCGCGTCGGCGGCAGGAGCAACACGAGCCCGAGGACGTCGGTGAGGAAGCCCGGCGTGAGCAGCAGCGCGCCCCCGAACATGATGAGCCCGCCGTCGAGCACCTCGCGCGCCGGCGGGCGTCCCGCGGCCAGGGAGGCCTGGAAGCGCCGCCACGCCGCCCGCCCCTGCGAGCGCAGCAGCAGCGAGCCCAGCACGGAGTCGGCGACGAGGATGGCGATGGTCGCCAGCGCGCCGATCTGCTCGCCCACCTGGATGATCACGTAGAGCTCCGCGATCGGGACGATCACGAACAGCAGCAGGAGCGGCGCGAGCACCACTCCGCAAGCCTAGATGACTGACTCCCCGACCCCCGCTGGCCATGAGCTCAGACGCCCCCGTGGGCGTGCGCTCAGGCCGCCAGGGCCGCGCCGCCGTCGAGCCGCACGCCGTGGAGGCGGTGCAGGCCGACGAGCTCGATGAGCCGCGTGATCTGCGGCTGCGCGCCCCGGAGCCACAGCTCGGCGCCGCGTCGCCGCAGTCTCCGCGCGAGCATGGCGAGGTCCACCATGAGCGAGGGGTCGGCGAAGTCAAGACCGCCGAGGTCGACCACGACGTCGGCGCTGGCCTTCAGGGCCCGGGAGATCGCACCGCGCCGGCGCCCCTGTGTGGCGCGGTCCTCATCTCCCCAGCACCGGAGGACGAACGAGGTGGAATCCCAGGTGACGATGCGCTGGAACCTATCGATCATCCGTCCACCCGGCAACCCGATGACGGAGCTCTAAGCTGATCGCATGTCCCTACCGGACCCCGACGACATCACCGAGGCGCTCTCCAACGTCATCGACCCCGAGCTCGGACTCGACTTCGTCGAGCTCGGCCTCATCTACGACGTCGCGGTCGCCGAGGGCGCGGTGGACGTGACGTTCACGCTCACCAGCCCCGGCTGCCCCATCGGCCCTCAGGTCAGCGAGCAGATCCAGGAGTTCGTCGGCGAGCTGGAGGGAGTCGAGAAGGTCAACCCCCAGCTCGTCTTCCAGCCCGCCTGGACCCCGGACCGGATGTCCGAGGACGCGAAGTTCGCGCTGGGCTTGTAGCCGCCGCCCTCGCGGCGCTCCTCCTGGTCCCGGCCGGCGCCGGGGCGAGGGTTCCCACCACTGGACGGATCCTCGTGCTGCTCGCACCCGGGGCGCGCGCGGCGTCCGTTCAGCGTCTCGCCCGGACGCGCGCGAACGGCCCCGACGTCCCCCAGATCGGGTTGGTGACCGTCACCCCTGCCGCGGGCCGGTCGGTCGCCGACACCCTGGGTGCGCTGCGCGCCCTGCCGGGTGTCGCCTCGGCCCAGAGCGAGCACCGACTCTCCCTGCGCGCGACGCCGGACGATCCGGCGCTCACGACCCCGGAGACCACCCCCGGCACGGCCCCCGGAACGCCACTGGAGTGGTGGCCGGTGCGCGAGGGCTTCCCGCGGGCCTGGAGCCACACGCGGGGGATGGGCGCCCGCGTGGGGATCATCGACACGGGCGTCGACGCCGGACACCCCGAGCTCCGCGGCAAGATCGCCGCGGCCGTCGACCGCGACGCGACGGCCGGACACGGCCCGGCGACCATCGACGAGATGGGACACGGGACCCACGTCTCGTCCCTCGCCTGCGCGGCGACCGACGACGGGGTCACGCTGGCCGGGGCGGGCTGGGGCTGCCGCATCGTGATCGTCAAGAGCGACCTGACCGACGGGAGCATCGCCGCGTCGATCGTCGACGCCGTCGACCACGGCGCCCGGGCGATCAACATGTCCTTCGGGGACGACTCCCGCGCGCCCACCCCCGCCGCGATCGAGAAGGCGATCAGCTACGCCGTGGGCCACAACGTCGTGCTCGTGGCCGCGGCCGCGGACGAGAACACCACCGAGCAGGGCTACCCCGCCAACGCGCTCCAGCCCGCGGGGACGGGGCCCGACCTGGCCCGGGGCCTCGGCCTCTCGGTCACCGCCGCCGACCACACCGACGCCCGCGCCTCCTTCGCGGGCCGCGGCTCGGAGATCTCCCTGGCGGCCTACGGCACCTACGACTCCACCGACAGCGCGCTGTCCCCGTCCCCGCCCGCGGGCCCCGTCGGCCTCTTCGGCGCCTTCCCGCGGGCGAGGACCGAGATCGAGTCCGACCCCCTCTTTCCCTGTGGCTGCCGGATCGGGTCCTCGCCCTACGCCTACCTCGCCGGGACCTCGATGGCGGCGCCGCAGGTCACGGCCACCGCCGCGCTCGTGCGCACGCTGAACCCCGACCTCACCGCGGCGCAGGTCGTCCGCCTGCTGAAAGCCACCGCGCGCCGTGCGGCGGGCGCCGGGTGGGGCCCCGAGCTCGGCTGGGGGATCCTCGACGCGGGCGCCGCGCTCGACGCCGCCGCGCGGATGGACCGCCGCCCACCGCGGGTCCGGGTGCAGGCGCGCCGGCGCTCCGGCGGGTTCCTGCTGCGCTACTCGGGCTCCGACGCCGCGCCCCGCGGGGTCCGCCGCGCCGGCCTGCGCTCCGTCGCCTTCTTCGCGCGCACCGACGGCGGCCGCTCCCGCCGCCTCGCCGTCCGCGCCGACCGGCGACCGGCGACCTTCCGTGCCCGGCGGGGCCGCTCCTACGCGTTCTACGCCCTGGGCACCGACCGGGCGGGCAACCGCCAGCGGCGCCCCACGGTCACCCTGCGGGCTCGCGGGTAGGGCGACGCCTCGCACGCATCTCGGAGCCCGGGCCGGCCTCGGGTGCGGTCTCCTCCCGCGGCGCGGCCGGCCTCTCCTCCGCCGCGGCCCGGAGCTCCGCGAGGGAGTCCTCGAGCGCGGAGGCGATCACGTCGAGGTCGGGCAGGGCGTCGTAGTCGGCGAGCAGCCCATAGCCCAGCCCGCCGTCGTAGGACATGATCGCCACCGCGAGCGCGTGGTCCTCGGGGAGGAAGGCGATCGGGAACAGGTCGTCGAGCTTGCGGCCGAGGACGTAGAGGGGGAACTGCGGCCCCGGCACGTTCGTGACGATGAGGTTGAACAGCCGCGTGGAGAAGTTCAGGCGCGAGGCCTGCGCGAGCACGGTCGGGGGTGCCAGGTTCTGCACGGAGGCGAGGACCTCGGCCCCCACGGCCTGCTTGGACTCCTTGAGGCCGTCCATCGCCTGACTGACCCAGCGCAGGCGCGCGACCGGATCCGAGATGAAGACGGGCAGCGGGCCGCGCATCGCGGCGATGCGGTTGCCGAGGCTGCCGCGGTCGTCCTCCGTCCGGATCGAGACGGGCACGAGCGCCCGCATCTCCAGCCCCTCCGTGCGCACCCCGCGCGAGTGCAGCCAGCGCGCCAGCGCGCCGGCGACGACGGTCAGGACGACGTCGTTCACGGTTCCGCCCAGGGCGTCCTTGATCGCCTTGTATCCGGCGAGCTCGTGGCGCACGACCGCGTAGCGGCGGTGGGGGCCGATGGGCACGTTGAGCAGCGTCGGCGGCGCGGGATTCAGCCCCGCCCAGACGATCTCACCCACGCCCTCGGCGGCGTCGCGGACGACCCGCAGCGAGGTCTGGGGGCGCACGGCGGCGCCCAGGGCGCGGGTGGCGAGCCCGAGCCCGCCGCGCACGGCGCCCAGCACCCCGGCCGCGACCAGGTCGGCGGTCGTCGGCTCGGGCCGCGGGGTCCACGCCTGCAGGCCCTCCTCGACCGGCGGCGGGTCTGGACTGAGGTCGAAGAGGACCGTTGCGAGGTCCACGCCCGAGACTCCGTCGACCAGCGCGTGGTGGGTCTTGAAGATCAGCGCGAAGCGATCGCGTTCGACGCCCTCCACGAGCCAGCACTCCCAGAGCGGCTTGGAGCGGTCGAGCTGCTGGGAGTGGATGCGTGCGGCCAGCCCGTAGAGCTGCGCCTCCGTGCCCGGAGCCGGGAGCGCGGTGTGGCGAACGTGGTACTCGAGGTTGAACGACGGGTCGTCGGCCCACACCGGGCGGCCCGTCTCCAGCGGGGGGAGCGTGAGCTTCTGCCGGTAGCGCGGGACGAGGTGCAGCCGCGAGCGGATGTGGTCGGCGAAGGCGTCGTAGGCCGGCGCCGGCCCCGCGAAGAACAGCACTGCGCCCACGTGCATGTGCGAGGCCTCGTGCTCCTGGGCGAGAAACGACGCGTCGAGGGCCGTGAGCCGGTCGAGGTGGGCTTGTGGCATGGGGTATCACTACCACGCGTGCCATGAGCCTTCGCCTCCTCAGCGTGGCGCTCGCGCTTCCGCTCGTCGTCGCGGGGATGCTGATCGCCGCCTTCCGGGGCGGCGACGAGCGGGTCACGGTCCGGCCCCGGACCGCGCTCTTCGACGGGCACGCGGCGTTCTCAGAGCTGCGGACCGAGGTCGCGCTCGGGCCCCGGCCCGCGGGCTCGCCGGTCTCACGACGGCTCGCGGAGCGCCTGCGGCGGGAGCTCCCCCGCGGGCACTTCGAGGAAATCGGCCCCACCCATCCCGGTCTCCGCAACATCGTCGGCGTCCTCCCGGGCCGGAAGCCGGCGATCCTCGTCGGCGCCCACTACGACACGAAGGACCTTCCCGGCTTCGTGGGCGCCAACGACGGGGCGGGGGGGACCGCCGTGGTGCTCGAGCTCGCCCGGGTGCTGGCGCGGAACCGGCACGGCCCCGAGCTGCGCTTCGTCCTCTTCGACGGCGAGGAGTCCCCGCGCGGCACGCCGGACTCGCGCTTCGCCCTGCGCGGGCTGCGCGGCTCGAAGGCCTACGCCCGCCGGCATGCCTCAGAGCTCCGGGCGATGATCCTCGTGGACTTCGTCGCCCAGCGCGGCCTCTCGCTCCCCCGCGAGGCGGGCTCGGATCCCGCGTTGTGGGGACGCCTGCGCGCGTCGGCACGGCGCGTCGGCGTGGGGGCGGCGTTCCCCGCCACCGAGAACTCGGAGATCTACGACGATCACACGCCGTTCGCCCGCCTCGGGGTCCCGAGCATCGACCTCATCGACTTCGACTTTCCCTGCTTCCACCGCCCCTGCGACGATCTGGGCGCGGTCTCCGAGCGCTCGCTCGACACCGCCGGTGAGGCGCTCGCGCAGCTGTTGCGGTCCTACACTCGCTGAGAAGATGGCCGCTCCCGAGCGCATCCTGCTGGCCTCGCCCCGCGGCTACTGCGCGGGGGTCGACCGTGCCGTGCAGACCGTGGAGCGCGCGCTGGAGCTCTACGGCGCGCCGGTCTACGTCCGCAAGGAGATCGTCCACAACAAGCACGTGGTCGCGCAGCTCCGCGGGCGCGGGGCGATCTTCGTCGAGGAGGAGACGGAGGCGCCCGAGGGTTCCACCGTGGTGTTCTCCGCGCACGGCGTCTCGCCCGCGGTGCACGCCAACGCCGCGACCCGCGGGCTCCAGACCATCGACGCGACCTGCCCGCTCGTCACCAAGGTGCACCGCGAGGCGGTGAAGTTCGCCTCCGAGGGCTACACGATCGTGCTCATCGGCCACGCGGGCCACGAGGAGGTCGAGGGGACGATGGGGGAGGCCCCGGAGCACATCGTGCTGATCGAGACCGAGGCCGATGTCGACGCGCTCGAGGTTCCCGACCCCGACCGGATCGCCTACATCTCCCAGACCACGCTGTCCGTGGACGAGACCCAGGCGATCATCGTCCGCCTGCGGGAGAAGTACCCGAAGATCACGGGGCCGCGCACCGACGACATCTGCTACGCGACGACGAACCGCCAGGCGGCGGTCAAGCAGCTCGCGGGCGAGTGCGACCTGGTCCTCGTCATCGGCTCGTCGAACTCCTCGAACTCCAACCGGCTCGTCGAGGTCGCCCGCGAGTACGGCGCCGACTCGCACCTCATCGACAACGAGGCGCAGGTGCAGGACGCCTGGCTCGAGGGCGTGGCGACCCTCGGCATCACCTCCGGCGCCTCGGCCCCCGAGGAGCTCGTCCAGCGCCTCGTCGACTCGTTCCGTGCGCGCGGAGAGGTCGAGGTGTCCGAGCTCGAGGTGATCTCCGAGGACGTCCGCTTCATGCTGCCGAAGTCGATCCGTCAGGCCCTGGCGGCGACCGCCCGCTAACTCTGCGCACCCTCGTCGTCTCCGACCTGCATCTCGGCTCGCGCGACGGGGCCGACACCGCGCGGCGGCCGGCGATCCGGCGGCGGTTCGTGGAGGCGCTGGGCGACGTGGACCGGCTCGTGCTGCTGGGCGATCTGCTCGAGCTGCGCCACGGGCCGGTGTTCGAGGCGCTCGGCGCGGCGGAGGCGTTCGCCCGCGACGTGGGGGAGGCGATGGCCGGGCGGGAGATCGTGCTCCTCGCCGGCAACCACGACCGGGCGCTGCTCGAGCCGTGGTTCGAGCGCCGCCGGCGCGAGGGATGGCCACCGCCGCTCGGCCTCGAGGAGCGCGTGGAGATCGGCGCCGACGGGGCGCTCGCGACGCTCGTGGCGGGGTTCAAGCCGGCCGAGGTCCGCGTCGCCTACCCGGGGGTGTGGCTGCGCGACGACGTCTACGCCTTCCACGGCCACTACCTCGACGTCCACTTCACGGTCCCGACGTTCGAGCGCCTCGCCGCGGGGATCATGCGGTGCGTCGAGGGCGAGGTGCCCGAGCGCGGCGCGGGCCCCGATGACTACGAGCGCATCCTCGCCCCCCTCTACGCCTGGCTCCACGCGGTCGCCCAGGCCCATCCCCCCGAGCGCGGGGTGGCCAAGGGCCAGCAGACATCGGCCAAGCTCTGGCGGCGGCTCACGGCGGGATCGGCGCATGCGCCGCTGCGCTCGCGCGTGCTGCGGCTGGGCTTCGGGACCGCGATCGCCGCCCTGAACCGCACGGGGATCGGCCCCCTGCGCTCCGAGGTCTCCGGCGCCGAGCTGCGCCGCGCCGCCCTCGTGGCCGTCGGCGGGGCGGTCGCCCGCCTCGGGATCGGCGCCGACCACGTGCTCTTCGGGCACTCCCATCGCTCGGGCCCCTGGCCGGGCGACGACCCGGCCGAGTGGCGCACGCCCACCGGCGCCCGGCTCTGGAACACCGGCACCTGGGTGTGGGAGCCGAACTTCGTCACCCACCGCCCGAACGAGAGCCCGTACTGGCCTGGCGCCGGCGTCCGCCTGGGCGATGCAGGTCCGCCCGAGCCCGTCCGGCTCCTGGCCGACGACGCGGCGGAAGACCTCAGGCCCGCCCGGGTGTGAAGCAGGTGGCGTGGACCTCGATGCCCGGGCCTGCCTCGAGCGCGAGCAGGCCCTCCGTATGGCGCTCGTGCTCGACCAGCAGCACGCAGCCCGGATGCTCGGCGGCCACCTCGCTGCCGTTCACACGCAGGACTCCGCCGCCCGACGTCACCGCCCACGCCGCACCGGCCTCGTAGGGCCCGGAGTACGCCCCGGGCTGGTCGGCGGTCTGCGCGGGCAGGAGGACGCCGGGCGCGTCCTCGGGGCGGACCGGGGCCACGAGCTCGCGCTCCACGCCGAGCAGCTCCTGGATCGCGCGCTCCGTCTCGTCGTAGGCGCCCTCGCCGTAGTGGAAGTCGTGGAGGAGGCCCTTCGAGTCGAACAGATACCGCGCCGGCCAGCCCGCGTTCTCGTATTCGAGCCAGATGGCGTGGCCCTCGTCGACGACGACGGGGTGCGTCACCCCCAGCCGGGCGCAGGCGGCGCTGACCTGGTCTGCGTCCTCGGAGGGCGGGAAGCCGCCGGAGTGCACGCCGATCACCCGCAGGCCGTCCTTCTCGTAGCGCTCGTGCCACGCGCGGAGGTAGGGGAGCGTGCGCAGCGAGTTCACGCGGCAGAAGTCCCAGAACTCGACGAGGACGGGGGAGCCGAGCAGCTTGTCCATCCGCAGCATCGCCACGTTGATCCACGGCAGCCGCGGGGGGAAGGGCGGGGCGGCGATGTCGTCGACGGGCGGGCGCACGCGCCTACGATTGGAGCACGCCGACCACCGCAACCCCTGTGCCCGGCTCCGGTTTCAGTCGTTGCGGGTCTCGTAGGCGGGGGACCTGAAGGGCGACCCCTTCTGGTTCGCGTCATTTCCAGCAGGAGGAGACTGTTTCACTTACGCGCAAGAAGCGCGTAGTCGCGCTCGCCGGGGTCCTCGCTCTCGCCCTCGCCCTGCTCACGAACTTCCGGCTGGTCATCAACCCGCAGGCCGGCCGGCTCAAGGGCAAGAAGACCCCCCTACGCGGTGCTTCCCAAGAAGTGCCCGAAGAGCGGGAAGTTCGTCATCAGGACGAAGTACTACTTCCAGGACTACGTCACGCAGAAGCGGACGGGCATGTCCACGACCTCGGGCACCGTCAACAAGTGCAGGAAGTAGTCGGGCCCTGCGCCTGAGCTGAGGGACGAGCGGTCCCGCCGTGAGCGGGGCCGCTCTCGTCTCGAGCGAGCGCCGCGAGGTCGGCGAGCTGGGCCTCCTCGGCACCGGGTCCGACCCGGCGCACGTCCAGATCCTCCATCCGTACGTAGAACGAGTCATGAGTGCTGCGCGCGAACACCCAGGCCAGGAGCGCCGTCCGCGCGTTCCCGACGTGCAGGGCGCCGCTGGGGCCGGCCGCGAACCGTCCATTCCTCGATGCTCTCATCTTCTGTCCGACGCTCCCGATGAAGTTCTCCACACCATGAACCGCCCCGTCGCCTACGTCGATCCCCCCGACTGTCCCGAGGGCATGACCCTGCGTGAGTGGCACCGGCTCCGGCATCCCGTCGTCCGGTCCCGGCGCCGCCGGCTGATGGACCGCCTGCGCCGCCGTCCCCGCGCCGAGCGGCGCCGGGCCTAGCCCTACCCGGCCTAGCCCTTCCGGGCCAGCTCCGCCAGGTCGTGGGCGAGGGCCTCCGCGGAGAGGTCGTCGACCCCGAACCCCACGCGCTGGCGGCCCCCCCGGTCGAGCAGGACCACGGAGACATCGTGCTCGCGTCGCCCCTCCGGCCCGACCCCGAACAGCCGCCACACGCCGGCGAGCCGCGCCCGCGTGCCCACGAGGTAGGGCACCCGGCCGGCGAGACGCTGCTCGCGCAGGAACGTGCGCACGTGGGCCCGCGTGTCCGCGCGCGGATCGACGGAGACCGCGAGGGCACGCGCGCCCCTCACCCGGTCCAGCGCTCCCCGCACCTGCTGCGCGGTGAGCGGGCACGTGTCCCGGCACGTCGAGTAGACGAACATGATCGCGAGCACCTTGCCGCGGAAGTCCCGCGCGCGCACCGTCCGCCCACGCTCGTCGCGCAGGGAGAAGGCGGCGGGGGGGATACCGGGCGGGCGGACGGCGCCGGCCCAGCCCGTCGGGCCGACCGGCCCGGAAGCCGATCCCGTTCCGCGGGTGGCCACGAGCAGGGCCACGGCCACGAGCGCCACGAGGGCGCCCACCCCGGCGGCCATGAGCAGGCGGAGGCGCATCGCGTCTGAAACGCTAGGGCTCGACCAGCCAGGGGGCGGAGCGCACGCCTCGTCGCGCCGGGGCTCGCGCGACGCTATACTTTCGATAGTCATGGCTTCCAGCGCTGAGCTCCTCCGATCCGTCAAGGACTCCATCTCCGAGGTCGACCCCTCCGAGGTCCGCGAGCAGTTGCACAACGGCGCGGTCGTGGTCGACGTGCGCGAGTCCGAGGAGCTCAACGCCGGCAAGCTCCCCGGCGCCCTCCACGTTCCGCGGGGCTACCTGGAATCCCGCATCGAGGGCACCGTCCCCGACCGCGACGCCCACCTCATCCTCTACTGCGCCTCGGGGAACCGCTCGGCCTACGCCGCCCGGACCCTGCGCGAGGATCTCGGCTACGAGCACGTCGCGTCGATGACGGGGGGGATCACCCTCTGGAAGGACCGCGGCTATCCGGTCGAGGTGCCCAAGGCGCTCACCGCCGAGCAGCGCGATCGCTACTCGCGCCACCTCCTCCTGCCCGAGATCGGCGTCGACGGGCAGCTCAAGCTGCTCGACGCCAAGGTGCTCCTGCTCGGGGCCGGGGGCCTCGGCTCCCCGGCCGCGCTCTACCTGGCAGCGGCTGGCGTGGGCACGATCGGACTGGTCGACAACGATGTCGTCGACCTCTCCAACCTTCAGCGCCAGGTCGCGCACTCGAGCGACCGCGTGGGCATGCCCAAGGTCGACTCCGCCGAGATCGCGATCCACGAGATCAACCCCGACGTGAACGTAGAGAAGCACGAGGTGCGGCTCGGCGCCGACAACATCATGGAGCTGATCGGGGGCTACGACGTCGTCGTCGACGGCCTCGACAACTTCCCGACGCGCTACCTGCTGAACGACGCCTCGGTGCGGCTGAACATCCCCGTGGTGTCCGCATCGATCCTCGGCTTCGACGGCCAACTGTCGGTCTTCAAGCCCTTCGACGGCCCCTGCTACCGCTGCCTCTACCCGACTCCGCCGCCGGCCGAGCTGGCCCCGTCATGCGGCGCCGCCGGCGTGCTCGGGGTGCTCCCGGGAGTGATGGGACTGCTGCAGTCGGTCGAGGTCATCAAGCTCGTGACCGGCGCGGGCGAGCCCCTCATCGGCCGCCTGCTCCTCTACGAGGCCCTGGGCGCGACCTTCACCGAGCTGCGCGCGCCGCGCTACCCAACGACGAACACCCACGGCACCGGCTGCACCTTCTCCGCCGCCATGACCGCCTGCCTCGCCAGTGGCCGCTCGGTGCCGGACGCCTTCGCCGCCGCCAAGCGCTACAC
>JBBSGJ010000009.1:0-26456 GCA_038254195.1 Solirubrobacterales bacterium
GCACGTCCTCGAAGACCGCGTCGCGCCCGTAGACCCCCGGCTCACCCGAGGGCACGAGCAGGCCGGCGGCGGTCAGCTCGGAGAGGAACTCCGCCTGGTCCGGCGTGGCCTCCCGGAACGGCGCCACCGGCTCAGACCTCCTTGGCGATGAGCAGCAGCGACGCGTTCGTCTGATGGATGCGCTCGTTGGCGACCATGAGGCAGGCGGACATCGTGTCACGCAGGTGGCGGCCGACCGAGAACGGCGTGTCGTTCTTGAAGCCCATGATCCCGCAGACCCCGAGTGCGCCCTGGCACACCCGCGGCGCCTGCTCGGACGCCGCGATCTTGAGGTTGTTGAAGCGCAGCGCCATCGCCATGGTGTTCAGGCGCTCGCGGTCGGCCTCGGTGAACTCCCGCAGCGCGAGGCCGACCTCCGCCCGCAGCAGCGAGAGCTCGCTCATCACGTGGGAGAGCTTCATGGCGGCCGGCGGCGTGGTGCCCGGGCTGCGCTTCGCCTCGGCGCGCACGAACGCTCGCGCCCGGTCGAACGCGTCGGTGGCGATGCCCAGCCACAGGTGCGACCACAGGATGTGCGAGACGGGGACCATGGACTCGGCCATCACGCGGTTGAATGGCGTGGGGAGGACCTGCTCGGGCAGGAGCTCCGCCCGCACGACATAGCCGGGCGAGCACGTCCCGCGCATCCCGAGCGGGTCCCAAGTCCCCATGGGCTCGAGCTGGACCTGCTCGGAGCGCGTCAGGGCGACGACCTGGTCGGAGGGCTCGGCGTCGGGCGCGCGGCGCAGGGTGGTAAGCAGGTCGTCGGCGTAGCGGCCGTAGGAGACGGTCGGCGCCTGCTTCTCGAAGGTGACCGTGCCGCTGGGCGTGGGCGTCACCGCCGCCACGGAGCGCCCCATGTCGCCGCCGGTCCCCACCTCGGAGGTGACCGAGGCGATGAGTCGCTGGCAGCGCACGACGTCCCGCAGGTACTCCTCGTGCCAGCCCCCGTCAGGGAGGTGACGGACGAGCGTCACCACCTGGATCTGGTGCATGGCGAGCACCATCGCGCTCGCGCCGCAGCGGCGGCCGAGCTCGAAGCACGCATGGGCGATCGCCTGCAGGGAGACGCCGCCACCGCCGAGTCCGGTCGGCACGAAGGCCGAGAGCGCGCCCTGCTCACGCAGCGCGGCGAGGGTCTCTGCGGGGAAGCGCGCATCGCGGTCGACGTCGTCGGCGTGCGGCGCCGCGACCTCGTCGGCGATCCGGACGACGCTCGCGAGGAAGTCCTGATCGGTGGGGGCCTCGAGAACACTCATGCCGGCGCCTGCACCCCCACCTCGGTCAGGGCCGCCGCGATGGACGCCACGGACTCGAACACCGAGCGGGTGAGCATGGCGTCGGGGAACTCCACGTCGAAGGCGTCCTCCAGGCCGAGCATGACGTTGACGCTTGCGTGCGAGGTCATGCCCGCGGCGTAGAGGTCGGCGTCGTCGGGCAGCTCGGCGGGGTCGATCGGTAGCCGCCCCTGCTCGGAGAGGATCCGGCGGATCTCGTCGGTCATGGGACCCCTATCGGCGCGCATCGCCGATCTCTGCAATCACGACCGCGGACGCCATCCCGGCCTCGTGGGTGAGCGACAGCGCGAGCTCCGCCACTCCCGCCCGCGCCGCGAGCATCGCCGCGGTTCCCGTCAGGGCGAGCTCGACCCATCCGTCCGGCGCGCGCCGCACCTCGATGTCGGTCAGCAGGACGCCGTCGTCGCGGCCCGGGCGCAGCACCTTGAGCGTCGCCTCCTTGGCGGCGAAGCGGGCCGCGAGCCGCTCGGGGTCCAGCTCCCCCGCCGGCGAGGAGTCCGCGACCTCCTGCGGGGTGAAGATCCGTTCGAGGTAGCGCTCGGCGTGGAGGGAGAGAGACTCCTGCACGGAGTCCACGGCGACGAGGTCGATGCCGACGCGGACGGGCACCGGGAGGCGACCATAGCCCGCTCAGCGGCGGGAGGGCGCAGAAGTATCCCCCTTGCCGCGGACCCCGGCGGCGAGGAGGTGGCCCAGCTGCCGTGCAGCGGGCGTGGCGTGGGTCGCGCGGGTCTCGGCGACGAACGCGTCGGCGAGCGCCCGTGGCACGACGAGGGTGACGTAGTCGTCGTCAGGGGGGGACACCGACTCCGGTTCGCGCTCCTGCTGGCGGCGCCGCTTCTCGAGCACCGCCCAACTGCTGCCCTCCATGACGCCCACGGTACCCGAACTGCCCCTCGTTAGCGCCGACGGTGGGGCCCGCGAGTCCCACGAGCGGAATCTCTCGGCTGCCTTGTCGCCCGCTCGAGCACGGCGGCGATGCGAGGGGCCAGCGCATCGAGCGAGAAGGCCTGCGCCCGCTCGCGGCACTCGAGCTGCACCGCTGGAGACGGCGGAGCGGCGACGACCTCCTGCAACGCGTGGACGAGCGCGCCCGGGTCCCGCGCGACCATCCGGGACGACGCGACGTCGGCGAGGACCTCCCGGGGCCCGAAGTCGCAGTCGCCCGCGACCACAGGGGTCCCGGCGGCGAGAGCCTCGACGATGACGTTCCCGAAGGGCTCGTAGCGCGAGGTGAGCAGGAGCGCGCGGTGGGTGCGGTAGAGGGCCCAGGGCTCGGGGTTGAACGGCTCGAGGACCACGCCGTCCCCACCCGCCTGGCGCACCTCCTCGCGCAGCGGTCCCTCACCGAGGAGCGTGAGCCGCAGCCCCGCTTCGCGTGCGACCGCGACCGCGAGCAACGGATCCTTCTGGTACACGAGCCGGCCCACCCAGAGCACCTCCCCGTCGCGGGGCTCCTCGCCGGATGTGAATCCCTCGGGCGCCACGACGTTGGGGATGACCTCCCACCCGTCCTGTCCCAGGCCGAGCGCTCGGTGGCACTCGGCGAGCCCGTGAGTCGGGGCACAGCGCAGCGTCGCCCGCTTCAGTGCCCCCCCGAGCGCCCAGGCGGGAACGCGGCTCGTGTCGGCGAAGCGGCGGGGATCCATTCCCGTGACGAGGACCCAGGGCGCCGGCAGCGGCTGGACGGCGCAGAAGACGCCCGCATAGGGCTGGAAGGCAGCGACGACGTCGACGCGTCGCGCCAAGGCCCGCACCGCCTGCGCCACACGCACGAGGTCGAGCGCTCCCCGCTTCCCGGCCGAGGAGACCTCGACCTCGTCGGGGACGGAGTACTCGCCCGGCCCGCGGGCGAGCACGAGCACCTCGACTTCCCACCCCATCTGGCGGCACGCAGCCGCCCAGAGCGCCGCCTGCCGCTCGGCGCCGCCCCGGCTCAGGGAACTTGCGAGGATGCCTACCCGCACGCGAGGAGGCTAGGCCAGGGATCAAGGTCCACCGCTCGCGCGCCGAGGGAGAGGAAGTGCCTTGGCAGAATTTCGCTTCCGGGCACTCGTCCATGTTTCCTGACCGCATCATTCTCTGCTACCACGCCGTCAGCGATGAGTGGCCGTCGCCGATCGCCGTGAGGCCGGGCGATCTCCACGACCAGCTCGCCCTGCTACATCGACGGGGCTACCGCGGCGTGACCTTCACCGAGGCCGTGCGCGGGAGCCCGCGAGGCCGCGTGGTCGCCCTGACCTTCGACGACGCCCACCTCTCCGTCCACGAGCACGCCCGGCCCGAGCTCGGCGCGCTGGGATGGCCTGCCACGGTCTTCGTGCCCACCCGTTGCGTCGGCCCCTCCGGGTCGATGGCATGGGAGGGCAACCAGCGGTGGATGCAGGCGTGGGGGGGCGAGTTGCGCTCCATGGGTTGGCCGGAGCTCGCTGAGCTCGCCACGCAGGGTTGGGAGATCGGCTCACACACGCGCACCCACCCCTTCCTACCCGCGCTCTCCCCCGAGGCCCTCAAGCGCGAGCTCGTGGGCTCCCGCCAGGACATCGAGACCGAGGTCGGGATCCGCTGCGAGAGCGTCGCCTACCCCTACGGCGCCGTTGACGCCCGCGTCATCGCCGCCGCGCGGGCCGCCGGCTACGTGGCCGGTGCGGCCACGCGGGACGGCGTCGCGGGCGGCGGCGACCTGGCGCGGCAGCGGGTCGTGGTGGGGCGGGGGGACGCGGGGCACCGCTTCCGGTGGAAGTCCCAGCTGGTGACCCGGCGCGTGCTCGGACATCCACGGGTGCGGCGCGTGAGGGCAGGCGTGCATGCGGGACGGGTCACGGCATGATCGATCTCCATGCCCACGTGCTGCCCGGGCTGGACGACGGCCCGCGTGACGCGACCGGTGCGCTGGCCATCGCCCGCGCGGCTCACGACGACGGGATCGAGACGGTCGTCGCCACCCCACACATCGACCACGTCCACGGGGTCGCTCCGCTCGACGTGCTCCGGACCGCCCTCTCCCTCCGGCGGACGCTCGGCGCGGCCGGGGTCCCGCTCCGGCTCCTCACCGGCGGCGAGGTCACCATCACCCGGGCGGCTGAGCTCTCCGACGCGGAACTGCGGGCGGTCGCCCTCGGCGCCGGCTCGTGCGTGCTGCTCGAGTGTCCCCTGCGACGGGGCGGCCCGGCGCTCGAGGAGGCGCTGTTCACCCTCACCCTGCGCGGCTTCCGCGTCCTGCTCGCACATCCCGAGCGCTCGCCTGACCTCCTCGGCGACGTCCCGCGCGTGTACGAGCTCGTGGAGCGCGGCGCGCTGTGCTCGCTGACGGCCGGTGGCGTCCTGGGCCGCTTCGGTGCCCGGGCGCGTGTGTTCTCCCAGCGGCTCCTCGATGCCGGCCTGGTGCACAACGTCGCCTCGGACGGCCACGACACGGGCGGCCGCCCCGTCGCGCTGCGGCTCGCCCTGGGCGTTGCGGCCCGCGGCCGCGGGGGCGAGGCGATGGCCCGCTGGCTCGCCCGCGACGTCCCGCTCGCCCTGCTGGAGGACCGTGCGCTGCCCGCCCGGCCGCCGCCGCAGGGCCGCGCCGAGTCCGGCCGGGGCGGCCGACGGGGCCGGCGCTCCTAGGACGTCACCCGCAGCGCCACTCCTGCGGCCGCGAGGTAGGCGAGCACGGTGGCGAGCGCCAGCACGAGCCAGGGGCCACTCCACAGGAGCGGCACGAGCAGGCTCCCTCCCGCGGCGACGACGATCACGGCAATCGTACGCCAGGGCACCGTCGGCCGGCCGACGTGCCGCACAAAGAACCACCCGTTGAGCGCGATCAGGCCGAGCGCCGCCACCGTGGTCCCGATTGCCGCGCCCACCAGGCCGAGGGGCGGTACGAGGATGAGGTCGATGATCGCGTTCACCCCCACCCCGAGCGACGTGGACAGGAGGATGCACCGCTCGTGCCCGGCCGCGATCAGCACGTTGGCGAAGTTGGTGGACACTAGGAGGGCCACCGCACAGCTCATGAGCAGGGCGAACCCCGTCCCTGCGGCGCGGTAGGGGCCCCCGAAGAACGTCCCGAGCAGCTCCGGGCCGACGGCCACGCTCACGACGATCATCGGCAGGCCGACCGCGAGCGAGACCAACCCGGCGCCGCCGACCTGCTGGGCGAGTCGCCGCCGGTTGGTGACCGCGAGCTCGGCGGCGTGGGGGTAGAGCGTGTTGGCCCAGACCGTCGAGAGGAAGATCACGGCCTCGGGGAAGCGATAGGCCACGGCGTAGAGGCCGACCTCCTTCCGGGGGGCGAGGTACCCGAGCATGAGGTAGTCGAGCGTGTTGTATACGTAGGCCGCGGCGAGCAGGCCGCCCACGGGGAGGCTCCGCCGCCAGCGCCGGAGCAGCGCCCGGGGACGCGCCGCCATCAGCGACCAGGCCCCGCGACCGACACAGAGGTGCGTGCCGGCCGCGATCACCGCGAAGCCGAGGAGGTTGCTCCAGACGTAGGTGACGATGGCCGCCTCGCCGTGGGTGACCAGCGCGAAGATGCCGACGGCATAGACCACCTGCCCGGCGATGCGCACCGCGGCCAGCAGCTTGAAGCGTCGCTGGGCCTGGAGCGCCCAGTCGAACGAGACGGCGTCGATGACGAGCCGCAGTGCGACGATCGGCAGGAGCTTCTCGACCAGCGCGTCCGGGCCGAGGACGGGCACGAGTGCCACCACGACCGCGAGCGTCGCGACGCTGATCGCCAGCTGGAGCACGAGAGCCTGGCCGAAGATCTCGCGCTCGCGCTCGGGCGACCGTACGCGGTCGCGGATCGCGAGCAGCGACACCCCGAAGTTGACCGCCAGGCCGAAGTAGCTGTTGAGCGCCACGCAGAGCGAGTACGCGCCGAGCTCGCCCGTCGTGGTCCGGTGCGACAGGTAGGTCAGCGTCACGAGCCCGATGGCCTGGGAGAGGATGTTCGCCCCCGCCAGCCAACCGAAACCACTCACCACCCGGCTCATCCCGGCGGCATCCCGGGTCGCCGTCATCGTCAGGAACCGGTGCGGGCCGGTGTGGGAAGCGCCATCGCGAAGCCGAGGGCCGCCCCGTACAGCCCCGCGGTGCCCCCCTGCTCGATGTACGCGATGGAGACGCGTGTCACGAGGACGGCCAGGAAGGTCGCAGCGAGGGCGAGGCCGACCACGCTCCCGTTCTGCCAGCCCCGCCGCACGGCGGCGGCCAGGACGACGAGCTGGAGCGCGGCGCCCAGGAAGCCCAGGATCACCACGGTGTTGGAGATCCCGAGGTCGTAGGAGATCGTGAGGTAGCGCGTGGATTGGATCACCGACGTCCCGAACAGGCTCCAGAGCCGGCGTTGATCGTTGATGAGGTCCAGTCGGTACTGACCGTTGCCCGACTGTGTGCGCAGCTCGTGGGCGGCCGAGAGCCCCCGGGCCCCGATGGGAGAGGAGATCAGCGCGATGCCTGCGAGGACCACGAGGGCAAGGATCGCGAAACGCCCGGCCGGGCTGGACCAACGCAGCTTCCAGGCGACGAGCAGCGCGAGCCCGGCCAGCACCCCGGCGTACTGGCCCCGGAACGCCTCGAGGGTCAGGACGGCGAACAGGAGCACGGCACCCGCCCCCCAGAGCTTCCACGACGGCCGCCGCAGCGCGGCCCCGGCGGCCGCGAAGGCGAGCAGGAGGATCCCGAACATCGCGGGGGCGTAGACCCGGCTCGTGGGACCGAGGAGGCCGGGTCGCTGCGAGTCGCTGGCCACATACTGGAGGCAGGCCGAGCACCGGCCGGAGGCGGCGAGGATGTAGGCGACGCACCAGAGCGTGACGATCACCGCCACGAACGGCAGCGCACGCCGGAGCCCCGCCAGCGTGTCGGGGTAGAGGAGCCAGACCGCGGTCCCGACCGCCACCGCGGGCCCGAGCACGTAAGGCGCCGAGGTCGTCGGCAGCGAGAACGGCGAGCCGCCGGCGAGCCGGATCAGCGTGTAGGCGAGCAGCGCGACCATCGCGAGCAGCAGGGCGCCGACGGGCAGCCGGTGTCGCGGGCGCCCGGAGAGCTCCCGGGTCGCCGCCGCCAGGAGCATGAGCCCGAGGGCGATCCCCCAGCCCACGACCCAGATCGGCACGCCCGCGACCTTCGTGTCGGCGGATAGGAACGGCATGAGCCCCGCCCCGGCGAGCGCGCCGACACTGATGCAGAGCTCGGGACCGGCCGCCACGGCGACGGCGCCCACCGCGGCGCCGAGGATCAGCAGCGGCGACTGCGCCGTGACGAGCCCGATGCCGGCCGCGGCCAGGGCCAGCGCGCCGGCGAGCAACGTCGGACGGATGCCGGGCGAGCGCCCAAGGGCGCCCATCAGCGCGACGAGGTCTCGGAGCTGTACTCGTAGTAGGGCAGCGACGCCTTGGAGCCGTTGACGACGGTCCCCAGCGCTCGCGCGTTCATCGACTCGAGCTGGTGGCGGACCTTGGCCGCGGCCCCGCGGCGGGTCCGGCCGAGGCGGCAAACCACGAGCACGCCACTGGCCCAGCTCATGAGCGGGACCGTGTCAGGCACGGCGGTCGTGGGGGGCGTGTCGATGACGACGAGGTCCCAGAGCCGCTCGGCCTCCTCGAGCAGCGAGCGCATGCCGGCGGACTCGAGCAGCTGGGCGGGGTTCGGGGGAATGGGCCCCGCGGGGAGGACGTCGAGGACCGTGGGAGAGTCCTCGCTCCCGCCGGCGGCCGGGAGCTCGAGGGCGACGAGCCCGTCGCGCAGATCACCGCCCCGCGCCAACGCCCCGCTGAGCCCGGCCGTGGGCGGCAGTTCGAGGCGCCGTGAGAGCACCGGCCGCCGGAGGTCGGCTTCGATGAGCAGGACGTCCTCCCCGGCGCGGGCGGCGGCCGCGGCGAGGTTCAGGGCGACCGTGGTCTTGCCGTCCTGCGGCGCGGGGGACGTGACGACCACGGAGCGCACGTCGCGCTCGACGGTGAAGTAGCGCAGCGAGGCCCGCAGGAGGGCGAAGGCCTCGGCCTCCGGGCCCTCGGAGACGATGCGGCTCTGCCGCCGTCCGGCAACGGCGCGACTCTCGGGCAGCTCGGTGAGGACGGGCAGCCCGAAGGCCTCCTCGACATCCTCGGTCTCCTTGAGGCGGGTGTCGAGCCGCTCGAGCAGAAAGGCGAGTGCGAGCCCGAGCAGGATCCCGGCCAGGAGCCCGACGATGGCGTCGCGCTTCGGGGTCGGCTTCGAGGCCACGAGGGGTATCGCAGCGGGCTGGACGAGCTCGGCGTTCCCGGTCTGCAGGGCGGTGAGCACCTTGAGCTGCTGGACCTGCTTGGCGAGCTGCTGCCCCCGCGGGCCCTGCTGCTGCGCCGGGGTCAGGCCGGCGAGGTCCTGCTGCACGAGCCCCACGGCGCCGGCGACCTGCGAGCGGTCGGCCGAGCGACGGAAGCCGATGTACTCCCGCGCGAAGATGTTGGCGATCTGTGCCGCGCGGCGCGGATTGCCGTCGGTGACGGTGACCCCGATGAGGTCGGACTGCCCCTCGGCGGTGACCTCCACGATGTCGCGCACGATCGCCGGGGTCAGGCCGGGCACCCGCGTTGCGGTCCGCGCCGCGACGGCGGGCAGGGAGACGAGCCGGAGGTTGGTGTCGGCCACGCGCTGGGGATCCGTTCCTCCCCCGAAGGACGAGGCCCCGAACAGCTTCTGGTCGAGGTTGAGGTCCCGGAGCAGGAGCTGCGCGGTGGCCTGGTACTCCTTGGGCCGCGTCGCCGACCAGGCGAACGCGGCGACCGGCACGAGGACCACGCAGATGAGGACGGGCCAGAGCCGTCGCCGCAGCGCGCGGGCCGCCGTCTCCAGTCCACCACGTCGCGGGCTGCCATTCTCGGGCCCCGCGCCGAGGCCGAGGACGCGGCGGCCGAGGACATCGGCCTCGTCGAGCTGCGAGGGAGTGCTCGACGCGTCGGAGCGGAAGGGCGTGGACACGAAGGAGTCGTCGGAACGGAGAGACCCCATGGTAGGAGACTCCTCGGCAGCCGCGGGCGCGCGCTTGAGGACGGGCTGCGCTCGATCATCCGTCCAGGGCCCCGGATCGTGCCGCTGGACACTCGTCCTACCCCATCCGCTCGAGCGTCGAGGCGCGGACCGGCGCAGACGAGGCAGGGGTCATGCCCTCCGTCGTTCGCCTCCGTACCGCCCTCGCCTTCGTCGCCGGCGGTCTCGCCGTCGCGCCGACCTCGGCGTCCGCCGCGCCCTCCCTGAAGCTCGTCGCCCGTCCTTCGGGTGGCGCGGTCCGTGTCGACGTCCGGGCGCCGCGCGACGCCGGCGGGGTCGCCCTCTTTCTCGACGGGCGCCGGGTGGCCACCGACCGCCACGCTCCCTTCCGCTTCGCGCGGGTCCGCACGCGGCAGCTGCGTCGCGGCAACCACCATCTCGAGGCGGTAGCGCGCGCCGGAGGCGTCACGGTCTTCGGGCTGAAGACCCTCGCGGTGTCCCACCGGGGCGCGCGCACCCTGGCGGGCGGGGTCCGCGTGCGGCTTGGCGGGATCGCGAACGGGCAGGAGGTCCGCGGCGCCCGACTGCACCTCCGGGCCACTCCGTCCGGCGCCGGGAGGGGCATCATGAGCGTGGAGTTCTGGATCGACGGCAGGCGGCGCTCGGCCGACGCGTCGGCCCCCTACGGCTTCGACTGGAGCACCCGGCGACTGCGGCGGGGATCCTCCCACACGGTCGCGGCGGTCGTCTACGACCGCGGCGGCGCCGTGGCGGTCTCGCCCACGACGGTGATCAACGTCCCCGGACTCCATGCCGCCGGCGGTAACCGCTCGTGGACCGCGGACTTCGAGTCCCGCTCCTTCAGCGACTGGACGTGGTGGCAGCGCCCCGAGTTCACCGCGAACGAGTTCGGCGTGGTCGCCGCCGGGACCGACGGCGTACCCGCGCACTCGGGCTCCCGCCTCGCGAAGTTCGTCACGACGCGGGCCCAGGTCGACGGTGGGATGAAGCACGCGAAGCTCTACAAGGAGTGGGCGGTGGCTTCGCCGGAGACGGGCTGGGACGACGACGCGAGCCGCCCCCTCGGGTCGATGGCCGGAACGAAGGACGCGTCGGGCACGTACTCCGCCTGGTACTTCGTCCCCACCGACGTCCAGTGGACCCACGACTGGTCGAACATCTTCCAGTTCAAGCTCGTCTTCCCGAACCCGGGCGGCACGAGCGTCGGCTCGCAACCCCAGTGGTGGGTGGACCTGATGTCCGCCGACGCATGGAGTGGGATGCCGGGCGTGCAGCGCCCGCGTCGGGCCGACGGATCGCTGCCGGGCGACAAGGATCCGGTGCTCGTGGCCTCCAACTGGACGATGAAGCGCGCCGACGGCTCGGAGCCCGACTGGAACGCGCGGATGGTCGCTCCCCCGGTCGGCCGGTGGTTCAAGATCTCCGCCCGGATCGTCCAGGGCCACTACGTCCAGTTCTCGCTCGACGACAAGCCCTGGTTCACCGGCACGAGCTCCGAGTGGCCGGCCGGGATCGGCACGACGCCGACCCACCGGGCCAACGACATCTCCGGGTTCATCTTTGGGACCGGTCTCTACGGCGGGCCCGGGCGCCTCTACGTGGACGACGCGGGCTACTCGCCGGCAAGCTGACCGCGCCGCGAGTCCGGGCTGGCATCCTGTAGGGGTGCTCGCCCGGTTTCTCGTGCTCGCCAGCCTCGTCGCACTACCCGCGGCGGATCCGGCTCCCGTACCGGCGGCGACGTCCGCCCGCGGGAGCTTCACGAGCTCGGGGCTCCGCGGATGGACCTGGTGGCGCCGTCCGGAGTTCCGGATGCGCGAGATCGCCGTGGTCCGCGCCGGGACGAACGGCGCGCCGCCGCGGGCAGGGCATCGGCTCGTTCGCTTCCGGGTGTCGCGTCACCAGGTGGCTGCGGGGCTTCAGCATGCCAAGCTCTACCGGGAGTGGGCGGTGCGCTCGCCGGAGACCGGGTGGCACGGCGACGACCGTCGGCCCCTCGAGCGGCTGCCTGGATCCGGCGGCGATGCCTCGGGCGTTTACCGGGCCTCCTTCTTCATCCCGAGAAACGTGCGCTGGACGCACGCCTGGGGGAACGTCATGCAGTTCAAGCTCGTCTTCCCGACGGGCGGCGGGGCTGTCGGCTCCGAGCCCCAGTGGTGGCTCGACCTCGTGGGCGCCGGCGCCTGGAGGCACCCGCCGCGCCGTCCCGATGGGACGCGTTCGCGCCGCGGCGACCCCGTCCTCGTGGTCTCGAACTGGACCGAGCGCCGCGCCGACGGAAGGCGGAACGACTGGCCGTCTCGCCTCGTGGCCCCTCCGGTGGGACGGTGGTTCGAGATCTCGGCGTCGTTGCGGCAGGGTGTGGGCATCCAGTGGTCGCTCGACGGCCGTCCCTGGTTCCGGGCCGCCGCGGACGACTGGCCGGTGGGTCTGACCCCGACCCCCACGCATCCCGCGGCGGACGCCTCAGGCTGGATCTTCGGGGTGGGGCTGTACGGCGCCCCGGGGCGGATCTATACCGACGCGGCCTCCTTCACGCCGCCGGGCTGACCGCCGCTGCCCGACCGACCCCACGTTGCCCACCTCGGTCCCGACCCCGCCGGTCCCGGCGGGATGCCCGCCGTCGTGCGCGGGCTCCTCGCCTCCCCACTCACCTCGCGCTGGGCGCTGGACCCCATCACTACCTACCGTCCCGGCCCGGCGTCCCGGCGGCACCGCGCGTTCCTCGGGGGTGTGGCCGGGCTCGTGCACTGGGCGGTGCGACATCGCGGTCACGGCATCGTGCACATCCACGCCGCGGTCCGCGGGTCGCTGCACCGCAAGGCAGGCTTCACGGTGCTCGCCCAGGCGCTCGGGTTCCCCGTGCTGCTCCACCTCCATGCGGGGGCCGGGGACATCGAGGACTTCGCGCGGACGCTCGGCCGCGTCCGGCGGCGCACCTTTCGCTGGATCCTGCGCCGCGCCGACCGCGTCGTCTCAGTGTCGCAGGCCGGCGCCACCGCCCTCGAGCGCCATCTCGGGGCCCGGGACGTCGGCGTGGTCCCCAACGCCGCTCCCGCGGTGCCCGACCCGGCGGCGATGTCCGAGCGCGCCCCCGGCCGGATCCTCTACCTCGGGGGCTGGGACAACGCGGCGAAGGGCGGCGACCTGCTGCTCTCCGCGCTGCCGCGGTTTGCCGCGCTCGTCCCGGGCGCCGCGCTCGTCCTCGCCGGACCCGGGGCGCGGCGGGAGCGCCCGCGCATCCAGGGGGTGGAGCTCGACTGGCTCGGCTGGCTCGGCCCCGCCGCCAAGGAGGAGGCCCTGCGCGCGGCGGACGTCGTCGTCTTCCCCTCGCTCTCCGAGGGACTACCCGTCGCCCTGCTCGAGGCCATGGCCCACGGCCGCGCGATCGTCGCCACGCGGGTAGGAGGGATGCCCGAGGTGCTCGAAGACGGGTACTCGGGGCTGGTGGTGCCTCCGCGGGACCCCGGCGCGCTGGCCGTCGCGCTCGCGGGGCTGGCCGTCGATCCCTCCCGTCGCCGCGCGCTCGGGGAGGCGGCCCGCGAGCGGGCGCTGCGTCTCGCCGACGAGGAGGTCGGCGGGCGTCTGGACTCGATCTACTCGGAGCTGCTCGGCCGGCGATGACCCACGGGGCGGGCCGGATTGCCCGCCACGATCGCGAAGGGCTCGACGTCCCGGGAGACGACCGCTCCGGCCCCGATGATCGCGCCGCGGCCGATGCGACGCCCGGGAAGGATGACCGCGCGCTCGCCGATCCACGCCCCGTCCTCGATGACCGGGACGGCGAGTGGCCCCTCGCCCTGCTCGGCGATGGGCCGCTCGAGATCCTCCCACGCGTGGTTGCGCGCGAGCATGACCACCTCGGGTGCGATCATGACGTCGCGCCCGACCTCGGCAGCGTAGATCCGGGAGCCGCGGCCGAACCCGGAGCGCGAGCCGAGCCTTACGTGACGCCCCGAGGCGAGGTAGACCCGCGGCTCGACGTTGATGTCCTCGCCGGCGCCGGCGAGGAACCGGCGGCAGCACGCTGCCCGGATGCGCCGCCAGACGCCGCCGAACGGGAACTCCGAGGCGGGCAGCCGGGAGGCGACCGCGTAGTAGAGGAAGAGACCGAGGCCACGCCCAAGCCGGGCCGGCCGCGGGGAGCGGGCGCTCATGACCGCGCAGGCTACGCCGCGTGCCCGGCGTGCTCGCGGAACGCCCGATCGGCGCGGAAGACGAGCTTGTCGACGCTCGCCCGAGCGATCGTGAGGGGGGTGAGCTGAGCGCGCCAGCGGGCGGCCATCGCCGGCAGGCGCGGGTCGGGCCGCGCAAGGTGCAGCGCCTCGAGGAGGACGGGGTGCAGGCGCTGGTAGAAGGGCTTGGCCAGGTCGGAGCGCCCATGCGGGTACAGGGAGTAACGCGACCACCAGCCGAGGTCGTAGCGCGGCAGCAGTGCGAGCAGCCCGTGCGTGGAGCGGGCCACGAGCTCCTCGGCGCGGGGCTCCCCGGTGACCGCGAGCTCGTGAACGCCGAGCAGCGCGTAGATCCAGCCGTTCAGCACGGCGCACGGTCGCCGCGAGGGGTACTCCTCGAGCACGAGCGCGCCGTTGAGCACCCGGGCGAGACCGCCGTCCTCCACAGTGGCCGCGAGCGGTGCCAGGGCCGCGTGTGCGGCCGCGGCCCAGCGCTCCTCGCCGGTGAGAGCGCCCGCGCGCAACAGGACGGAGATCGCCTGACCCTGGCCGAGCGCCGAGGGCCAGCCCCGGCCCAGCCCGTACTTGGGGGCGGCGACGGGAACCTCCCAGCGCAGCCCGCCCACGGCGGGCCGGCCCGTGGCGAGCAGTCGTTCGGCGAGGGAGAGGAAGCGGTCACCGGTCTCCTCACCTTCGCAGCGCCGCTCCCAGTACCCGAGCGCCGCCTGGGCGAGCGGAACCACCCAGTCGAGCTCGCGCCCGTCGGCCCCGCGCGGCAGTCCGTCCGGGGCGGCGTCGGCCGCGTAGGACTTGTGGCGCAGGTCGAGCCAGTAGCCCCCGAGCCCGCGCGGCTCGACGTGGCGCCCGGGCGGCTGGTGGCTGAACTCCGGCCCGCGCCCGGCGACGCTGTCCCAGCCCGAGCGGAGTGCGCTCATCGCCTCCGGCGCTCGGCGAGGACCAGCCCGATGAACCGGGCGTTCGTCACCAGGTAGCGCTTCCCCAGACGCCCCGGCTCCTGGAGCATCCGCCACAGCCACTCGAGCCCGGCGCGCTGCCACAGCCCGGGCGCCCGGCGCGTCAGGCCCGCGGCGACGTCGATCGCGCCGCCCACCCCCATCACGAACGGCACGCCCAGCGACGGGCCGTGGGCCCCGAGGAACTCCTCCTTGCGGGGGGAGGGCATGGCCACGAGCAGCAGCTGGGCACCCGAGGCGCGGATCTGGGCGCACACTTCGTCCTCCTGCGCGCCCGAGAAGTAGCCGTCGCGTCCGTCGATCCGCAGGCCGGGGTGCGCGGCACGGAGGTTCTCCAGGGCGCGATCCAGCACATCGGCCGTCGCCCCGAGCACCCACACGCCCCGGTCCTCGGAGGCGGCGAGGGCGAGCAGCTCGTGCATGAGGTCGATCCCCGCGACACGCTCGGGCAGGGGGTCGCCGAGCAGCCGCGAGGCCCACACCACGGCCTGGCCGTCGGCGTTGACGATCTCGCATCCGGCGACGATCCTCCCCAGCGCCGGGTCGTCGTGCAGCGCGACGATCTTCGCCGCGTTGACCACGACGTGCTGGACGTAGCGGCCCTCCTCGATCGCCGCGCGGCAGCGGGCGACGGTCGCGGCCATGTCGAGGCGGTCGATCGCCACGCCGAGCACGTCGGCGCGATCGGCGCGCGCCCGCGTCGCGGTCATGCCACCAGTCGGTCGGAGGACTGTGGCGCGCGCGCCGCCGTCGCGGGCACCAGCGCCTCGGAGAGCACGGCGGCCACGCGCTCCCCCGCCCGCCCGTCCCAGCCCGGGATCTGCGCGGGCTGGCGCGGCCCCGGGTTCAGGCGCACCGCGGCGATCGCCCGCGGGTCGTCGCCCAGGAGTACGTTCGTGCCCAGGGTGATCGTGACGGGCCGCTCGGTGTTCGGGCGCAGGGTGAAGCACGGGACGCCCAGGGCCGAGGTCTCCTCCTGCACCCCGCCCGAGTCGGTGAGCACGGCGCCCGCCGCCCATTGGACCGAGAGGAAGTCGATGTAGGCCAGCGGGTCGATGCAGCGCATCCCGCACTCCACGAGCCCGTCGAGCAGGCCGGCGCCGTCGAGCCGCGCGCGGGTCCGCGGGTGCACGGGGAAGAGGATGGGCGCGTCGGGGCCCAGCCGGCAGATCTCGGCCATGATGGCCGCGAGGCGGTCGGGATCGTCGACGTTCGAGGGCCGGTGCAGGGTGAGCAGCAGGTAGTGCCCGGGCTCGACGGAGTAGCGCTTCCACACCTCGCGCTCGCGGGCGCGACGCTCCGCCACGCGCAGGGAATCGATCATCGTGTTGCCCACGGCGTGGATGCCCGCGGGGCCGAGGCCCTCCTGGGCGAGGTTGCGCTGGGCCTCGGGGGAGTGGGTGAACAGCCAGGTCGACAGCCGGTCGGTGAGGACGCGGTTGGTCTCCTCGGGCATGGAGGGGTCGAACGAGCGCAGGCCGGACTCCACGTGGGCGATGGGGATCCCGAGCTTGGAGGCAGCCAGCGCGCAGCCCAGGGTGGAGTTCACGTCCCCGGCCACCACCACCGCGGCGGGCCGGTCGGCGAGCAGGATCCGCTCGAAGCCCTCGAGCACGCGGGCCGTCTGCTCGGCCTGCGTCCCCGAGCCGATGCCGAGCTCGTGGTCGGGCAGGGGGAAGTCGAGGTCGTCGAGGATCTCTCCGGACATGCGCGCGTCGTAGTGCTGGCCCGTGTGGACGAGCTTCTGGTCGAGCTCCGGGTGGTCGCGGAGCGCCGCGATGATCGGCGCCATCTTCACGAAGTTCGGCCGCGCCCCGACGACGTGGAGGACGTGCATCAGTACGCCCCCCGCCCCGAGAGGACGGCAGGGATCGTGGCCAGGAGGATCTCGAGGTCGCGCGCGAGCGACCACCCCGCGACGTACTGGTAGTCGTAGCGCAGCATGTCGTCGAAGGGCAGCTCGGAGCGCCCGTAGACCTGCCACGGCCCGGTCATTCCCGGCCGCAGGGCGAGGCGCCGGGCCTGCCAGCCCGAGATCGCGTCGCTCTCGGAGAGGATGAGCGGACGCGGCCCGACGAGGCTCATCTCGCCGCGCAGCACGTTGAGGAGCTGGGGGAGCTCGTCGAGCGAGGTGCGGCGCAGCCAGCCGCCCACGCGCGTGATGCGCGGATCGCGGTGGATCTTGAACATCTTCGGGTCCGGGGCCTCGTTGGCGCCGGACAGCTCCGGCTTCCGCGCCTCGGCGTCGGAGCGCATGGAGCGGAACTTCACCAGCGAGAAGACCCGCCCGTCCCGGCCCGCGCGGGTCTGACGGAAGAGCACGGCTCCGCGGGAGTCCAGCTTGATCGCCAGCGCGAGCGCGAGGAGCACGGGGGCGAGGATGATCAGCAGCCCGGCGGACACGACGATGTCGAGGGCGCGCTTGAGCCCGCGCGCCCCACCCGTGAGGCTCGGCGCGTCGATGGCCATGACCGGTAGGCCGCCCACGCGGTCCACCCGGCGGGCGCCGTCGAGCAGCTCGAAGAGGCGCGGGATGACGTCGATCGCGACGTGTGAGTCCCAGCACGTGCGGATGGCCTCGAGCAGCTCCTCGTGCGTCGCGCGGGAGAAGGCGACGATGACGCGATCGACCGCGTGGGCGTCGAGGATCTCGCCCAGGTCATCACGCCGCCCGAGGTGGGGGAGGTCGGCGGGTCCCGCCTCGTGGGGATCGTCGTCGACGACGCCTACGAGCTGGAGCCCGAGCTCGGGGGAGCGCAGGAGCCGGTCGGCGAGGTGGTGGGCGACCACCCCCGAGCCGATGATGAGCGTCCGCTGGCGCATCGGGTACGCGCGCTGGGCGACGACCCGGACCCCTCCGCGCGCAGCGACCGTGAGGGCGAGGATGACGGCGGCGGCGAGGAGGCCGGCCCCCGCGGGTGCGCCGAGAGCCGCGCCGAGCCCCGCCAGGGGCCACGAGACGGCGAGGGCGAGGATGAGGATGCGCCTGCACTCGGCGACCCCGGCCGGCCAGGAGGGCGGGTCGTCGGCGGCGTAGAGCCCGGCGAGGTAGGCCGCCGACACCCAGACGAGCGCGGAGATGGCCATCCAGGCCGAGAGGCGGAGCGCGCCGAGGCCGGCCACCGGGGCGCTGATTCCCGCGGCGAGGACGGCGGCGAGGGTGTCGGCGGCGACGAAGAGCCGCCGCAGGGTGCGGCGGGCGTCGAGGGACCTGGACGTGACGACGTGCTCCGTCGCGCCGATCCCGGCCACGGTCGTGGCGTCGCTCACGCCGGCCTCCGGTGGTGGGGCATCGGAGGCGGACGCTACCGGCTGGCCGGGGCGCGTGGTGCTCATGGTGTAGGAATGGGAGGGCGGGGCTTCATTATGATTTCTGTCAACACTTAACGTTCCAACGGGCTCAGTCGATGCGGTCTGCCATGAACCTGGGTCACTCCGACGCTTCCAGCATCGGCGTCCGGGGAGGAACCTTGAGCGGTCCCGCGGGGCTTGCGGCCGCCCTCGGCCCGGGCGCGCTCATCGTCTTTCTCGGCTTCAACGCCGGCGCCTTCTACCCGGGGACCACCGGTCTCATGGCCGTCCTCGTCCTGGTCGCGCTGCTCGGGCGGGTCACCCTTGCCGTCGCCCCGGCCGCGGGGGCCAGCCGGGCGGGCGCGCTCGTCCTGGCCGCACTGGCGCTCCTGGCAACACTCTCCCTGCTGTCGGCGACCTGGTCCTCGGCGCCCGGACGGGCGCTGGCGGACTGGGACCGCGTCCTACTCTATGCGGCGCTCTTCGCCCTGGGGGCGTCCGTCCCCTACACGCGGGGACGCCTGCGGGTGGCGCTGTGGAGCGTGGGGGTGGGGATCGTCGTCGTGGTCGGGACGGGGGTCCTTTCGCGGGTGGCGCCCGACGTGCTGCATACGCAGCCGGACCGGGGCGACGAGCGCCTCTCCTACCCCCTGTCGTACTGGAACGGGCTCGGGCTACTCGGGTGCGTCGGGATGCTCCTCGCGCTCCACGCCACCTCGGATCCCGACGAGCCTCGCGCCGTCCGCGTCCTCGGCGCCGCCGTCCTGCCGGTGCTGGCGTTGGGCGTCGAGCTGACGCTGTCGCGCGGGGCGCTGGCGGCGGGGGTGGTCGGTCTCGTCGTCTACGTCCTCGTCGCTCGGCCTCGCGGGCTCGTGCTCGGGGGCCTGGCCGCCGTGGCGCCCGCGGCGGTTGTTGTCCTCGCGGGTTCGCGCGCCGACCTGCTCACCTCGAGCGCGTCACGGACGGCGAGGGCGGCGGCCCAGGGGCACTCCCTCGCGCTCGTCCTCATCGCGGTCATCATCGCGGCAGCCCTGCTGCGCTTCTCGGCCCTCAGGGTGGAGGCGCGGGTGGCGCGGGCCGACCGGAGCTGGCGTGTTGCGACCCGCGGGCTCGCCGCCCTGGCCGCCGTGATGGTCCTCGCGGCCCTCGCCCTCGGCGCCCCGGCGGCGATCGGCCGGCAGTACCACCGGTTCATCGACGCCGCACCCGTGGCCGACACGAGCGGTGCGGCGCGCTTCACCCAGGTGGGCAACAACGGCCGCCTCGCCCACTGGCGGGTGGCGCTCGACACGTGGCGCGACCATCCGCTGCTGGGGACGGGTGCGGGGACGTATGAGAACGAGTGGGCTCGGAGGCGCGACACGACGACCAGCGTGGTCAACGCCCATTCGGTCGCGCTCGGGATCCTCTCCGACCTCGGGGTCGCCGGGCTCGGGCTGCTCCTCTTGGCCCTCGGAGGACTCGGCGTAGGGGTGGCGCGGCGGGTCCGGGGGCGCGACCGGGCCGTCCAGGCCGCGTTGCTCGCCGCCCTGGTGGCCTGGGCGCTCCAGTCGGGTATCGACTGGACCTGGGAGCTGCCCGGGGCGAGCGCGTGGGTGTTCCCGCTCGGCGGGCTCGCCCTCGCCCGGCGCCGGGAGTCCGGCGCGGCGCTGCGGCCGCCCGGTTCGACGGGCCGGCTCGTCGCGGGGGTGGGGCTCCTCGTGCTCGCGCTGACCCCGGCCTTCATGGCGCTCTCGCAGCGGTCGCTTGACGAGGCCGTGGCGGCCCTGCACCGGCGGGACTGCGCCACGGCCATCGATCGGGCGCTCGCGTCGAGCGGGACGCTCGGCGCGCGCCCCGAGCCCTACGAGGTACTGGGGTTCTGCGACGTGCGCATCGGGCGCCCGCAGCTCGGGGAGCTCATGCTGCGCCAGGCGGCGGAGCGCGATCCGGGCTCCTGGGAGTACCAGTACGGGCTGGCGATCGTGCGCGGCGCGGGGGGTCAGGACCCGCGGCCGGCGCTGCGGCGGGCCCGGGAGCTCAACCCCCTGAGCCCGCTGGTGCGGGAGGCGACCGCCGCCTTCGGGAGGGCGAAGGGCCCCGCCGGATGGCGGCGGGCCGCGCTCAGGGCGAAGCTGCCCTGAGCGCGGTGTCGCTTGCTACGAGGAGCGCTGCTCGGAAGAGAGGCGGCGCCGGAGCACGACGCCCGACCCGACGAGGCCTACGCCCACGAGGAGGACGGGGATGGCCAGGAAGCCCGTGAAGGGCAGGGTGCCGCCCTTGCCGCCGCCGGACGACGCGACCTGGCGGGTCGCCTGGGCGCTGTCCACGTTGGCCGCGCTGTTGCCTGCGCCCGCGTTGCCCGCCCCCGAGCCCGAGCCCGCCTCCACGCAGTTCCCGGAGCCCGAGGAGCCGCTCGAGCCGGAGCCCGAAGTGCCGCCCGAGCCGCAGGAGTCCGCCTGCTCGCCGAGGACACCGGAGCCGCTGCCGGGGCCGGGGCCGGGGGTCGGCCCGTACTGGCCCGCCGCCGCCGAGGATCCCGCCGACAGGCCGGAGACGGCGAGTGCGCCGCCGGTGCCCATCATGGCGATCCCGACGACGAGCGCCGCGAGAATGGTGAGTCGTGCCTTCATGTAAGTCCCCTTCATCCGCATCGTGGTTCCCTTGACACGGTCGAGCTCGAGGGGGCTGAGCCGCGGCTTCGCGTGGCGAAGTCGCTCTCCCACCTCGGCGAGCTCAGGGGGCAGATCCCGATCGTGACCGCTCATCACTCCCTACAACGCACGAACGAGCCGATTCCTTACCGGATGATTCGTTCTCGGACCCCGACGGCCGGAAACCCACTCATCCGGTGATGAGACGCTGGGATCCCGAAGCGCTCTGGCGCGACCACTCCGAGGGCCTGTTCGGCTTCCTCGCCTACCGCCTGGGGAACCGGACGGCGGCCGAGGACGTCCTCAGCACGACGTTCGAGCGCGCGCTGCGCGCCCGGCGCCGCCCGCGCGCGGGCGAGGAGAAGCCGTGGCTCTACGCGATCGCGCTGAACCTCGTGCGCGACGACGCCCGGCGGCGCTCGGCCGAGGAGCGCGCGCTGGCGCGGACGCCGGAGGTCCACGCGCCCGAGGAGGCCGACCGGATCGCCGCGCGGGACCTCGTCGACCGGGGGCTCGCGGCCCTCGCCGAGGAGGAGCGCGAGGCCGTCGCGCTGCGCTTCGGCGCCGAGCTGACGGTGCCCGAGATGGCCGCGCTGCTCGAGCTGCCGCTCTCAACCGTGGAGGGCCGGGTGTACCGGGCGCTGCGCAAGCTCCGGGCCGAGCTCGGGGCCGGCGCCCATCGGTAGCCTCCGAGAGGAGTGCCCCCGCCCTCGCTCTACCGCCGCCATCGCCCGCGGACGTTCGCCCAGGTCGTCGGTCAGGAGCACGTCGTGCGCACGCTGCGCAACGCGGTCGAGCGCGGCCGCGTGCACCATGCCTACCTCTTCGTGGGCTCGCGCGGGACGGGCAAGACGTCCATGGCGAAGATCCTCGCCGCCTGCCTGAACTGCGACCACGGCCCCACGGTCGAGCCCGACGGCACCTGCCCCTCGTGCGTGGCGATCGCGAACGCGACCTCCCTCGACGTCATCGAGATGGACGCGGCGTCGAACAACTCCGTGGACGACGTGCGCGAGCTGCGCGAGCGGGTGGGCTACGCGCCCGTCTCCGGCAAGCACAAGGTCTACATCCTCGACGAGGCGCACATGCTCTCCCCGCAGGCGTGGAACGCGTTTCTCAAGACGCTCGAGGAGCCGCCGCCGAACACCGTCTTCGTCCTCGCCACGACGGAGGCGGCGAAGGTGCTGCCCACGGTGGTGGACCGCTGCCACCGCTTCGACTTCACGCGGCCCGGGGTGGAGCAGATCGCCGAGGTCCTGCGCCGGGTGAGCGCGGCGGAGGGCATCGAGGCGCCCGAAGCGGCGCTGCGGATGATCGCCCGCCACGCCACGGGCTCCTTCCGCGACGCGCTGGGGACCCTCGAGCAGCTCACGACGTACTCGGGAGGTGACTCCACCGCCGGCGGCGGTGGCCGTTTCTCCCTGGACGACGTCCTCGCGGTGCTCGGGCTCACGGACGCCGAGGAGCTCTTCGGGGCGCTCGACGCGGTCTCCGCGTCAGACGTCCGCGGGGTGCTCGTCGCGGCGGCGCGGATGGCCGACGCCGGCCGCGACGCCGGGGGTACCCTGCGCGATCTCGAGGCCCAGGCGCGCGACCTGCTCGTCGTCCAAGCTCTCGGCGGCGAGCTGCCCGACGAGATGCGCCTCACCCCCGAGCGCGACGAGCGCCTCGTGGAGCAGTCCGCGCGGCTCGGGCGCGGGGAGCTCGTGCGCGTGCTCGACCTCCTGGCCGCCGCCCAGGAGGCTGTCCGCAACGGCTCCGACCCACGCATCCAGCTCGAGCTCTGCCTCATCAAGGCCGCCGCACCCGAGGTCGACCCCTCCACGCCCGCCCTGCTCGCGCGGATCGAGGCGCTCGAGGGGCGGCTCGCGGGTACCCGCGCGTCCGCCGCGAACCCGCCTCCGCCCCCGCCCACCGCAGCCGCTCGGCCGCCTCCTCTGGCCGCTCCCGCTTCGGAGCTCTGGCCCGCGCTGGTCGAGGCCGTCAAGCCCGCGAACGGCATGCTCGCCGCGGTGCTGACCGAGGCACGTCCGCTCGGGATCGAGGGCGACGAGCTCGTCGCCGCCTTCCCGGCCGACAAGGAGTTCCACCTGCGCAAGGCGCAGGGCGATGACTGCCGCCGGCTCGTCCTCGCCGCCCTGCGCAGCGTCGCGGGTCGTCCGCTCACCGTGCGCTACGAGCTGCGCGAGATGGCGCCCACCGTCGCTCCGACGACGGACTCGGACGAGCTGGTCCGTAGGTTCGTGGAGGAGTTCGACGCCGAGGAGATCGAGTGATGCCCCCGCCCAAGCGCCAGCAGCAGCAGCTCATGAAGCAGATGCAGGACCTCCAGCGCCAGCAGGAGGAGATGGCCGAGCGCCTGCGCACCGAGGTGGTCGAGGCGTCCGCCGGCGGCGGCATGGTCACCGTCAAGGTGTCCGGCGCGATGGAGGTCAAGGAGATCCGGATCAACCCCGAAGCCGTCGATCCCGAGGACGTCGAGCTGCTCCAGGACATGGTCCTCGCCGCTACGAACGAGGCGATCCGCGCCGCCTCCGAGCGCGCCGAGCAGGCGCAGGCGAACCTCCTCGGCCCGCTCACCCAGCAGCTCGGCGGGCTCGGTCTCCCGGGCTTCTAGGCCGAGAGCTTCTGCCGTCTCCGCTGCGCGAGCCGGCCGGCCCCGTAGCGGATCCCCAGCAGCCCCACGGCCAGGAACGGCGCCGGATCGTCGGCGGCGAACCACGCCGCCTCGCGGAGGCCCCGAAACGATCCGAGCCAGGCGCGGAGGCCGAGCGAGCCCTCCTGGCCCAACCGCGCCGCCGACAGCAGGTCCAGCGGCTCGACCATCCAGCGCCGTCCGTCCCGGGCCGAGCTCGGCGGAACGGGCTGGCCGGTCAGGTCGAGGTAGAGGGCCCGCACGACGTCCAGCCCGTCCTCCCCGACGAACAGCCGGAAGGTGCTGCCCAGGCGGGGGTTGACGTCCAGCAGCTTGTAGAGCCCGTCCCGGCGGTCGTAGCGGAAGCCGATGTCGATGATGCCGCGGTAGCCCACCTCCTGGGCCAGACGTCGCGTCGAGGCGGCGACCGGCTCGTTGGCCACGCACTCGCCGAGGGTGGTCGGCCCCGCGTGCGGACCGCCCTGGCGCAGCTTGCGGCCGGTGAAGCCGACGAGGCAGCGCGACCCACGATCGAAGTACCCGTTGAACATCCAGACGGCGTCCGACCCGCCGGGGATGAACTCCTGGACCAGCACGTTCGGTCGCTCGCGGGATTCCATCCGCCCGTAACCGTCGAGCAGCTCCGCACGATCGCGCGCGATCAGCACGCTGGGCGCGGCCGGGTCGATCCCCGGCAGCCAGCCGTCGATCCGCTTGAGGACGGCCGGCAGCTCGGTCTCCTCGGCCAGCGAGAGCATCTCCGCCGCGTCCTGCGGGAAGCGGCACGGTGGCGTGGGGACGTCGAGCTCATGGCACAGGTCGTGCATCTCACGCTTGTTCGCCAGGCGGCGCGAGAGCTCCGGCGGCTGGTCGGGAAACAGGAACCCCTCGCGCAATGCACTCGCGTGCCCGGAGACGAAGACGGCGCTGGCGTCGTCGAGGGGGATGAGGAGCGCGGGCCCGCGCTGCCGGCCGAACGAGAGCAGCGCGTCCAGCCACCGATCGTCTCGCTCGCGGTAGGGCACACCCGGGCGACCCGCGTAGCGCGAGCGCCGGGACGGGTGGCGGCGGTCCTCAGAGGTGCCGTAGACCGGGATCCCGAGCCGCCCGGCGGTGCGTGCGACCGCCAGACCACTGTGCTGGAAGAGGGGGTCGGCCGCGCGGAGGAGCAGGATGGGAACGGAGCTCTGCATCGGTCAGCCGCCGACGGGGACGAGCTCGCCGCGGCGAAGCGTGAAGACCGCGTCCAGGTCATCGACGTGCGACAGGACGAACTCGAGATCGCGCTCCTGGCCGGTCCGGCGCAGGTACTCGCTGCTGTGTCCGCCCAGGAAGGCGTCGACGGGAGCGTCGCCCCACTCCGACACGACCTGCTCGGTTTCTGAGTCCGAGGCCGCGAACCCCGCCTTCGTCAGCGCGCACGCGATGCGGGCACAGCAGAGCTTGTCCTCCTCGCGGAACTCCCCGCGGCTGTCGGCTCCCAGGAGCCGCACGGACCTGCCGCTCCGCACGAGGTGGGCCGCCGTGGCGTGCACGTTGCGCAGGCAGGCGACCAGCGCGGCGCCGCTCGCCGCGGCCTCGGCCATCAGGCGCGTACCCGACGTCGAGAGCAGGACGACGGGACGTTCCGGGTCCTGGGTCCGCGTCATCTCCACCGGGCTGTTCTGGACGTGGAACCCGTAGGGCAGCGAGCCGCCGAGCTCCCCGGCGAGCAGGGGGTCCGGGAGCCGCGCGGCAAGCGGCACCGCGGTCTCGAGCGAGGCCACGGGAAAGCACCGCAGGCCCCGCTCGACGGCGGTGATCGCGGTCGTCGAGGCGCGGATGACGTCGATCGCCACGGTCGTCCAGCCCGGCTCCGGGGGGAGCCGTCCGTGGGGACAACCGATCGCCACGACTCCACTCACGACGTTTCCGCCGCTGTCGATCCCGGACCGGGCGCGATGGGTCGCAGATGGGCCTGGCCGAAGGCGTCGGAGTGCAGCCCGCGCCGGTAGATCTCGACGCGCAGCAGCTCGGCGAGCGGGACGTTCCCGAGGTGCACCGTGGGACCGAAGTGGCTGAGCAGCGTGAACTGGCTCGCCTTCGTGGGCGCCTCGTAGAGCAACCGCTCGAGGCCGAACGCCTCCGCGAAGCGGTCGGCGCTCTCGGCCCGGAAACTGCCGTCGGCGGCGAACACGCCCACCCCGGCCGCGCTCTCGCGGGCCTCCACGACAAGCTGCACCGCTCCCGCCCCGAGCCACTGTCGACCCTGTTCGATCAGGCCCTCGACCACCCGCTCGCTGAAGACGCCTTCGTGCTTCTTTCCCAGCTCGAACTCGACCCCGAGGCCGCGCTCGCCCGCCAGGTCCACCAGCCGCGCGGGCGCGACGGGAGGATCCGTGAAGCCCTCCCCGCACTCGATCCGGGCGAATCCGATGTCGGCGCAGAGGTCGAGGTAGGCCTCCAGGCGCCCCTGCGCCACGGCGACCTCGTAGGGTCCGCCACCGGCGACCGCGGGCACGCCCGCCCGCCGCGCGGCCTCGAGCTTGCGGCGGGTGGCGCACTCGTCGGCGATCATCCAGCACGCCATCGAGATCTTGAGGCTGTGCATGAGCCCCGCGCTCTGGTCCAGGTGGCTCTCGAGCACCGCGGGGGCGACCCCCGGGTCGAACGGCATGGTCGCGGGAGGAAGCCGTCGGACGCCGAGGTCCGCCAGGTAGCCGCTCAGGACCGCCCCCCGGGGGCGCTCTACCATCGCCCGGTGTGTGCGCCCGGGAGCAGCGGCTGACCGCGCACCCCGGCGACGATCAGCAGGCTCCGACCGACGCCTACTTCTCCGCGGTCGCGGATTACTGGGGGGAGGTCTACGCGCACGACGGGCTTCAGGGTCTCGTCTACCGGGAGCGGCTGGAGACCGTACTCGCGTGGGTCGATGCCCTGCGCCTTCCGTCCGGTGCGGAGGTGCTCGAGGTCGGGTGCGGGGCGGGTGTCGCCACGGTCGCGCTCGCCCGCCGGGGACTGGCGGTGGAGAGCACGGACTCCAGCCCGGACATGGTCGCCCGGACGGCGGACCAGGTCGCGGCGGCCGGGCTCGCCGGAGCCGTGCGGCTCCGCGCCGCCGATGCCCACGACCTGCCCCACGCGGGCGGCCGCTTCGCGCTGGTCCTCGCCGTGGGCGTCCTGCCGTGGCTCCACTCGCCGGAGCGCGCGATCTCCGAGCTGGCCCGCGTGCTCGCACCCGGCGGACACGCCATCGTGACCGCCGACAACCGGTGGCGGCTCAACGCGCTCGTCGAGCCCGTCCAGAGCCCGCTGGTGGGGCCGCTCCGCCTGCTGTGGCGCGTCGTGCGGCCGCGTCGCCCGCGCTCACCGGCGGCGACGGCGCGGATGCACTCGCCCCGGCGCCTGAACCGGATGCTCCGCGACGCGGGGCTGGCGCCGCCCCGCCGCACCAC